>JBBCGQ010000001.1:1973333-2302222 GCA_037200845.1 Bauldia sp.
CCGTGGCAGACGGTGGCGCCGTCGGCGCTCCCCTACGCCGATTGGCACGTGCCCCATGCGCTGGACGAGGCCGGCATCGAGCACACCATCGCCGCGTTCGCGGCGGCGGCGAAGCGTGCCGTGCGCGCCGGCTTCGACTTCATCGAGCTCCACTTCGCCCACGGCTATCTGGTCCACGAATTCCTCTCGCCGCGCGCCAACCACCGCACCGACCATTGGGGCGGCTCGCTGGAAAACCGCATGCGCCTGGCGCTCGCCATCGTCGCGGCGGTGAAGACCGCTGTGCCGCTGGGCTTCCCCGTCGGCGCGCGCCTGTCCGTCACCGACTGGGTCGAGGGTGGCTTCAACCCCGACGAGGCCGTGGTCGTCGCCCGCGCCCTCAAGCAGGCCGGCGTCGTCTACATCTGCTCCTCCTCCGGCGGCGTCGATCCGGCCCAGAAGGTGCCGCTCGGTCCGGGCTATCAGGTCCACCTCGCCGAGCGCATCCGCCGCGATGCCGGCATCCCGACCCGCGCCGTCGGCATGATCGACGATCCCCACCAGGCCGAGCAAATCCTGCGCGACGGCAAGGCCGACATGATCGCGCTCGCTCGCGCCATCCTTGCCGACCCGCGCTGGCCGTGGCGGGCGGCGGCGGCACTGGGCGCCACGCTGCATCATGTTCCGCAGTACGTCCGCTCGGTCCCGCTGATCGACAAATGGGCCAAGCCGCCGGCCCGTTCCACCGCCGCGTAGCGCGCCAAAA
The DNA here is from genome assembly GCA_037200845.1 of Bauldia sp. Classification (NCBI taxonomy): domain Bacteria; kingdom Pseudomonadati; phylum Pseudomonadota; class Alphaproteobacteria; order Hyphomicrobiales; family Kaistiaceae; genus Bauldia; species Bauldia sp. The sequence goes on from JBBCGQ010000001.1 coordinate 1,974,079, forward strand.
CCCTTCGAAAAATCAATGTTATCGCGCCTTGCGGCGGGATAGCCCCCTCCCTATTATCCGCGCCCGAAAACCGGCCGCCGGCTAACCTGGCGCGGTCCCGAGGACTTTCCGATGCTTGATGGTCTGCGCAAATACGCCACCGGCTGGGCCGCCCAGTTGCTGATGGGCCTCCTGGTCCTGAGCTTCGCGGCCTGGGGCGTGAACGACGTGTTCAACGGCTTCCATTCCAACGACGTCGCGCTCGTCGGCAACGTCCCGATCACCACCGTCGATTTCCAGCGCGCCTTCACCCAGTCGACGCAGGCGCTGAGCCAGCAGGTCGGCCGCGCCCTGACGCCGGACGAGGCCCGCCAGGTCGGCGTGCAGAACCAGGTGATCAGCCAGTTGGTCAGCCAGGCGACGCTGGATAATGCCTCGGAGAAGATGAACCTCGGCGTCTCCAACACCGAGCTGACGCGCGTTATCGCCTCCAATCCGCAATTCGCCGGCGCTGGCGGCGTCTTCGACCGCCGCGTGCTGCAGCAGTTGGTCCAGTCCATCGGCTACACCGAGGACGACTACATCATGAACCAGCGCAAGCAGCTCATCCGCTCCCAGCTTGCGCAGGCTTTCGGCGGCGGCGTCAGCGCGCCGGCCGCGTATCTGCGCGCCGTCCACGACTACCAGAGCGAAGAGCGCGACATCAGCTACATCCCGCTCTCCGCCCCGCTCGCCGCCGAGATACCGGAGCCGAGCGAGACCGACCTCAACACGTACTTCGCCGCTCACAAGGATGAGTGGAAGGCGCCCGAGCTTCGCGCCATCACCTACTTCGCCCTGACCGCCGCCGACGTGACCGACCTCGCCGCCGTCACCGACGAGGATGCCAAGAAGGCCTACGACGCGCAGGCCGCCCGCTTCGCCACGCCCGAGAAGCGCAAGGTCGATCAGATCGTGTTCAAGGACCGCGCCGAGGCCGATGCGGCCGCCGCCGCGCTCGCCGGCGGCAAGCTGTTCGACGCCGTCATGGCCGAGCGCAACCTCAAGCCCGAGGACATCAGCCTCGGCCTCGTCACCAAGGACAAGATCGTCGATCCGAAGATCGCCGACGCCGCCTTCGCCGCCACGCTCAACGTGCCGACCCCGGTGGTCGAGGGCCAGTTCGGCCCTGCGATCCTGCGCGTCAGCGAGATCGACGCCGCCAAGACCACGACCTTCGACGAGGCCAAGGCCGACATCAAGAAGGAGATCGCGGCCCAGCGCGCCACCACCGAGGTGACCGCCACCCACGACGCCATCGAAGACGCCCGCTCCGGCGGCGACGCGCTCGCCGACGTTGCCGCCAAATACAGCCTCAAGGTCGTGACCGTGCCGGCGGTCGATGAATCGGGCAAGGACGGCAGCGACAACCCGGTCGCCAACCTGCCGAGCGGCCTGCTGGTCGCGGCCCTCCAGGCCCCGGTCGGCGACCAGAACGACCCGATCCAGACGCCGGAGGGCGCCTATGTCTGGTACGCCGTGACCGGCACCACGGCGCCGCGCGACCGCGCCCTCTCGGAGGTCCACGACAAGGTCGTCGCGGCCTGGAAGGACGCCGAGCGCCAGCGGAAGCTCGACGACGCGGCGGTCAGCGCCAAGCAGCGGCTGGAGAACAAGGAAGACATCCAGAAGATCGCCACCGACCTTGGCGCCACGGTCAAGACCGCGGCCAAGCTGACCCGCGCGACGAAGGCGACTCCGGATCTTTCCGAGGCCGCCATCGCCGCTGCCTTCGGTGGCCCGCAGGGCAGCGCCGCGATGGCCGAGGGCACCCAGCCGCTCACCCGGCTGGTGCTGCGCGTCGACAACATCGTCATCCCGCCGTTCGATCCGGCCGCCGCCGACCTCGCCGACAGCAAGCAGTTGCTCGACAGCCAGTTCATCAACGCCTTCCTGACGCTCTACGTCGGCCAGCTCCAGTCCCAGACCAAGGTGACCTTCAACCAGGTCGCCCTCCAGTCGGTGATCGGCGGGACCGACACCGCGACACAGTAGCCGGGCATGGGGCGGCGACCGACATGCTGATCGAGCCGGCCCTCCCCGAGTTTGCCGCCCGCTACGACGCCGGCGAGGCGCAGGTCGTGTGGACGCGTCTGGTCGCCGATCTCGAGACGCCGGTCAGCGCCATGCTGAAGCTCTCCGCCGGCCGCAAGGACTGCTTCCTGCTCGAGTCGGTGGAGGGCGGCGCCGTGCGCGGCCGCTACTCGATCATCGGCATCGAGCCCGACATGATCTTTCGCGCCTTCGGCGACCGCGCCGAGATCAACAACGACCCGAAGACATCGCGCGAAACGTACGAGCCGATGGCCGAGCCGGCGCTCGCCGCCATCCGCCGCGTCATCGGCGAATCCCGCATCCGCCTGCCGGCCAGCTTGCCGCCGATGGCCGCCGGCGTCTTCGGCTACCTCGGCTACGACATGGTTCGCCAGATGGAGGACCTCGGCGCCCCCAATCCCGACCCGCTCGGCCTGCCCGACGCGATCCTGTTTCGCCCGACCACCATCGTCATCTTCGACGCGGTCAAGGACGAGGTCACCATCGTCTCCGCCGCGCGCCCCGCCAAGGGCATCCGCGCCGATCAGGCCCACGCCCGCGCCATCGACCGCCTGATGGCCGTCGTCGACCGCCTCGACACGCCGCTCGACAAATCCGCCGACGCCGGCCCCGTCGACATGGACATCGCGGTGCAGTCCAACACGCCACGCGAAAAATATCTCGGCATGGTGCGCCGCGCGAAGGAATACATCGCCGCCGGCGACATCTTCCAGGTCGTGCTGTCGCAGCGTTTCGAGGCGCCGTTCGACCTGCCGCCGTTCGCGCTCTACCGGGCGCTCCGCCGCACCAACCCGTCGCCGTTCCTCTACTACCTCGACTTCGGCGAGTTCGCGCTGGCCGGCTCGAGCCCCGAGATTCTCGTGCGCGCCCGCGACGGCGAGATCACCATTCGCCCGATCGCCGGCACCCGCCCGCGCGGCGAGACGCCCGAGATCGACAAGGCGCTGTCGGTCGAGCTCCTCGCCGACCCCAAGGAGCGCGCCGAGCACCTGATGCTGCTCGACCTCGGCCGCAACGATGTCGGCCGCGTCGCCGAGATCGGCACGGTGAAGGTCACCGACCAGTTCTTCATCGAGCGCTACAGCCACGTCATGCACATCGTCTCGAACGTGATCGGCAAGCTTGCCGCCCCGCACGATGCGCTGGACGCGCTGGTCGCTGGCTTCCCCGCCGGCACCGTATCGGGCGCGCCAAAAGTCCGCGCCATGCAGATCATCGACGAACTCGAGGTCGACAAGCGCGGCATCTACGCCGGCTGCGTCGGCTACTTCACCGCCGACGGCGACATGGACACCTGCATCGTGCTCAGGACCTCGATCGTGAAGGACGGCAAGATGTACGTGCAATCCGGCGCCGGCGTGGTGGCGGACTCGGTGCCGGAAAAAGAACACGACGAGTGCGTCGCCAAGGCCCGCGCGCTTTTCAGGGCGGCCGAGGAAGCAGTGCGGTTTGCGTCAGGGGTTGGACGGGGGCAGTAGCGGAAGCCTACGCCTCGACGTACTCCGCTCGCGCACTCGGCGGCGGAATCGGGAGCCGATCCTCCTTCAAGCCGTCGATATGCAGCCGGATCGCCTCGCCGATTGTCTTCTCAACCTCGGCAACCGTATCGCCGGTGGCGACGCACCCCGGCAGGTCGGGCACGTAGGCCGAATAGTTGTCGCCCGCCTTCTCGATCACCACTGCGTAGCGCACTACTTCGTCTCCGTAAGGCCAGCCTGCTTCAAGATGCTATTCCGCGTTCCCGGTGAAAGATCGTCCGATGACTTTCCGGCAATCGTAACACGCCCCGGCTTGCGAAGGTGCTTGTACTGCCGATGGCTTCCGCGGGTGACAATGAGAAACCAGCCGTCATCCTCGATCAGCCGGATCGCCTCGCGAACCTTCAATTGACGTCCCCCAGCCCAAGAACATACGAAGAACCTGAAGCCGGTTTGTCAAGCCGTCCGCTGTTGCATCGCCGGCAACAAAATGAGACACGACAACGCCATGAACGTCCTCGTCATCGATAACTACGACAGCTTCACCTACAACCTCGTCCACTACCTCGGCGAGCTTGGGGCGAAGGTCACCGTGCGCCGCAACGACAGGATCAGCGTCGCCGAGGTCAAAGCGATGGACCCGGACGCGATCGTCATCTCGCCGGGCCCCTGCACCCCGAACGAGGCCGGCATCTGCCTGTCGCTGATCGAAACGGTCGGCGCCGACATCCCGACCTTCGGCGTCTGCCTCGGCTACCAGGCGATGGGCCAGGTCTACGGCGGCACGGTCACGCGCGCGCCGACCCAGATGCACGGCAAGCTTTCCGAGATCACGCACAACGGCCGTGGCGTCTTCCGCGGCATCAACGGCAACTTCAACGCGACGCGCTATCACTCCCTGCAGGTCGCCCCGGAGACGATGCCGCCGGTGCTGGAAGTCACCGCGACCGCCAACGACGGCGTCGTCATGGGCGCCATGCACCGCACGTACCCGGTCCACGGCGTGCAATTCCATCCGGAGTCGATCGCCTCTGAGCACGGCCACCTGGTCCTGAAAAATTTCCTCGACATCGCCGCCGACTGGAACAGGAAGCACCGCGCCCTGCGGTCGGTCGCCTGACATGGCTGACCTCAAAGCCGCCATCGGCAAGGTCGCCTCCGGCGCGAAGCTGACACAGGATGAATCCCGCGAAGCCTTCGGCGTCATCATGTCGGGCGAGGCGACCCCGGCGCAGATCGGCGCGTTCCTCATGGGGCTGCGCCTGCGCGGCGAGACCATCGACGAAATCTCCGGCGCCGTCGCCACCATGCGCGACAAGATGACGAAGGTCGAAGCGCCGCCGAACGCGATGGACGTCGTCGGCACCGGCGGTGATGGCTCGGGCAGCTACAATATCTCGACCGCCTCGGCCTTCGTCGTGGCCGGCGCCGGCGTGCCGGTCGCCAAGCACGGCAACCGCAACCTGTCGTCCAAGTCTGGCGCCGCCGATACGCTGACCGCGCTGGGCGTCAAGATCGACATCGGCCCCGAGCTGATCTCGAAGTGCATCCGCGAAGCCGGCATCGGCTTCATGTTCGCACCGGCGCATCATTCGGCAATGAAGCACGTCGGCCCGGCGCGCGCCGAGCTCGGCATCCGCACGGTGTTCAACTTGATCGGCCCGCTGTCCAACCCGGCCGGCGTGAAGAAATATCTGCTCGGCGTCTATTCGCCCGATTGGGTCGAGCCGCTGGCCAACGTGCTGATGGGCCTCGGCGCCGAGCGCGCCTGGGTCGTCCACGGCCACGGCGGCCTCGACGAGATTTCGCCCGCCGGCGACACCAAGGTCGCCGCGATCGAGAACGGCGCCGTGCGCGTCTTTACGATCCGCCCCGATGACGCGGGCCTGCGCCCGCGCGAGCTGGCCGAGATCAAGGGCGGCGACTCTGCCCGCAACGCCGAGGCGCTCCGCGCCGTGCTCGACGGCGAGCGCAATGCCTACCGCGACACGGTGCTGCTCAACGCCGGCGCCGCGCTCGTCGTCGCCGGCCTCGCGCGCAATCTCGCCGAAGGCGCCGAACTGGCCGCCGCCACCATCGACGCCGGCAAGGCGACCGAGCGGCTCGACCGCCTCGTCGCGACCTCGAACGGTTGACGCCATGGCCGACATCCTCAAGAAAATCGAGATCAGCAAGCGCGCCGAGATCGCCGCCGCCAAGGCGAAGGTGTCGCCGGCCGAGATCGCCAAGCGCGCCAAGGCCGCGCCGCCGCCGCGCGGCTTCCTGCGCGCGTTGGAAAAGAAGATTGGCGCCGGCAAGCCTGCATTGATTGCCGAGATCAAGAAGGCCAGCCCGTCGCGAGGCCTGATCCGCGCCGACTTCGATCCGCCCGCTTTGGCCCGCGCCTACAAGGATGGCGGCGCCGCTTGCCTGTCGGTGCTGACCGACGCACCATTCTTCCAGGGCGCGCCGGAGTATCTCGTCGCCGCCCTTGCCGCTGTCGATCTGCCGGCGCTGCGCAAGGACTTCCTCTACGAGCCGTATCAGGTCGACGAGGCCCGTGCCTGGGGCGCGGACTGCATCCTCATCATCATGGCCGGCGTCACCGACGCCGAGGCGCACGCGCTGGAGGACGCCGCGCTGGCGCATGGCATGGACGTCCTGATCGAGGTCCACAACGAAGCCGAGCTGGCGCGCGGCCTGAAGCTGAAATCGCGCCTGATCGGCATCAACAACCGCGACCTCCACACCTTCGTCACGTCGCTGACAGTCAGCGAGACGCTGGCGCCGCTGGTGCCGAAGGATCGCGTGCTGGTCGGCGAAAGCGGCATCTCCACGCCGACCGACATCGCGCGGTTGAAGCGCGCCGGCATGGGCGCCTATCTCGTCGGCGAAAGCCTGATGCGCGAAGCCGATGTCGCCGATGCGACCCGCCGCCTGCTCACGCCCGCCACTGTCGCCGCGGAGTAGCCGGTGGCGAAGGCGCTCAGCCACGTCGACAAGACCGGCAACGTCCGCATGGTCGATGTCGGCGGCAAGCGCGTGACCAAACGCGTCGCCGTCGCCGAGGGCCAGGTCGCGATGCATCCGGCGACACTGGCGCTCGTCGTCTCCGACGATTTCGCCCGCGAGCGCAAGGGCAACGTCATCGCCACCGCCCGCCTCGCCGGCATCATGGCGGCTAAGCGGACGCACGAGCTGATCCCCCTCACCCATCCGCTGCTGACCAGCTCGATCGATATCGAGATCGAAAGCGATACCCGTATCCCCGGCCTGCGCCTTCGCGCCACCGTCAAGGGCAGCGGCCAGACCGGCTTCGAGATGGAGGCGCTCACCGCCGTCAGCGTCGCCTGCCTGACGATCTACGACATGGCGAAGTCGACCGGCGACCGCGACCTCGAGATCACGGGCATTCGTCTGACAGAGAAGCGCGGCGGCAAGTCCGGCGTGTGGAAACGGACGTGAGTGCGCCAGGAGAAAGTGATCCCCTCCCTGCCTCCCCCTTTCATGGGGAGGAGTTCTTCGTCCCAAACGCGGTCGGCGGACTCCTCCCCCTGCAAGGGGGAGGGCGGGAGGGGATCGACCGCGCTCCAAAGCCCAATGGCTGATCTCCTCTCCGTCGATGACGCCATCGCCCGCATCGTTGCGGGCGCGGTGCCGATCGATGCCGAGACCGTGCCGCTCGACGCCGCCGACGGCCGCACGCTCGCCGCGCCGCTCGCCGCGCTCCGCACCCAGCCCCCCTTCCCCGCCTCGGCCATGGACGGTTACGCCGTCCGCGTCGCCGATATCGCCGCGCCGCCGGTGCGGCTGCGTCTCCTCGGCATGTCCGCCGCCGGTGCCGGCTTCGCCGGTAAGGTCGGCCCGGGCGACGCCGTCCGCATCTTCACTGGCGCGCCGGTGCCGGAAGGCGCCGACGCCATCCTGATCCAGGAAGATGCCGAGGCACTGGAAACGAGCGCCGTCGTCGCCCGCGCCGGCGTCGCCGCCGGCCGCTACGTCCGCCCCGCCGGGCTCGATTTCAAGACCGGCGCCGTGCTGCTCTACGCCGGCCGCGACCTCGCCTCCCGCGAGCTGGCGCTCGCCGCCGCCATGGGCCACGCCACGCTGCCCGTCCGCCGCCGTCCCAAAATCGCGATCGTCTCCACCGGCGACGAACTGGTGCCGCCCGGCACGATGCCGACCGGCGACCAGATCATCGCCGCCAGCGCCCCGGGCCTTGCCGCGTACATCCGCTCCATCGGCGGCGAGCCCTATGATCTCGGCATCGTCGGCGACAACCTTGCCGACACGGAACGCGCCATCGATCAGGCGGTGTCGCTCCCCGCCGATATCCTGATGACGCTCGGCGGCGCCTCCGTCGGCGACCACGATCTGGTTGGCAAGGCGCTCGCCGCTCGCGGCATGGCGCTCGACTTCTGGAAGATCGCGATGCGCCCGGGCAAGCCGCTGATGTTCGGCCGCATCGGCGCGATGCGCGTCCTCGGCCTGCCTGGCAACCCGGTGTCGAGCCTCGTCTGCGCACTTCTCTTCCTCGCGCCGCTGGTCGACACCCTGCTCGGTCGCCCGCTCCGCGACCGCAGCGAGCCGGCGGTGCTCGCGGTGAACATCGCTGCCAACGACCACCGCCAGGATTATGTCCGGGCGACCCTGACGCAGGCCGACGACCTGCCGCTGGTCACGCCGCTGCCGCGGCAGGATTCGTCGCAACTATCGGTCCTGGCTGCCGCCGACTGCCTGCTTGTCCGCGCCGTGAACGCCCCGGCCGCGAAGGCCGGCGACGCCTGCCGGATCATCCGCCTCCGCTAAGCGTGACTTTGCCGCGCCGATGCGGATTGCTATTCTGCGTTGATAAGGGGGGCACGACTATGCTGCATACGACGCGGCGCCGGTTTCTCGCGATGCTGAGCCTCACCGTCGCCGGTGTGCCGCTTGCCGCGCGTGCCCAGTTCGCGACCCACACCACCGAGATGCCGCCACCCGAAGGCATCACGGGCGACCCGAGCGCACCGGTCGTCCGCGACTATGGCAACTGGCATGTCGTATCGATCGCCAACGTCTCCAACGCGACGTTGCTGCCTGCTGCCACCCGAGTCGCCAGTGGCAGCAGGGATGGCATCCGCGGCTCGGCAGACCTGAAGCTGGAATATTTCTCCGGCAATAGCAGCTACGCCGGCAAGCTTTCGATCGGCCAGAACGGATCGCTTCTCGGCGGCTCCGAGACCCGTGTCGTCATCGACGGTCGCGAGGTCGATGCCTTCACCACCGCCGGCTCGGAAGATCGCGACCTCGCGACGTATTTCGGCGAAAATCTTGCGGGGCTCACGACGGCGTCGAATCTCAAGGTCGTGTTCACCGCGAACGACCTCGTCGTCTACGATATCGACCTCACCGGCGCGGCCGACGCGATGGCGGCGATGAAGGCGATCCCCGACTACAACTACAACGTCCGCGGCTTGGGCAACCCGTCGGCCGGCGCTCCCTCCGGCTTCTCGGCGCCCTCGAGTTCAGGCTCCGGCCAGGGCAGCTGCTTCATCACCACGGCATGCTGCACGATGATCGGCCTGCCCGACGACTGCGCCGAACTCACCACGCTCCGCCATTTCCGCGATACGGTCATGGCCAAGTCGCCGGAAGGCCGGCGCGACATTGCCCGCTATTACGCGACGGCGCCGGCTATCCTTGCCGAGATCGCGCGCCGCGGCGCGGAGCGCGACCTGCTTCGCCTCTACTTCCGCTACATCGTGCCGAGCGCGCTTGCGGCGCGCCTCGGCCTCAATGCGCTGGCCTGGTGGACCTATCGCCGGATGATGCAGGCGATGACCGCACGCTACCTCGGAGCCCTGCCCGGCTAGGCAGTCGCTGGCCGCAGGATGCAGAGTATCCCCGTCCAGACCAGCCACAGCGACAGCAGCACGAACCCGACCAGCGCGGCCAATCCGAGTATCCCGACGCTGAACGGGATCGCCGTCGCCAGCCCCTCGGCCAGACCGAGGATCAGGATGATTCCCGTGATAATTCCGAGGCTTGCGACCGCCGCCCCGAACCGCGGATGGCTCGATTGTGCGAGCGCCACGCCGATAACCCAGAACGCCGTCAGCGACTGCCCGATCGCCTCGCCGACGCCCACGCCGGCAAACTGGTGCAGCGTCGTGAACAGTTGTTCCACCGCAGCTTTTGCCGCGGGATCGGCCGCCGCATTCCACTCGGCCGCCAGTCCCGGCGCCGCATAAATCCAACGCGACAGCCCGATCGCCTGCGCCAATCCCGCCGCGATCCCGAGCCCCGCCACGGCATAGGCCGCATTGCCAACCCGTTGCGTAACCTTGGCAATTCCGACTGCGACCGGCGCCAGCACCAGCGCCGCCACCATGAACCCGAACCACGCGAGGACCAGCCCCGTCCCGCCCGCCGTAAACGCCGTCAGGATCGTCCCGACCGGCTCCCGGAGGATCGCCGGATAGTTGAAGTTCGCGCCGAGGTAGGAGAACGGCAGATTGAACGCGATCGCGAACACAATGAACGCCACCCCGAGCCACCGCACGGTGCCCGGGCTCGCCGAAGTATCAGCCATGGTTGAGTCGCCCCTGTTGTCCCCGGCGAGATATCGCACGGGAAACGGTGGATGTGCTTTCTTTAACTGACCGTTGCTGGGTTTGATTGATCGTTTGGAGCGGGAACAGCCGGTTTTATGCGGGAACGAATGGAAGCCGTCGCCATCAGATCGCATTTGGCGAGGTCAGGGGTTCGTGCTGCCGTTCGCCCGACCGGCCGCAAGCGCCACCGCAAAGGCGGCCTCAGGTATGCCGAGGCGCCGCGCTAGCTGTCGCTCAAAGTCGGAAAGCGGCGGCGTCTCATCAGCGCCGGCCAGCAGGTGATTCAGAGCTGCCATCCCCCTAATGTTTGGAACGTTAGTTAGCGAGGCTCGCAACACTCGCTCGATCGTGCCATCTGCCGTGACGGCTATGACAGGCGAGATAAAGCGGTAGGCACGGTCGGCTAGCAACTTGGCGCCGCTGATTGTCCATTCTACCCGACCCCATATTCCGTCAGCGCGCGGTTCAAGCGCGACGATCCAACCACGAGCCGGCGCCGACGCTCCCTTAGATGCTGCAAGGTCGGTGGCGTGGTTTTCGTCAATAAGAAGGCGATCAGTCGCGGCGAGACTCTCACTCGCGACCCTCGCCGGCGAAACGAGGTTGTATGGGCCACGCCCATCAACCGTTGTAATCTGCCCGACAGGCGTGAGCTGTATCCAATCCGGCGGCCCGGCCGGCAACTGCTGCCCAGAACAAATTGCTATCGCCGTTCCTGTCGTCACGCCTTAGCCCATAGTCCGACGCTGGAAGCCCGAAGGCGCAATGAGCGGTTCGGGCTCATCGAGTGCGGCGCCGCATGTTGTAAGTGCCCTCTATCGTGCGGGCTAGACTCCCACCGCTCTGGATGTCCTCCGTGACAGCAGCGATGACGATACGTTGAATGTTGACGCCGCCTTCGTTGCGCACTCCCCCGTCCTTCACTGGCGAGCCGCTCTCGTTGACGATCTCAAGTTTCCAAGGCGGCCCACCACGTGCCGAACCGCTGCCAAACGCGGCGTCCGCGCCAACGTAGCCGCCATCGGCGAACCGCTGCAGGGGCGGATAATTGTTGATTGCTTCGAGCATCGGCCGGTGGCGCGCCGTCGCCGCCGCATTGACGATGAACTCCCCGTTCGAAACGCGCGCAACGATGCTATCCGAGGTGCCCGTCCCTGGTCCTCTCAACATCCCGCCAGCTGCGTTTAAACCGCCCCACGCGTAGCCTGTTGCTGCCGATCCGACGCCGCCGAGTATCGAGCCGCCCATGTAGGAAGACGACCCAGCCAGCTTGGCAAAGAGGCCGTCGATCGCCTGATCGAGAGCCATGTCCAAAAGACGATCGCCAAGGCGACCGAAAGCATTCCCGAGAGCGTCGATCGCAGACACCCCGGCTTTTGCGTCAGCACGGAGCCCTCCAACAAAGCCGGATACGAGATCACGGCCAACGCTCAGCTTTTCGTTCAAGGCCGATACCGCGCTTGTTGCAGCCCCGAAATCCACGAGTGAGATCGGCGGACCAATCTTAGCGGGGGCAGGAACATCCTGTGACTTACGGGGCGTAAACGCATCTTCGAAACGACTCTGCAGACCCTTTGACATCTGGCCGCTGACGCCTGCGAGCTGCGCGCGCAAACTGTCCATGCCGGACGCTTTTTGCATCGTGCCGTTCAGAGCGTCGATCGCCTTTTGCGCGTCCTGCACTCGACCTGAAAAGGCCAGCGCATTGTCGCTGGCGTTCTGCAATTGAACGGCGTAGCGCCTCACCGGCTCATACGACGACGCCGTACCGATAGCGTCGAGTTTCGCGCGATACGCTTCGATCGTGATCGCACCACGGGCGGCTTGTTGATTGAGATTAAATAGAGCCTGCAATTCCTCAGCGTAAGGTCGCCCGACAACCTGACCCCGGAAGTCGAGTGACGATTGTGCGAGGGCGCCGCGCGCCGCCGCGAAGTTACGCTGTTGGGTGTCCAAATCCTGCTGGGCCTGCAGCAGGGTGACGCCCGCGATCTTCTTACCCCAGTCTTCCGCTGCGCCACCGGCGAGCTGGTACTGCTCACGCACCGCCTTGACCAAATCCTCGTGCCGTTGAAGGGCATCGCTTGCACTCTCGCTGCCTCCCGCGATCGTTCGGAACAGCAATGAGGCCGCGCCGCCGGCCGCGGCAAATGCCAGAACCGCCAAGTTCAGCGGATTGGTGACAAATGAGAGGAGCGCGGCACCAACTCCCTTTAGAGCCGCAGCAACGCCGACGCCTGGTCCAAATATCTGGCTGATCTGCATCCCTTGCTGCATTAGCATGACGAACGGGCTTTGCCCGCTGGCAAGCATCGTTGCCATGTCGTTCATCTGGAACGCCATGTTCTGCATCTGGAAGGAGTTGAGTTTGAACGCCTGGCTTGCGACACCGGCGGCGCCCGCCGCCTGTTGCCAGCGTGACGACATCGCAGACGATTGCGCCTCGATCGCGCGAGTTCCAGCGACCGACGCCTTGCCAACATTTTCAATCGCCGCGGCGGCCGTGTTAGCTGCCTTGGCTGCGCCGGTGGCGTCGCCATTGATGATAAGCGAGAGGCGCATGGTCATCGTGAGGAATTTCTAGCTACGCGCGTTTTCGTCACCGCTTCTATGTAGGTGTGAATAAGCGCCAGTCGTGCGAACGGCAGGTCGATCACCTGATCACGCAAAGAGTCGCTGTAAGGGATAGCAACGCCGGCGTCGTCAACCAGATCGTCGAGGGTGATAATCGCGGCCTGCAGAAATTTCCTCGTGTCCGCTGACGATGAGGGGGCGAATTGCGCAACTTCATCGACGGAGAGCACTCGAAACGTCGCCTTGAATGTCTCGACGCGGAATCCGCCATTCGAGGGAACGTTGACAGACACCGCATGGGTGAACGCCAAATTAGTCGTCAAAGTGAACACAGCGTTGTTCCTCGCGTTTGTTGCGACAGCTGGCGCGCACAAGACGTGGAGAATGGAGCGACGGTCGTCATTCGGAACCCTCAACCATCGCTCCGCTCTCCTCTCTGTTCCGGCTCGTCGTTTTCGGCGTCAGCTTCCCCTCGTCAAGGAACCCGGCACGCCGAAACAGAGTTTTCCGACTAGCCCAACCAGGCGGTGACGATCGGCTTGGCCGTGCCCGCCCACTCGTTCTGAATTGCGACCGGCGTGTCGTCATCGCCGACAAGCTCGATACGGGTGCCATTGTTGAGCAGCCGCATCGCCGCACCTTCCAGCGATGACGGCACGACAAGAATGTTTGGCTTCACGTTCAACGGCCGCCCTTCATCGCCCGTAATGGTCGCCATCGCCGCACGGGCCGCTTCATAGTTTGCCGGCGTCAGAGCGGCCTTCGAAGCATAGGCCAGCTGCCACAGGCCGAAACCAACGTTGGAGCGTCCGCGAGTGCCGTAAACGAACCGATCGTTGAGAAACACTTCCTTGTCGCTGTCGTCGTCGAGCTGGGTGAGTTTATAAGGGATGCGCTCCTGGTAGATGATCGGCTTCATCGCGCGGGTGGTGTCCAGAAGGAACCACGCCGGCCCGGCGCCATCCTGAAAGTTGCTTACGGAAACAACGGGCGACTGGCCGTTCAATCCAACGGGATGGTCGGTATCGAAGAAGCTCTGGCCGTCGTAGCACTTCGTGGTGAAGCCGCTCGCAAGCAGCGAGAACACCAACTGGTCGGGATGGTCGGCGGCTGCCCTGCCGAGTTCCTGAGCGATAGGCGCGAAGACGCCAAGCCGGTCGTCTTCGATGTCCGTTCGCGGAACTTCGATCGTGGATTCGAACAGACGGTTCACGATGGAAAAACTGTGGGCCGAAAGATTCTTGATTTGGCGCGGCCCGATCCACTCGCGCACTCCAGGGAACTGACCGAGCCAGCCGTAAATCTCTTCGCGAGTATTAGACGGCACGACCATCGCGATCTCGCGATACACCGAGGGCGCCGAAGTCACCCCAATGCTAAAGGCGGTCTTAAACCCCGTGAAGAGTGCGCTGAGAGTCTCTTTATTGATGATCATGGCAATTCCTTTTCCTCGCGTAGCCGCGTTCTGATCCGCGTAATGGTCCGTTCGGTGACGCCGAAGTGGCGAGCGATCACGCGCGCACTCTCTCCACGTCGGGTCATGTCGCGCACGGCCAGCCAACGTTCAAATTGATGGAAGGAATAGCGAGACTGCAGATTCACGTAGCCCCCGAGGTAGGGCGAGAAATTCCGGCAGAGCTTTGTCGCTTCGTCCTGTCCGAGCAGGCCAACCAGCCAATGACTGCTCTCCAGGCGGCGCACCGTTGGGATGTAAATGCGAGTGCCACCGCGAGCCGTCAGAAGCGCGTCGGCCGCGGAAGGACCGACGACGCGCGCAATCTCGGCGAGGGTGATCCTTACGCATCTAGAGCTGATGGCCGGCTGGCGTTGCCGCGCCACGTTCGTCCGAGTTGAGCCAGAAAGGTGTCCTACCGACATGGCCCAGACTTATCGCGCCAAATGCGCGCGTGTCAGCCCGACAACTGTCAGGCTACTGTCGAGTAGGAGAACCCAAGGTCTAGAGCGCCGCATCGCTCCGCCGCTCCGCGCGGGCCCTTAGGATGCGGCCCAGCCCACGCGGGCACATCGTACTAGCGCGACCACCCGAGCCGGCCCAGCCTGTTTTAAACCCGTTTTACGGCGATGCTTTTGTCTGCCCGGCCGACGCTGGCGCGTCGAAGCCCGATTTTACATTGCTTTCGGCCGGCCATCGCCTTGAGGCCGGTAATTGCCTTGCTCGCCGCCCCTGCGGTCAGGAACCGGAGTGCGGAGACGGCATAGTGCCGTTCAAGCCACCGATTGATTGCCGCCTCATCCTGCGGAGCGCTTTCTGACCACTCCGCCCAAAGCTTTCGGATCAACCCGATCTGTCGCGGTGACGCCATGCCTGCTCGGGAGCCAAAGCCCCGCTTCGCCGAAGTGGACTGAAAGCCCAGCTCGGCGAAGCGGTGCATAACCATCGTGAAACCGGCGGCATCAAGGTCGCTGGCGCTCTCGACCCCGCCACCATGACTTGCGAGGATCGCGCGATAGTCGCCGTCATCGAGAGCCAGCCGGCTCTTCGCAACGTGCAAGAGAGCCAGCTGTTTACCTGATATCGCGCGCGCCACGGTCATGCTACCGCCTGCCTCGGCCGAGGTGCTCGCTTCGCCTTGCGCTTCTCGACGCCCTCAAAAATCATCGCCATTGCCCGCAGATGTGCTCCACGCGCAGTCTCGATCTTATTGATGACTCGACGCAGCCGCCGCATTTGCTCTTCGGTGTTTTCGAACGCGGCCGCTATAAAAGCGATCAGGTCGCCCTCCCTCTTCGGGCTGCCGAGCGTGTGCTGATTTATTAGGGCGCCGAAGGCGTATTGCGTTCCCGCCCACCGGGGCGGAAGCACATCAACTGCATCCAACAGCTCGGACAGCAGAGCGTCAGCGTCATAGTCGTCTTGCGTCGTCATCGGTCGCGTGGCCTCCTAAGCCGGTGCTATTGAATTTTGTCGGGGTGATTGAACGCCTCGAACAGTGCCGAAAGCCGGCTGTTCACCTGTCGCGCCCAGATCTGGTTGCCCTTCTCCTGGTACGTGGAGAAGGCGTTGTTGTCGGCGACGATCGCCCTGATGGTCTCGTGCTGGGCATGGACAACCGCGCGCAGTTCATCAATCGTCAAATGGTCGATATCGGGCAGCTCCGTTTTCTCTTCCAATCGTTCAATCTCCCTTCGGGTTGAGAATTTCGTTCGTGCGCTTAGGCCCATGAATTGACGCCAAGGCCTCGTGCAGAGCCGCAAGTCGGATCGAGCCGCCTTCGCCGGCGAACGTGCGGGCCTCATCCAGGAGACGGGCCAGTTCGCGTAACGATGCTTGCCGCCCGTAGCGGACCAGCAGCTCGTGCGCTTCGCGACCCTCGACGTTGGCATCGATCGCGAACTCGCGAATGTCGTCAGCGCTCACGCCGTCGATGATGACCCATCTGCCAATGCGGCTACGGACTTGCTCGATCGCGGACGCGGTGGCGCGTGTGCGCTTCAGCGAATGGCTGTTGCCGGCGAGGATCAGCGGGAGGCGGAACAGCTCAGTGTATTTGCAGAGCTGAAACACCGCCTCGGCGTCAAGGAGCTGCACCTCATCCACGACGAGGCACCAGCCATCCGCTACCAGGTACTCAAGATTATATTCGAGGGCGCTTGCGAGATCGGCCGCGTAGAACGCGTCGGTTGGTATCCGAAACGCGGCAACCGCCATCGCCAGCATCGCCTTGAGACGCCGGTTCGTCGGAGTGACCGTGACGAATGCGACCTTTGTGCGCTTGCCGGCGATGTGCGTCAGCGCTGTTGTCTTCCCCACGCCGGCATCGCCGATGATCGCGACGGGCTCAACCAGGCGAGAGGAAACCGCCGTCTCAAATGCCGCCTCGATGAGACGCACGGTTGTCGTTTTCACGAAGCGCTCCGCTGGAGGTGGAGCAAGGGCTCTCAGTTGAAGATTGAAGGGCATCGTTCACTTCCCCCGATTGACCATGCGCTGCCGCTTCTCAGCGAGCCGAAGCGCCTCAGCCTGGTTGGTGTCGATCTCGCGCGCGCGACGGTCCTTGCGATCGGCGGGCGTCTCGCGAAGGCCCGCTGCGATACGCGCGGCCTCGCTACTCGCCCCGACCGTCGCGACGATCGGCGGCGCCGCCGCGGGAGGCTGGTTGCTCAACAGCTTGGCGCGCTCGGCGAGCGGATCGATTTCCGGCGCCGATCGGCCCAACGCGATCACCGCACCGCGGTGCGCCTTCCTTCTGGCGTGCGCGTCGATAGCTCCGGCGTCATCCAGAAAACCATAAGCGATGTCCGGCTCCGCGAAGCCGATCAGCTCGCCCGCCTCGTTGAAGAGCGGCAGGCGGGACCATTCTTCAAATTTGGGAATGCGGACGATCAACGTGTCGCCTTGGAACGTCACAATCTCGGGGCATGTCCAGAGCTTGCCGGCGTGGCGGATGCGTCCTTGCTGAACCGTGCGCCGCGCCTCGGTGGAGAAAGCGATCGCGAAGGCATCGGGATCGACAGCAACGGTGCCCCAACCCGCCGCGATCGCATCGGCGAGTGCGCCGTTCGGAGAGCGGCCGTTCAGCGATCCGCGCTGCGGCATGTTGTGATAGTAGTCGAGGGCGCTGAGGATCAGCGCCCGGCATTCGTCGGGCGAGCCGTCGAACGGCTCCGGCTCCTGTCCGACGTTCGCGCTTTTCTTGCGCATACGGTCGCCGCCGATCCAGCCAGGCACGCGCGAAAAGTGGTTACGTTCGAGGACGGCAAAGATGCCTTCGATCGGCTTTGCAGAGGCGTTGTAGGGAAGCGCCCGCACGATCTGGGAGAGGCGATCGCCGCCGCCAATCTCGCCGATGAAGCTGCGCCCGCTCGACCTGTCGATGAGCCTTAATGCGTCGTCGATGAACGGCGCCCAATTGTATTCGCTGCCGTTGTCCAGATAGAGCGCGCGCGGCGCACCCCAGGCGGCGACCATGCGTCGGAAGCTGACGATCACATGGGCGTTGCGGATGCCCTCGCCCTTTGCCAGCAGCACGAGATCCATCCAGACGCGATTGGTGGCAAGGTCCAGCCACGCGATCGCCCGGAAAGTGGCGATCGACCCGTCGTTGCGGCGCACGAGAATATCGACCGGGTGAATGTCGCCGACGACGCAATCCATCGGCGACAAGCCGACGCGCGTCCGCATGATGCGCGGCGCCGCGTGATCCATGTAGCTTTTCCGATCGGTCCTGAATTCGTGGACCTTGGCGTACACCCGCTCGGGATCGATGAAGGCTCGCGGCACGCAACAGACGCCGCCTAGGTCACCGCTGCGATAGCCCGCCTGTGACGTCAGCTCGCAGAGTTTGAAGGTCGCCAGCCGTTGAAGGCTGACACCGCTTTCGCCCGCCTTGAACAGCCCGCGAACGTACATGCGCAGCTGCTCGGCGATGTCCTGGCGCACCAGCTCGGGTAGCTCGGCTGTTGCCCGATTCCAGCGCAGCGAAACAAGCCCGTGCCGCTCGCCTCGGTCGCGCCTGGCGCGCTTCTGCAGTCCGGCGTGGCCCCCACGATCGTACCGGCTCAGCCAACGCCGCAAAGTCGCGGTGCTCACCGTGCGGGGTGTCGTGTCACCAGGGAAAAGGTAGGTGCGGCTCGTGATCTCCGCGACGGCCCCCGCCCGCCCGCGCGTGCCGGAACGATGCCTCGCGGCAGGTTCGATCAACTGCCAAATGAAGTTGCGCGATGCGTTGGCGTCTGGGTCACTGCGCAGCGAGATCGCGCCCATCTCGGCCGCCAGCAACTCACGGTGCCGCTGCTGCAGGTCGGCCGGCATCGACGAGGCAAGAACCTCATAACGGAGTCCGGCACGGCCGCCTCGACCGGACACAGTTCGAATGCGCAGCGCAGCACCGCGCCATGTCGGCCGCCCGCCCAAGACGATTGTTTGAAGGGCCTTTTCAATGGCCTGGCGAGAAGTCCCCGCCAGGGCCGCCAAACGAGCCGATGCGATCCATTCCGCAACCGGCATCGGACTATCGCCGGAACTGTAGCGTCTCGGGCTCGGTCTTCAATCCAAGGGCAACGGCGATACGGTGCACCTCGCCGCGCTTGCACTTCAGTTCACCAGAGAGAACACGATACACCTTGCGCGCATCGAAGCCGTTGGCTCGCGCCCATGTAGTGATGGCAACGCCCTCAGCCTCGAAGCGAGCCTTCACGACCGCAACTTTGTCCGTCATAGTTCCCATCCCGGTAACCACCCTCGAATGACAATGTGTGAATGAAAAGTCACAAAAAGTCAAAACTGCCATCACCGGACGTGACCGCGGCGGCTTCGCCGCTGGCTTCTGAGGTTGTGGACAGAATGAAGTCGGCGCTCGCTTTGAAGAACGATAGCGAACTGGCGCGCACGCTCGGCGTGAATCCTTCGACGGTCGCTATGTGGCGAAAGCGGGGATCGGTGCCTTATGAGCAGGCCACCAAAGTGGCCGCCGAGACAGCATCCTCCATTTCTTATCTTCTCAGCGGGATTGCGCCACAACACGCAGGAACGCCGCTAGCGACCGCCGCCAATGAGAAGATCGTAGCGGCGATCTTCCTTCAATTTGAAAGGAGCGGATGGATAGAACTGAAGCCTACGGTGCGGCGAGAGCACGGAGATTTGGCAGCAGACCGAGCGACCGATTTTCTAGTCTATTTCAGTAATGCGTTGGCGATGTTCGGAGAGATGACCGACAAGCACGGGATGACGGCCAAGGAAGCTGTCGAGCTAGTGGCTCGTTCGATCTACCCCCCGCGAGCCTGAGACTATTTTTGGGTTGGCCAATGGGTTGGCCAAAGCCCCTGATTGGCCAACTCTGATCCTTCACTTCCCCCGCCAATCCCCAGCACTTACTCGCTCGGTCAGCTTTATTTGGAAAGGCCAACCTCGCGCGCCGCGCGATTCCGTTATTTCCGCTCCATTCGCGATCAAATAAAGCCTGCAAAACGCGCCTTCAAACGATCATCTAAAGCCAGCGCGCCTAGCGCGCCTACTACTAGCGCCGCTTTACTGAATTTTCAGGGGTTGCAGAACACATATAGAACAGGTACGTTGTTCTTGCTTTGTACCGCGAGTTGGGCCTGCCCGCCGGGCGGCTTCAAACGGGGACGCCGATGCTGACGCGCAAGCAATACGAACTGCTCGTTTTTGTTCACGGGCGGCTGAAAGAGACCGGCATTCCGCCCTCCTTCGACGAGATGAAGGACGCGCTGGATTTGCGCTCCAAGTCCGGAATCCATCGCCTGATCAAAGCGTTGGAGGAGCGCGGCTTCATCAAGCGGCTGCCCAACCGTGCCCGTGCGCTGGAAGTCATCCGTCTCCCCGAGTCGATGCAGCAGGCGGCCGTCGCCGCAGCCCCTGCCGGGCGCGCTCGCGGCTTCTCGCCCAGCGTCATCGAAGGCAACCTCGGCCGCGTCCGCACCCCGGACAGCGCCAATTCCAACGAGCCGGTGCTGGTTCCCGTCATGGGCCGCATCGCCGCCGGCTCGCCGATCGAGGCGATCCAGGTGCAGAGCCACGTCATCGGTGTCCCGCCCGACATGCTGTCGCCAGGCGAGCATTTCGCGCTCGAAGTGCGCGGCGACTCGATGATCGAGGCCGGCATCTTCGACGGCGACACCGTCCTGATCCGAAAGAGCGACACCGCCGAGACCGGCGACATCGTGGTCGCGCTCGTCGATGAGGAAGAAGCGACCTTGAAGCGCCTGCGCAAGAAGGGCGCCTCGATCGCGCTGGAGGCCGCCAACCCGGCCTACGAGACGCGCATTTTCGGACCGGACCGCGTCCGCATCCAGGGCCGCCTCGTCGGCCTGCTGCGCAAGTACTAGTCCTGCGTACTAATCACGGGCCGGCGGCATGAACGGCCGCCGGATCGCCGGATAGGCGGTCGTCACCCGGAAACTTCCAGCCTGAACATAGACGGCGTGCGCGCCGAATTTGCCTAGCACGTTGCCGTCGATGACGAGGGCGTGCGCATCGCATCCCGGCGGCGCGTCGTAGCGCGAGATGACGATCGCCGCGTTCAGGCAATCCTCGGCAAAGGCATCGCGTCGCTGGGCAAAGGCGACTATCCGCCCATCCGCGAGATGGCCGGTGCAGCCGAGGGTGTCGCAACTGACGCCGCGCGTCAGATCGGGGGCGTTCACTGCGCGCGTGTCGGCGTCCGCCCGCAGCCAGTTTTGCACCTCGAATTTCGCGCCCTTGCCGCCGAGGACGGAGAAGCGTCCGTCGTCGCCGCGCACCGCAACCGCGCTGGCGTCTTCATCGACAACAACGTCCGGCCGCGGGGCGCTTGCCGCGATCGGCAGCGCCAGCAGGATCGGCGCGATCCCCACCAGTCGCCAGCGCTCGCGCCACAGCGTCAGCCACAAAAATCCGGCGACCATTAGCAGCAAGGCCGGTGCCGGGAATGCCGGCACGCCGCCGAGGCCCTGCGACCACGCCGCGGTTTGGTGCGCGACGGCGAGCATCCATTCCAGGCCCCACTGCATCGCCTTCAGCGGCAACGCCTCAAGGCCGAACGGCATCGCGACAACGGCGAGCAGCGCCATCGGCATGACCACGACGCTGACCGCCGGCGCTGCCGCGATGTTGGCGACCAGCGTCAGCGGCGCGACGCGCTGGAAGTAGTAGGCGCCGAACGGCGCGGTCGCGAGGCCGGCGACCAGCGACGTGAGCAGCAGAGTGACAAAGCCATCGCGGAACCGCGTGAACCATGTGCGTTCGCGCGCGTCCGCCTCGCGCAGGCTGCGCGAGCGCCACAGCGCGATCGCCTCGTAGGCCGAGATCAGCGCGACGGTAGCGGCAAACGACATCTGGAAGCTGATCGACAGCAGGCTTTCCGGGCTGAACACGAGAATGACGAGCGCCGCGACCGCGACGTTACGCAGCGTCAGCGCGCGGCGATCGACCAGGATCGCGGTCAGCATGATCGCCAGCATCACCCACGAGCGCACCGTCGCCACTTCGGCGCCCGAGATGCCGGTGTAGAACGTGGCCACGGCCAGCGCCGCGCCGGCGGCCCACTTCTTGATCGGGAAGTTGAGCGCCAGCGCCGGCGACAACGCTAGCAGCGCGCGTATCAACCAGAAGACCGAGCCGGCGACCAGCGCCAGATGCAGCCCCGAGATCGACAGGATGTGGCCGAGGCCGGAGGCGCGCATGTCGTCCTGCGTCGCCTCGGCGATGCCGTGCTGGTCGCCCATGATCAGCGCGGCGGCGATGTGCCCGTAGTTGCCGGGCAGCGCCTGTTCGATGCGAACGCGCAGCGTATCGCGGAGCGCCGCCAGCGGCTCGCTGATTCGGATCGACCACGGCGGCGGCCCCAAGTTGGCCGGCTTCGCCGTGCCGAACGCAAAGCCGCTGGCACCGATGCGCTGGAAGAACGGCGCGAAGGCGAAGTCGTAGCCGCCGGGCATGAGCGGGCCGCTCGGCGGGCCGATGCTGGCGAGCACAGAGACGGCGTCGCCGACGTGCAAGTCGGTGGCCTTGGCGCGGATCGTGACACGCGCAATCTGCGGCTGCGCCGCCGGTGCCACTTTGTCGACCGAGGCGACGCGGATGAGGACGCGCTTGCCACCGCTCGCCGATTCCTCGGTCGCCGCGATCCAGCCGGTGACGGTCGTGGTGCCTTCGCGGGCGAGCGCCGGCGCATCGACCCAGTCGGTCCGCACCTTGGCGGCGAGCAGGCCGGATGCGATGGCGGTCGCCACCACCACCAGGCGGAGCGCCGTCGCGGTGTGGCGCCGGTTCCAGGTCGCCGCGAACAGAAACACCGCCAGCGAGGCAAGCGCGATGAGGTTCGGCTCGCGCGGCAGGTTAAAGTAGATGAGGATGCCGATCCCGAAGGCGACCGGCAGCCAGAGGAAGCCGCGCCCCGCTTCCATTTCCGCTTCGAAGATGAGGTAAAGGCGCGTCCCGAAGCCGCCGACGCGTGCACCCGCAACCGCCAATGCGCCGCCGGCCCCAGCCGCAAAGCGGCGCTGCCGAACCTTCGGCGCCCTGCCCTCTGTCTCGCTCACGCCCCGGTACGCCCCGGCTAGGGCTTGCCCCCCTCGGCAAGCGTCTTGGCGAAGGTATCACGCAACCCGACCGTGCGGTTGAACACCGGATGGCCGGGCGTCGAGTCACGGTCGCGGCAGAAATAGCCGAGCCGCTCGAACTGCACCGGCGCCTCGCTGTTGTCGCTGACCGCGGCCGGCTCGAGCTTCGCGCCGGTCAGCACCTCCCACGAGTCCGGGTTGAGGTCGGCGGCGAAATTCGACGTGTCGGGCACCGCGCTCCGGAACAGCGAATTGATCAGCCGCACCTCGGCGGTAACGGCGTCGGCGGCCGACACCCAGTGCAGCGTTGCCTTCACTTTGCGCCCGTCGGGCGGCGCGTTGCCGCCGCGTGTCGCCGGATCGTACGTGCAGCGGATCGCTGTCACGTTGCCGGCGGCGTCCTTCTGGACCCCGACGCATTTGACGAAGTAGGCGTAGCGGAGCCGCACTTCCTGCCCGGGCGACAGGCGGAAGAATTTCTTCGGCGGGTCTTCCATAAAATCTTCCCGCTCGACGTAGAGCTCGCGGCCGAAGCGGACCATGCGCGAACCGGCCGCTGGATCCTCGGGGTTGTTGACCGCCTCGAGGTCCTCGCTCTGCCCTTCCGGGTAGTTCTCGATGATCACCTTGAGCGGCCGCAACACGGCCATGCGACGCGCGGCCGTCTTGTTGAGGAATTCGCGGACGGCAAAATCGAAGACGCCGACATCGACCAGGCTGTCGGCGCGCGCCAGGCCGATGCGCTTTACGAAATCGCGGATCGCCTCGGGCGGCACGCCGCGGCGACGCAGCCCAGCCAGTGTCGGCATGCGCGGATCGTCCCAACCGGTGACGTACTTGCCGCGCACCAGCTCGGTCAGCACGCGCTTCGACAGCACCGTGTAGTTGAGGTTGAGCCGCGCGAATTCGTACTGATGCGGCACCGCCGGCACCGGCAGATTGGCGACAAACCAGTCGTAGAGCGGCCGGTGGTCGGCAAATTCCAGCGTGCACAGCGAATGCGTCACCTGCTCGATGGCATCCGATTGGCCGTGCGCGAAGTCGTAGCTCGGATAAATCTTCCACGCCGTGCCGGTGCGCGGATGCGGCGCGTTGAGAATGCGGTACATCACCGGATCGCGGAGATTGATGTTGCCAGACGCCATGTCGATCTTGGCGCGCAGCACGCGGGCGCCGTCGGGGAACTCCCCCGCCCGCATGCGCTGGAACAGGTCGAGGTTCTCCGCGACGCCCCGCTCGCGGAAAGGACTGTTGCGGCCGGGTTCGGTCAGCGTGCCGCGCGCCGCCCGCATTTCCTCCTGCGACTGGTCGTCGACGTAAGCCTTGCCCGCCCGGATGAGATGCAGCGCCCAGTCATAGAGCTGCTCGAAATAATCCGAGGCGTGGTGGAGATTGTCGCCCCAGTCGAAGCCCAGCCAGCGCACGTCGCGCTTGATCGCGTCGATGTACTCCTGCTCCTCCTTCGCCGGATTGGTGTCGTCGAAGCGGAGCGCGCAGCGGCCGCCGAACTCCTCGGCGAGGCCGAAGTTGAGGCAGATCGATTTGGCGTGGCCGATGTGCAGGTAGCCGTTCGGCTCCGGCGGAAAGCGGGTGACGACGCCGGCGTGGCGGCCGGCCGCGAGATCGGCGCGCACGATGTCGCGGACGAAATCCTCGCCCGCCGTGCGCTCTGCAGTCTCGTTTTCCGCCATTTCCGGTCCTCTCAGGGTCGCGGGCTTATCACAAATCTGAGCCGCCGCGCCAAGCCGTTTCGCGCCCGCGCGGCGCTGTGCTACAGGGCGCCGAACCGGCCGGATCGCCAACCCCGGAGTAGCCTTGCCCGACGTCGTCACCCGCTTCGCCCCCTCGCCCACCGGCTACCTGCACATCGGCGGGGCGCGGACCGCGCTGTTCAACTGGCTCTACGCGCGCCACACGGGCGGCCGGATGCTGCTGCGCATCGAGGACACCGACCGCGAACGCTCGACCGAGCCGGCGATCGCGGCGATCCTCGACGGCCTGCGCTGGCTTGAGCTCAACTGGGACGGCGAGGTCGTCTACCAGTTCGCCCGCGCCGCGCGCCATCGCGAGGTGGCCGAGCAACTGGTCGCCAGCGGGCGCGCCTATCGCGCCTATGAGACGCCGGAGGAGCTGAACGACATGCGCGCCAAGGCGAAGGCGGTCGGGGGCTCGCTGCGCTACGAGGGCAAGTGGCGCGATGCCGACCCGAAGGATGCGCCGGCCGGGCTGCCGTCCGTCGTCCGCATCCGGGCACCGCGCGATGGCGAGACCGTGATCGACGATCAGGTGCAGGGCCGCGTCGCCTTCCCCAACACCGACCTCGACGATTTCATCATCCTGCGCTCGGACGGCACGCCGACGTACATGCATGCGGTGGTCGTCGACGATCACGACATGGGCGTCACCCACATCATTCGCGGCGACGATCACCTGACCAATGCCGGCCGGCAGAAGATTCTCTATGACGCGCTCGGCTGGCCGGTGCCGGTGATGTCGCACATCCCACTCATCCATGGGCCGGACGGCGCCAAGCTTTCCAAGCGGCATGGGGCGCTCGGCATCGACGCCTATCGCGCCATGGGCTACCTGCCCGAGGCGATGCGCAACTATCTCGTCCGCCTCGGCTGGGCGCACGGCGACGACGAGATCATGTCCGAGAAGGACATGATCTCCTGGTTCGACCTGCCGGCAATCAACCGCGCACCGTCGCGCTTCGATTTTGCGAAGCTCGGCTCGATCAACGCGCACTACATGCGCGCGATGAGCGACGACGACCTGACGACGTACCTGATCGCGACGTTACCGCATCTGCCGGAAGGCGATGCCTTCGCCGCGAAACTGACAGAGCCGCGGAAGGCGCAGCTCCGCACCGCGATGCCGCTGCTGAAGGAGCGCGCCAAGACGCTGCTCGATCTGATTGCCGCGGCAAACTTCATCGTGGCCGAGCGGCCGCTCCCGATCGATGCGGCCGCTGCCGCATTGCTGACGCCCGACGCGCGCCCCTTGCTGAAACGAGTCGTGCCGGTTCTGTCGGGCGCGGGCGAGTGGAGCGCGGCCGCGACCGAAGCGGCGGTGAAGGATTTCGCCGCACGCGAAAACCTCAAGCTCGGAGCGGTTGCGCAACCGCTGCGCGCGGCACTGACCGGGCGGTCGGCATCGCCTGGAATCTTCGATGTCCTTGCAATTCTGGGACGCGAAGAAAGCCTTGCCCGGATTGCCGATCAGGCGGTTTGAGCGCCGCCGCAACCGCCCTATCTATCCCCTCAGCAACACATCACTTTCACCTCGCGCACATGGACTTGTTGCGTCGCAGCAAATACACTCAGCTGCGAAGGTCCCCGCGAGTACGAGAGAAGAGGCGGTCGTCATGGCCAACGTCAGCAGAATGGAAGACCACAAAGTGCCGGATGAGACGGCCAAGCTGACGATAGGCAAGCAGAGTTGGGACCTGAAGATCCGCAAAGGCTCGGTCGGTCCCGACGTCGTCGACATCGGCGCGCTCTACAGCGAGACCAAGCACTTCACCTACGACCCCGGCTTCACCTCCACCGCCGCCTGCGAATCCGCGATTACCTACATCGACGGCGACGAAGGCATCCTGCTTTATCGCGGCTATCCGATCGAGCAGCTCGCCGAGCACGGCGACTTCCTCGAGACGTGTTACCTGCTGCTCTACGGCGAACTGCCGACGCCGGCGCAGAAGGCCGATTTCGACGGCCGCGTCACGTATCACACGATGGTCCACGAGCAGATGAGCCGGTTCTACACCGGCTTCCGCCGCGACGCCCATCCGATGGCGATCATGTGCGGCGTCGTCGGCGCCATGAGCGCCTTCTATCACGACTCGACCGACATCGCCGATCCGCAGCAGCGCATGATCGCGAGCCTGCGCCTGATCGCGAAGATGCCGACGATCGCCGCGATGGCCTTCAAGTATCACGTCGGCCAGCCGTTCGTTTATCCGCTGAACGCGCTCGACTACGCCTCGAACTTCCTGCGCATGTGCTTCGCCGTGCCGGCCGAGGAGTACAAGGTCAACCCGGTGCTGTCGCGCGCCATGGACCGCATCTTCATCCTGCACGCAGACCACGAGCAGAACGCCTCGACCTCGACGGTCCGCCTCGCCGGTTCGTCGGGCGCCAATCCCTTCGCCTGCATCGCCGCCGGCATCGCCTGCCTGTGGGGCCCCGCGCACGGCGGCGCCAACGAGGCGGCGCTCAACATGCTGCAGCAGATCGGCACCGTCGATCGCATCCCGGAATACATCGCGCGCGCCAAGGACAAGAACGATCCGTTCCGCCTGATGGGCTTCGGCCACCGCGTCTACAAGAACTACGATCCGCGCGCCAAGATCATGCAGCGCACCTGCCACGAGGTGCTGCAGGAGCTCGGCATTCAGGACGACCCGCTGCTCGAGGTCGCGCTGGAGCTGGAGCGCATCGCGCTGACCGACTCGTATTTCATCGAGAAGAAGCTCTACCCGAACATCGATTTCTATTCGGGCATCACGCTGAAGGCGCTGGGCTTCCCGACCACGATGTTCACCGTGCTTTTCGCGGTCGCGCGCACTGTCGGCTGGATCGCGCAGTGGAAGGAGATGGTCGAGGACCCGTCGCAGAAGATCGGCCGTCCGCGCCAGCTCTACACCGGCGCGACGCGCCGCGACTACGAGCCGGTCTCCAAGCGCCGCTGAGCGGGCACCGGCTCCGCCGCCTTCATGGCGGCGAGCACGATGTCGGCGGCGCGCGACGACGGCGTGCCGCTGTCGAGCGTCATCAGGGCCTCGAGACGATCGAACGCCACCACCTGCGCACGGCGTTGCGGCGTGTCGCTGAGCAGCGGCTCCAGCGCCGCGGCGAGGATCGCCGGGTCGGTGTCGCCATCGAGGAATTCGGGGATCGCGTTGTCGCCGAGGATCAGGTTCGGCAGCACGATCGAGTCGGCCTGCAGGAACGACTTGAACGTCCGCAGGAAAATATCGACGCGGTAGCCGACGACCATCGGCACTCCCGACAGCGCCAGCTCCAGCGTCACCGTGCCCGACGCGGCCAAGGCCGCATGGGCGCGGCGGAAGGCGGCGTAGGTCGCGACCTCGCCCTCGACGATCGTCGGCGGCACCGGCCACGAGGCCGCGCGCTCGCGGATCTCGGCGGCGTGGCGCGGAACCGCCGGCAGAATCAATTCGACCGGACCCTGACGCTGGACGACGAGATTGATCGCGGCGCCGAAACGCTCCATCAGCCGGCCGATCTCGCTTTTGCGACTGCCCGGCAGCACGACCAGCACCGGCTTCCGCCCGGCGCCCAGCGGCGCGCGCTCGCCTTCCAGCGGCCGCAGGCGCGCCAGCCGCTCAACCAGCGGATGCCCGACGTAGGTCGTCGGCGGCCCGCCCAGGCGCCGGTGCACCTCCGGCTCGAACGGCAGGATCGCCAGAAGCTGGTCGACATAGCGCGCCATCTTGCGTGCCCGCCCGGGAAAATAGGCCCACACCGACGGCGAGACGTAGTCGACGATCGGGATGGCCGGATCGCGCGCGCCGACGATACGCCCGACGCGCAGATTGAAACCCGGGCAATCGACCAGCACCAGGACGTCGGGCTTCGCCGCCACAACCGCGGTCGCTGTCTCGCGGATGCGGCGAAGCAGCCGCGGGGCGTGGATCGCCGCCTCGGTGAAGCCGTGCAGCACGACCTCTTCCATCGGAAACATCGAATTGAGGCCGAGCGCGGCCATGCGCGAGCCACCGACACCCTGAAAGCGGACGCGCCCGCCAAGGCGGTCGTTCAGCTCGCGCATCAGGTTGGCGCCGAGAAGGTCGCCCGACTCCTCGCCGGCGAGAATGAATACGAGCGGCGCGGCGGCGCTCACGATCCGCCCGCCGTCAGGCGGTCGTCGGCGAAGATGAACGTGCCGGTGCGCTCGGCAATGGCGATGGTCTCCGCCCGCTCCGCGATCATGACGCGGCCGGCCTCGAGCGCGATGCCGGCGAGGCCGACGCGCGCCACCGCCTCGACCGTGCGCGGGCCGATCGCCGGCATGTCGACGCGCAGATCCTGCTGCGGCTTCGAGCGCTTGGCGAGCACGCCCGCCCTGCCCGACCATTTCGCCCGCCCCGCCGCCCGCACCTGCGCGACACGGTCGAGCATCGCGTCGGTGCCCTCCGCCGCCTCCAGCGCGATGACGCGCTGGTTCACCGCGACCGCCGCCTGGCCGATGTCGAGCGCGCCGATCGCCTTGGCGGCGTCGAGTGCGACGCGGGCATCGGCGAGTTCGTTTTCCGTGATGCGGCGGCCGGCGACATGACCCGGCCGGGCGACCAGCTCCGGCGCTATCTCATGCGCGCCGACGACGCGGCGGCCGTCCTCTTCCAGAAATTTCACGACATTGCCGAGCACGGTGTCGTCGCCGCCGACCATGCTCTTCAGGATGCGCGGCATCAGGCGCAGCGTTCCAAAATCGACTCCCATCGCCGAAAAATCAGGCCGCTTGTGCACCGCCCCGATCATCACGATCTCGCGCGCGCCGTGCTCGGCGATCAGCGCCTGCACCCGGCCGATCTGGCCCCACTTCACCACGACCAGCGGGAAGGCATTGAGGCGCCGATCGAACTCGCCTTCCAGCGCCAGCACCAGCAGCTTGCGGCCGGCCGCCGTCGCCGCGCTCGCCACCTCGAAAGGCACCGCGCCGCCGGCGGCCAGGATCACCAGCGGCTCGCCGGCGCCTGCCGCGGCCGGGCGCCCGGCCTCAGGCATCTTCGCCGTCGTAGTCGTCGTCCGTGCTGATCGTCGGGTCGCGCGGCAGCGCCAGCGGCCGGTTGCCGGACTTCTGGATGAACTCGATCAACACGTTGACGGCCGGAAAGCTGCCGTACTGCTCGGCGACGGCGGCAAGCCGCTCGGTGCGCGGGCCCTGCAGCGTGAAGAACAGGCGGTAGGCCTGATGCAGCGCGTGCAGCGTGTCCTTGTCGTAGCCCCGCCGCTTGAGGCCGACGACGTTGAGGCCGGCAAGACGCGCGAAGCGCCCGGTCGCCATCACGAACGGGATGACGTCGCGGCTGATGCCGCTCATGCCGCCGATGAAGGAGTGCGCGCCGATACGGCTGTGCTGCTGCACCGCGACCAGGCCGCCGAGGATGGCGTAGTCGCCGATCTCGGTGTGGCCGCCGAGCGTCGCGAGGTTGGTGAGGATGACGTGCTCGCCCAGCACGCAATCGTGCGCGACATGGGCGCTGGTCATGATGAAGGAATGCGCGCCGATCACGGTCGTGCCGCGCCCGCGCGCCGTGCCGCGGTTGATCGTGGCGTATTCGCGGATGACGCAATCGGGCCCGATCACCAGGCCGGTGTCTTCGCCCTTGTAGCTGAGATCCTGCGCCTCGCCGCCGAGCACGGCGAGCGTCGCCACCCGCGTCCGCGCCCCGACGGTCGTGCGCCCGCGGATCATGACGTGCGCGTCGAGCGTCACGCCGTCCTCCAGCGTCACCTCGTGGCCGACGACGGAGAAGGCGCCGACGGTGACGTCCGCGCCGAGGCGCGCGCCGTCCTCGACGATGGCGGAGGGATGAATCAGGCTCATGGCGGCGGGCTACTTTTCGGGGTCGGACATCATGGCGGTGATCATCGCCTCGGCGACCTTGGCGCCATCGACGATCGCCTCACATGCGAATTTCCAGACGTAGCCGCGCGCCTGCACCTTGCGGATGTGATACTCGAGCACGTCGCCCGGCAGCACCGGCTTGCGGAAGCGCGCGGCGTCGATGGTCAGCAGATAGACCAGCTTCGGCCCGTCGGCGTTGAACGAGCGGATGCTGACCGCCCCCGCGGTCTGCGCCATCCCCTCGAGGATGAGGACCCCCGGCATCACCGGGCGCTCGGGAAAGTGCCCGGCGAAATGCGGCTCGTTCGCGGTGACGTTCTTGATGCCGGTGGCGCTCCTGGCGCCGTCGATATCGACGATACGGTCGACCATCAGGAACGGATAGCGGTGCGGCAGCAGCTTCAGTATCTGCTGGAGATCGACGGTCTCGAGCGTTGACGGCGCGCCGTCCATCGGCTCGCTCCCTTGCCCGACCACGTTGTCGGGCGACAGCTTGTGGCGCGCGATGACTGGTCGGCCCTCGTTCACGTCCGGCGGCGGCTAGAAGCTCGACCCGGCCCCGATACGGAATACCTGGGTCTTGTCGTAGCCCTGCTTGGTGAGCGCCTGGGCGTAGTCCGCGCGAATCTGACCGAACGGCGAAGCCCAGATGACCGAGCCGCCGACCGACGAGCGGATTGCCGTATCGTCCTGGATGACGCACCCGGTGCAGTTGGCGGGCATGTCGGTGCCGAACAGCATGCCGGCATCGGCGAAGACCGCGCCGCGGAGACCGAAGTCCGGCGGCGTGAGCGGCAGCGGGAAGTTGACCTCGGCGGTGCCGGCCACGAAATTCTTGCCGCCGATCGCCACGCCGGTGGCATCGCGCGGGCCGTAGCCGAGGTTGGCAAAGCCGCGGATCGTCTCGCCGCCCTTGAAGAAGTTGTCCGACGGCGCCACCGGGCCGCCCAGCCCCGTGATGTTGCCGGCCGTAACCTTGAGCATGCCGATGATGTCGCTGTCGGGCAGAACCGGGCTGTAGACGCGCGCGTCGGCCGTCGAGCGGATGTATTTGGCGCTGCCGCCGATGCCGGCGAAATCCTGCGCGACCTTGAGGTACACGCCTTCCTTCGGATCGTTCCTGTTGTCGATCGTCGAGTAGGCCAGCGCGTATCCCGCCGACGACGTCAACCTGTCGCCGCCCGGGAAGTAGCAGATCGAGGACCCCGGCGCCGCCGCGCAGTCCGCCGTACCGTCGGCGTAGGTGATCGAGCTGTTGTCGATCTTGTAGTTGAGCTGCAGCGTCAGGTCGTCGGTGAGCGGCAGGCCGAGCCGGAAGCCGCCGCCGGTGGAGTTGCTGGTGTAGGCCCGCGTTCCGTCAGGCTTCTGCTCGTTGTGATAGACGTCGAAGCCGGCCGCGACGCGCGTGCCCAGGAAGTACGGATCGGTGAACGACAGGCTGTAGGTGCGTGTGCCGCCGCTGCCGCCGACCGACACCTTCACCGCCTGGCCGCGGCCGAGGAAGTTGGTCTCTTCCAGCGCCACTTCGGCGATCAGGCCGTCCGTCGTCGATACGCCGGCCGAGACCGAGAACGATCCGGTCGATTGATCCTCGACGTTGACCACGAGGATGATCTTGTCGGGCGCCGAGCCGGGCTCGGTCGTGATCTGCACCGTCTTGAAGAAGCCGAGGTCGCGCAGGCGCCGCTCGGCGCGATCGACGAGGACGCGGTTATACGCGTCGCCTTCGGAGATATCGAACTCGCGGCGCACGACATAGTCGCGCGTCTTGGTGTTGCCACGCACGTCGATGCGCTCAACGTAAGCGCGCGGGCCTTCGTCGATGACGTAGGTCATCGTGATGACGTTGTTGGTGTAGTCGCGATCGCCGCGCGGGCGCACCTGCGCGAAGACATAGCCCTGCCGCGACAATTCGATGGTCAGAGCTTCGGTCGACTTCTGAATTTCGTTGGCGTTGAAGACGTGCCCCGACTTCGTCCGCACGAAGCCAGTCAGCGAGTCGCCCGAAACCCCGTTGATCGAGGAATCCACGACCGAGGCGCCGAACTTGTAGCGCGGGCCCTCATCGACGGTGAACGTCACGGCGTACTTGCCGCGCGCCGCATCGAACTGCGCATCGGCGCCGAGCACCTGGAAGTCGGCGTAGCCGTGCTGCAGGTAGAAGCGGCGGAGCAGCTCCTGGTCGGCCTGCAGCTTCTCTTCGCTGTAGACGTCGGCCTTGTTGAGCCACGAAAGCCAGTTGGTCTTCCGCGTCTGGATGATGCCGGTCAGGCGCGAGGCGGTGAACGCCTTGTTGCCGACGAACATGATCGAGCCGACGCCGGTGCGGGCACCCTCGTTGATCACGAAAACGACATCGACGCGGTTGTTCGGCAGCGTCGTGACCTTGGCCTCGACGCTCGCCTCGTTACGGCCGCTGCGCGTGTAGTATTCCTTGATGCGGTTGACGTCGCTCTGCAGGCGCGCGTCGGACAGGCCGCTGCGCGACTTGAGCAGCGTTACCTGCTCCAGCACCGGCGACTTGACCTTCTTGTTGCCGGAGAACGACACCGAATTGATGATCGGATTCTCGGCGACCGTGACGACCAGCACGGCGCCGCGCTGGACAATCGACACGTCGGAGAACAGGCCGGTGTCGAACAGTGCCTTGACCGAGGCGTCGACGTCGCCGGCGGAGTAGCTCTTGCCCGGCTTGACCTGGACGTACGCGCGGATCGTGTCCGCTTCGATGCGCTGGTTGCCCTTGACCTGGATACTCGACGCGACCGCAGCGGACGCGGAATCGGCGGTCAGTATGGAGGCGCTGCCGAAAAAGGCCGGCGCGGCGACCGCCAGGAGCAATGCGAAGGCCACTCTCCGGGCGAAATTCACGAATGAATGCATAGGGATCGGATGCCTATCGTCTTTTTGTCCTCAGGGCAAAAGCCACCCTGCGGATTCGCCCCCCGGGGCCTCCGAAGCGAAGGTTTACAGGCTTTTGACATCCCCGCAAGACGCCCCTTTTACCGCACCCGGCGAATCTGCCCCGTCGTGGCTACGCCGCCACGCATGGAAGCCATTATTCACAGCGAACTCAAATGAATTATGTCGTTCCAGGTCGCGAAAATCATCAACGCCAAAACCGCCGCCAGCCCGATGCGGAAGCCGATGTCCTGAACCCGGTCGCTGAGTGGTTTTCCCCGTATTGCCTCGGCCAGGAAATAAAGCAGGTGGCCGCCGTCGAGCATCGGTATCGGGAACAGGTTGATCAGCCCGATGCTGACCGAGAGGATTGCCGCCAGGTTGACCAGCGCGACAAAACCGAGGGTTGCGACCTGTGCTGAAACCTCGGCCACCCGGATCGGACCGCCAAGCTGGTCCGGCGATTCACGGCCGCGCACCACGCCGACCAGGTAGGACAGCGTGTGGTCGACGATGAACCAGGTTTCCTTGACGCCCAGCCATGCCGCCTGCGGCACGGAAAATTTCTCGGTCACGACGTCGGTCGCGGTCGGGTCGCGGGCGATGCCCAGCACGCCGATCCGCTGCTTGTTGCCGAACGTGTCGGTGACATCCTTGAGCACCGGGGTGGCGTCGAGCGCGATATCCGCGCCGCCGCGGTCGACGACGAAATGCAGCGTCTCGCCGGGCCGGAAGCCGACGGCCCGCTGCAGGTCGGTGAAGCTCGTGACCGCGTCGCCGTCGATCGAGACGATGACGTCGCCGACCTTGAACCCGGCGACCTCGGCCGCGCTGCCCGCGGTCACGCGATCGACCCGCGCCGAGATCGTCTCGCGGCCGACGATCGAGAAGATCGCGGTGAAAATGGCGATGGCCAGCACGAAATTGGCGATCGGCCCGGCCGCCACGATGGCGGCGCGAGCACCGACGCTCTTGCCGGCGAACGTGCGCGACCGCTCCTCAGCCGGCATCGCCTCCAATGCCGCACGGCTGGGGGTCGAGGCCTCGCTGTCGTCG
Source organism: Bauldia sp. (assembly GCA_037200845.1). Taxonomy (NCBI): domain Bacteria; kingdom Pseudomonadati; phylum Pseudomonadota; class Alphaproteobacteria; order Hyphomicrobiales; family Kaistiaceae; genus Bauldia; species Bauldia sp. The sequence continues at coordinate 2,008,355 of JBBCGQ010000001.1, forward strand.
CCGAGAAACTTGACGTAGCCGCCGAGCGGGATGAGCGACAGGCGCCACCGCGTGCCCTTGCGGTCGGTGAAGCCGATCAGCTCGGGGCCGAAGCCGACGGAGAAGGTGCGCACGAACACACCGCACCAGCGGGCGACGACGAAGTGGCCGAGCTCGTGGAAGAAGACGACGATGGTGAGCACAAACAGGAAGGGCAGGATGTAGCCCGCGGCACTGGAGCCGACACTACCGAACCAATTGGCAAGCATCACCGTTCCTTCTCAGCCTGACCTGGCAACCAACTGGCCGGCAATGCGCCGCGCTTCCGCGTCGAGCGCGACGGCTTCCTCGATTGTGGCCGGAGCCCGGTTAATCAATTCCGCCGCCTTGTACAGCGTGTCGGCGACCATTCGGGCGATTTCAAGGAAGCCGATCTTGCCGGCCAGAAAAGCCATGACCGCTATCTCGTTGGCCGCGCTGAGGATATTGGTCGCCGCCCCGCCCGCCTCCAGCGCCTCGCCGGCAATCCGCAGCGCCGGGAAGCGATCGGGATCGGGGGCGCTGAATTCGAGATGGGCGATCTCGGCGAGGTCCAGCCGCCGCCCGGCGCCGCGACTCGGCTGCGGCCATGCCAGGCAGTGGGCGATGGGCGTGCGCATGTCAGGCGCCGAAAGCGCCGCCATGAGGTAGCCGTTGGTGAACGACACAAGACCGTGGACGATGGACTGCGGATGGATCAGCACGCCAAGGCGATCGGCCGGCTGGTCGAAAAGATAGTGGGCCTCGATCAGCTCGAGGCCCTTGTTCATCAGCGTCGCGGAATCGATCGTGATCTTCGGTCCCATCGACCATTTCGGATGGCGGAGCGCCTCCGCCGCGGTCGCCTTCGCCATCTGCTCCAGCGACCAGGTGCGGAAGGGGCCACCCGACGCGGTGACGAGGATCCGCTCGACGCTCGCGTGATCGCGGCCCTCCAGAATCTGGAAGATGGCGTTGTGCTCGGAATCGACCGGCAGCAGCGCCGAGCCGGTGCGCTTGACCGCGCCCATGAACAGCGCGCCGGCCGAGACCAGGCACTCCTTGTTGGCGAGCGCGACGCAGGTGCCCGCGCTGACCGCCGCGTAGGTCGGCGCCAGACCGGCCGCGCCGACGATGGCCGCAACCACGACATCGACCGGGCGGAGCGCCGCCTCGACAACGGCGGCCGGACCGGCCGCCGCGGCGATGCCCGTGCCGGCGAGTGCGGCCTTGAGGTCGGCGTATCCGGCAGGGTCGGCAAGCACCGCGATCCGCGCCCCGGCCTTCCGCGCCAGCGCGGCAAGCTGCACGGCGTTGGCATTGGCGGTGACGGCCTCAACCGCGAAGGCTTCAGGACGCTCGGCAAGCACCGACAGGGTGCTGGTGCCGATGGAGCCGGTGGCGCCGAGGATGGTGACCCGCCGCGGCGCGACGGCGGGGGAATGTCCGAGCGCAGCGGCGCGGGCGCTCACCATTGCAGCAGCCCGACCGAGACATTGGCGCCGGCATGCAGCCAGCCGATGATGGCGGCGGCGCCGGCGGCGGTCGCCAGCCCATCGACGCGGTCCATCAATCCGCCGTGACCTGGGATGATCGTGCCGGAATCCTTGGCGCCGAACATGCGCTTGACCCAAGACTCGAACAGGTCGCCGGCCTGCGAGACGACCGACAGAACGGCCGCGATGACGACCAGCGGCGCGGTGACCGGAATGCCGGCGAGGATGGCGACGACGATGCCGGCGACGACGCCGAGCAGAAGGCCGCCGATCGCGCCGGCCTGCGTCTTGTTGGGCGAGATCTGCGGCGCGAGCTTGGCGCCGCCGATCGCGCGGCCGGCGAAATAGGCGCCGGTGTCGGTCGCCCAGACGATGGCGAGCACCACCAGTACCGCCTGCAGCCCGCCGGGCGTCAGGCGCAGCACCAGCAGCCCGACGCCAAGCATCGCCGCGTAGGCAACGCCCAGCGGCCGCCAGACGCTGAGCGTCAGCGCCGAGAACGCGATGGCGAGCGCCACCAGCGTGAGGCCGCCGATGACGAGGCCCATCGCCGTCATCGCGATGGCGAGCACCAGGGCGACGGTGAACACCGCGCCGGGAAATGCCGCGCGGTCGGTGAGGCTCACCCATTCGAGATGGAAGATGGCGGTCACCACCGCCAGAACGATCGCCGCCGCCCATCCGCCGAAAATCGCGCCGATGAGGGCGATCGCGGCCAGTGCCAGCGCGGAGAGAAGGCGGACGAGGAGTTCGTTGCCGCTGCCGGCCGGCGTCAGGCGCGCGCCGCCGGCGCTCTGGTCGGTCAAGCCGAACCCCGGCCGCCGTAGCGGCGCGTGCGGCCGCCGAATTCTTCGATCGCGGCCCGCAGCGCGTCGATGCCGAAGTCGGGCCACAGCACCGGCACGAAAACCAGCTCGGAATAGGCCGACTGCCACAACAGGAAATTCGACAGGCGGAGCTCGCCGCTGGTGCGAATGATGAGATCGGGATCGGGGAACGAGGCGGTGTCGAGGCGGCCGCTGATCGTCGCCTCGGTGATCGCCGCCGGCTCGACCTTGCCCGACTTGACGTCCTCGGCGAGCGCCTGCACGGCGCGCACGATCTCGTCGCGGGCGCCATAGTTGAAGGCGAAGATCAGCTCCAGCGCGCGGTTATTGGCGGTCAGCGCCTCGGCTTCCTCGATCATGCGGAGAATGTCGCCCGGCAGCCCGGCGCGCTTGCCGATGACCGTGATGCGCACGCCGGCGGCATGCAACTCGGCCACGTCACGGCGGATGTAGTGGCGAAACAGGCCGAACAGGAAATCGACTTCCTCGGCGGGCCGCGACCAGTTTTCCGACGAGAAGGAGAACAGCGTCAGGTGATGGACACCGAGATCGATAGCGCCCTTGACGGTGCGCCGCACGGCCTCGACCCCGCGGCGATGACCTTCGCTGCGCGGCAGGCCCCTCGCCTTCGCCCAGCGGCCGTTGCCGTCCATGATGATCGCGACATGCCGCGGCAGGCCCGCTCCCGAGCGCGCCTCCGGCACTGTCTGCTGATCGGCAAGGACTGGCATCAGCTTTTGTTTCCGGTCGTCAGACCTGGGTTATCTCGGCTTCCTTGGTCGCCAGGATCGAGTCGATCTCGGCGATCGTATCGTCGGTGAATTTCTGGATCTGATCGGTCTGCCGGCGCTGGTCGTCCTCGCTCAGCGTCTTGGCTTCCTTCTTGACCAGATCGTGACCGTCGCGGCGCACGTGGCGCACGGCGACGCGCGCCTGCTCGGCATATTTGTGCGCGATCTTGACCAGCTCCTGCCGGCGGTCGGCGGTGAGATCGGGGATCGGGATGCGCAAAAGCGTCCCGTCCATGATCGGGTTGAGGCCGAGGTTCGCCTCGCGGATGGCGCGGTCGACGGCGCTGACCAGCGCCTTGTCCCACACCTGCACCGACAGCATGCGCGACTCCGGTACGCTGATCGAGGCGACCTGGTTGAGCGGCATCGAGGCGCCGTAGGCATCGACGTAGATCGGCTCGAGCAGGCTCGACGAGGCGCGACCGGTCCTCAGCCCCGAAAGCTCGCCCTTGAGCGAGGCCACCGCACCTGCCATGCGCCGCTTGATTTCGCCGGTATCCATTGCTTCCTCTGCTTACAAATCAAATACTTATGGTTCGTTACGGGCTTTTGCGAGGACCGGCAAGCAGGACTAGCCGGAGACGATGGTCGCCCGCCCGGTGCCCTTCAGAATATCAACGAAGGCGCCCGGCTGCAGGATCGAAAATACGACCAGCGGAATGTTGTTGTCCCGCGCCAGCGCCACCGCCCCGACGTCCATGACCTGCAGCCCCTGCTTGACGACGGCGTCGTAGGTCAGCGTGTCGTAGCGGGTGGCCGTCTTGTCCTTCTTCGGGTCGGCGGTATAGACGCCGTCGACCTGCGTGCCCTTGAACAGCGCGTCGCAGCCCATCTCGGCCGCACGCAGCGCCGCGCCGGAATCGGTGGTGACGAACGGGTTGCCGGTGCCGGCCGCGAACAGCACGACGTCGCCCGCTTCGAACGCGGCTTCGGCACTGCGCTGGTTGAAGGTTTCGCAGATCGCCGGCATGGCGAGCGCCGAGAAGATGCGCGTCGGCGTGCCGAGCGCGCCGAGCTTCTGCTGCAGGGCGATGGAGTTCAGCACCGTCGCCAGCATGCCCATCTGGTCGCCGGCGACGCGATTGCCGCCGGCCTTCTGGATGCTCATGCCGCGGTAGATGTTGCCGCCGCCGGCCACGACGCCGATCTTGACGCCCAGCTTCGCGGCCTCGGCGATCTCGCCGGCGATGCGGGTGAGCACCGCGTCGTCAATGCCGAAGGTCTGGTTGCCGAGTAGCGCTTCGCCCGAAACCTTGAGGAGGACCCTCTTGAAGCGAAGCGGTGCGGGCATGGCTCGACTCGTTGCTGGAGGCCGGCTTTCCGATACACGAAGCCGGCTTGCCTGTCACCGACAGGGGCTAGGGCGAAATGCCGGCTTTCGCCAGCCCTTCCCGCAGCTTGTCCATGTATTCGGCCGACAGCGGCAGCCGGGCGACGTGGACCTCGAAATCGAACCCCGGATTGACCCGCAGCATATCCGCCCAAGCCGCCCGCGCCTCCTCGATATGTCCCTGAAAAGACAGGGCAACTGCCAGATAGGCCCGCGACACGTCGGTGTTCGGCACGATCAGGATGCGCTCGCGGAACAATGCCGCCGCGGTCTCGTACTTGCCGGCGAGCAGATAGGCGGTGCCGAGATAATGCAGGTAGCCGTGCGCCCAGGCGGGATCGAGCCGCATGGCGGCCTCCATGCCGGCGATGGCCTCATCGGCCCGGTTGCGGCTGAGCAGCAGCACGGCCTGCATCGACATGGTGAGCGCGTCGTTCGGATTGAGCGCCGCGGCGAGGTCGAGTTCCACCCGCGCCTCGTCGAATTTCCGCTCGACCTGCAGGACGAGCGACAACGCGGCGTGACCGAGGACGTCCTGCGGCGCCTTCTCGACGGCGGCGAGCGCCAGTCGGTGCGCCTCGGCGAGCGAGTCCCTGTGGCGGTCGCTCCATTCGTTGAGGAAGTCGTTGACGTAAGCCACGGCCAGCCACCCGTACGGCCGGGCGAAATCCGGATCGAGTTCCAGCGCGCGGCGGAGCAGCACGCTGCCGCTGAGGAACACCTCGCGGTTGACGATGGCGCCGCTCAGCATGGCGCGGCCGCGGAAATAGGCGTCCTGCGCCTCGGGATTATTCGTGCCACTGTCCGAGGCCGAAGGCAGCGCGCCGGGGCTGAGCTTGATCTTGAGTGCGCCGACGATCTCGCGGGTCAGCTCGTCCTGTACGGCGAAGATATCGGTGAGGTCGCGGTCGTAGCGGTCCGCCCAGAGATGGCCGCCGCTGGCGCCGTCGATCAACTGCGCGGTGACCCTCACGCGGTTTCCGACGCGCCGGATGGAACCCTCCAGCACCGAGCGCACATGCAGCGCCCCGGCGATCGTCGGGATGTCGACGTGCCGGCCCTTGTAGGCGAAGGTCGAGTTGCGCGCGATGACCATCAGCCCGGGCACCTTGGATAGGTCCGTGATGATGTCCTCGGTCATGCCGTCGGAGAAATACTCCTGCTCCGGATCGCCGGACATGTTGGCGAACGGCAGTACCGCGATCGAGGGCGCGTCGGGCAACGCCGGCTGCGGCGACATGGCGGCGGCAGGCGGCCGCCGCGCGTCCGCCGTCGGGCGCCATTTCCAGATACGGATCGGGCGCGCGATGTTCTTGGCCTGCACCTCGCCGCCGTCGGCGAAGGCAACCTCGACGCGGCCGCCGATGCTTTCGTGCACGATCGACGAGATGCAGATGCCGCCCGGATCGGCGAGCGGCTCCAGCCGCGCCGCGATGTTGACGCCGTCGCCGTAGATGTCGTCGCCGTCGATGATGACGTCGCCGAGGTTGATGCCGATGCGCAGCGTGATCCTGCCGTCGCCGGCGCGCTGGATAGCGAGCGCGCAGTTGACCGCGTCGACGACGCTGCCGAACTCGACCAGCGTGCCGTCGCCCATCAGCTTCACGATGCGGCCGTGGTGGCGCACGACGTTCGGATCGAAGACGGCTTCGCGGTGATGTTTCAGGGCGGTGAGCGTGCCCGACTCGTCGGCCGCCATCAGGCGCGAATAGCCGACGACGTCGGCGGCCAGTACGGCCGCAAGCCTGCGCGATGCATCACCCTCAGCCATGCGGCAATACCTATTGCCTCACGCCGGAGAACGCCACCCGCGAACGGATGGCGTCATGGGGCTACGGCTTCTTGGCACCCGCGGCAGCGGCGACCTCGGCGGCGAAGTCGCTCTCCGCCTTCTCGACGCCCTCGCCCAGCCGGAAGGCGACGAACTCGGTCACCTTGATCGGCGCGCCGATGGTGGGCTCGGCCGCCTTCAGCGCCTGCTCGACGGTCTTCTCGGTATCGACGACGAAGGCCTGCGTCAGCAGCACGACCTCCTCGTAGAACTTGCGCAGCCGCCCATCGACCATCTTCTCGATGATCGCCTCGGGCTTGCCGCTCTCGCGCGCCTGCTCGGCGAACACGGCGCGCTCGCGCGCCACGACGCCGGCATCGATTTCCTCGGCCCGAACGGCGAGCGGGCTCGCGGCGGCAACGTGCATCGCCACCTGCCTGCCGATCTGGGTGAGCTTCTCGGCGTTGCCGGAAGACTCCAGCCCGACGATGACGCCGATCTTGCCGAGGCCCGGCGCGATGGCGCTGTGGACGTAGCTTGCGACCGCGCCTTCCTTGACCGTGATCGAGGCCGCGCGGCGGAGCGACATGTTCTCGCCGATCGTCGCGATCGCCGCCTTGATGGCGTCCTCGACCTTCACGCCGCCGGCAATGGTGGCACCGAGAATCGCCTGCAGCGTGCCGTCGGTCGAAAGCGCCGCCTGGGCGATGCTCGAGGCAAGCTGCTGGAACTCGGGATTGCGCGCGACGAAATCGGTCTCCGAGTTGAGCTCGATGACGACGGCGCGCTTGCCCTGCGAGGCGACCGCGACGAGACCTTCGGCCGCGACACGGCCGGCCTTCTTCGCCGCCCGCGACAGGCCCTTGGCGCGCAGCCAGTCGATGGCCGCCTCGACGTCGCCCGCCGTCTCGGTGAGCGCCGCCTTGCAGTCCATCATGCCGGCTCCGGTCTTCTCCCGGAGCTCCTTCACCATCGTCGCGGATACGGTCATCGCAGTCGTCCTTCGTATGCGGATATGGGCGGTCGCCTAGCCGGCGGCGAGCGCCTTGGCCTGGCCGACCCAATCGTCACGGGTCACCCGGCCCTTGTAGTTGAGCGCGTCGTCGATACGGCCGACTTCCTCGTCGGTAAGGCTGGCAATCTGGTCGTAGCGTGTGACACCCAATGCATTGAGCTTGCGCTCAAGCGCCGGGCCGACACCCTCGATCTTCTTGAGGTCGTCCGCCTTGCCTGCCGGGGCCGTGAACAGCGGCACCGTCGGCGGGGCCGCCCGCTTCTTCGCACGGTCGAGCGCCGGCACCGGCTCAACCGCCTGGGCCTGGCTCATATCGGCATCCGGCGCCGCCGATTCAAGAATCGCCGGCTCGTGCACCTCTTCCGCCGCGCCGATGTCGATGCCGGCCTCGCCCTGGGCGCGGCCAATGCCGTCAATGGCAGCCTTGGCGATGAGATCGCAGTAGAGCGTGATCGCGCGGCCGGCGTCGTCGTTGCCGGGGATCGGGAAGGTGATGCCGTCCGGATCGCAGTTCGAATCGATGATCGCGGCGACCGGAATGCCGAGGCGGGTCGCCTCCTCGATCGCGATCTTCTCCTTGTTGGTGTCGATCACGAACAGGAGATTGGGCACGCCGCCCATGTCCTTGATGCCGCCGAGCGCCTTCTCGAGCTTGTCCTTCTCGCGGGTCAGCGTCAGGCGCTCCTTCTTGGTGAGGCCCTGGGCCTCGCCGGTGAGCAGCGTCTCGAGCTCACGCAGGCGCGCGATCGACTTCGAGATGGTCTTCCAGTTGGTCAGCATGCCGCCGAGCCAGCGCGCGTTGACGTAATACTGGGCGCTGCGCTTGGCCGCCGCGGTCAGCGGCTCCGCCGCCTGCCGCTTGGTGCCGACGAACAGCACACGACCGCCGCCGGCGACCGTATCGGAGACCGCCGTCAGCGCGCGATGCAGCATCGGCACAGTCTGGGCGAGATCGATGATGTGGATGTTGTTGCGGACGCCGTAGAGATACGACGCCATCTTGGGGTTCCAGCGATGCTTCTGGTGACCGAAGTGCACGCCGGCTTCCAAAAGCTGGCGCATAGAAAAATCGGGCAGTGCCATGACTACCGTGCTCCTTGACCGGTTATGACCGCCGCGGGAATGAAGCCCTTGTGGGGCACCGGAAGGATCGCTCGCCGTGGCTGGCCTTCTGGGCCTGAGCCTTGGCGATTGAGCCAAATCCCGCGTGTGAGATGGCGGCTATATACGGGTGGAGTCTTGGGAAAGCAAGCGTTCCGGGCTATCCCTGCGGACCTGCTACCGGGGGGCAAGCGGCAATGAAGACTTTCGCTGAATTACAGGCCGAATTCGGGCCGATCTGGCAACTGAACACCCCCGGGCAGACCGGCGAGCACGCCGTCATTGCCATCCCCTCGTTCGCGCTCGGCGAAAGCACGCTGAACCACTACGCCTCCCGCCTGTCGGCGCTCGAGCACCGCTACCTGGTGGCGATGCTGATGATGAACCGGATGCCCAACTGCCGTTTCGTTTTCCTCTCGACCGAGGAGCCGGCGCCCGAGGTGCTCGACTACTACTTCTCGCTGTTCGCGCCGGATAAGCGCGAAGGCGTCCGCCAGCGCTTCGTCGCGATCACACTTCCCGACCACGCCGCCCGCGCCGTCGCCGACAAGCTGCTGGAGCGGCCGGACACGATGGAGCAGATTCGCGCGGCGGTCGGCGGCGTGCCCGCCTTCATCGAGCCGTGGAACGTGACCGAGCACGAGGTCGAGGTCGCCCGCCGCCTGCAGGCGCCGATCAACGGCACGTCGCCCGACCTCTGGCCGCTCGGCTTCAAGAGCGAAGGCCGGCGCATATTCCGTTCGGCCGGCGTGCCGGTGCCCTTCGGCCGCGAGGACGTGAAGACGGTCGACGACGTCGTCGACGCGATCGCCGATATCCGCCGCGCGCGCCCGAATGCGCCGGGCGTCGTCATCAAGCACGACAACAGCGCCTCCGGCGACGGCAACGTCGTCGTCCGCTTCGCGAAACTCGCCGATGCGAGCCCGGCCGGCATCCGCCGCCACGCCGAGGCGCTGCCGGAGTGGTACCTGAAGGACCTCCAAGGCGGCGGCATCGTCGAGGAGCTGATCGCCGGCACCGACTTCACGAGTCCCAGCGCACAGGTCGACATCACGCCCTTCGGCCACATCCACGCCATCGCCACGCACGAACAGGTGCTGGGCGGGGCCGACGGGCAGGTCTACCAGGGTTGCCGCTTCCCGGCGGACAATGCCTACGCCCCGCGCCTCGCCGAATACGCGACGATGATCGCCGAGGCGATCGCCCCGCTGGGCGTGCTCGGCCGTTTCGCCGTCGATTTCGCCTGCGCCAAGGACGAGAGCGGCGCCTAGCAGGTCTACGCGCTGGAAATGAATCTGCGGAAGGGCGGCACGACGCATCCCTACGCGGCGCTGCGCAATCTCGTGCCCGGACACTACGACCCAAAGGGCGGCACCTGGTTCAACCACGCCCACGAGCCGCGCTTCTACTGCTCGACCGACAACCTGATGGACCCGCGCTGGTACAAACTGCCGGCGAGCGTCGTGATCAAGGCGGTCAACGATACCGATCTCAACTTCCACCACGAGCGCAGCTGGGGTGTGGTACTCCACATGCTGTCGTGCCTCGCGGTCGACGGGCGGTTTGGCCTCACCGCCATCGGCACGTCGGCGGAACATGCGCAGGCGCTGTACGATCAGGTGCGCGTGGTCGTCGATCAGGCCGTGGATGTGACCGGATACAAGCCCGAGGCGCAGAAGGAGGCTACGCTGTGATACGACAGCTAGGCATCTGCGGAGTACTGATGCTCGGTCTATCCAGTGTTGCCGATGCCGCAACGTGGTGCGATCAGTTCTCAAGCGTCCTGAACGATCTAATGAGCCATAAATTTCGCTGCGACCAACCTGGGGACGACAGCTGCGTGGCGGATAGCTCAACAGTCGAGCTGCCAGGGACTCTGTATTGTAACGTCTTGATTTCGGTGGGAATTGCGGATCGAGATTTTTATTGTCCGATTTCGCAACCGACGCCCGAATTGGAGCGCACCTGGGGAGAGTACCTTCGGGGATATTTCGATTTCTGCGCGGAAAACGGATTGCTGAACCCTCGCGGGCAGATCGTGCGCGACTTCTTGAGCACGACCACGACATATCGTACGGCTCAAGGGGACTTTGTCCGCGATTTGGACAACGGCGGCGTCGGCTTAACTTTTAGTCTGACATATTCGAAAGCACGGTAGCTACCGCCCGCCAACCTCCAGCATCCAGTTCAGCACCATCCGCCAGTCCGTCATCCGGATCGGCGTGCCATGCACGCCGGTGTCGAACAGCGCGATCCGGATCGGATACCCCGGCGCCGCCTTCCGCACCTTGCCGTAGAACGCGACCTCATCGGCCGCGGCGAAGATCGGATCGGCGGTGCCGTCGCCGAGATAGATCGGGATGCGACGCGCCTTCGACTTCACGAACGGCGACTTGAGGAATGCATCGTCGTGCGTTGAGCCGAGCAGCAGGAGTCCGGCGATATGCGCCGACGCATCCGCGTCCGCGACCAGCCGCCAGCAGATCGCGCCGCCCTGCGAGCCGCAGGCAACGAAGATCGCGGCATCCGGCGAGCGCGCCGCCTGGTCGAGCACCAGCGCCCTGATCTCGGCCGCGCCGGTATCGCCGATGTCGGTGAAGTCCGGCGAGAGATACGCGCCGTCGTTCTTCGCCATCAGATTCATGATGCGGTTGAAGTTGCCGCCGAACATGCCGTTGTCGGCGCCCTGCGCGCGCGTGCCGCCCTGCCCGTGGATGTAGATGACGACCGCCCTGGCGCCGCCCTCGGCCTTGCCGACCGCGATCGCCTTCAGCGGCTTGCCGGCCGCGTCGTAGGTGATCGTCTTCTGCCAGACGTTGGAGATATACGGCCACTTCGCCTGCCGCTCGGGCACCTCGTCGCGGCCGTAGAGATCGCGCTGCTTGTCGTAGCCGACGACGACATAGGCGCCGTCGTCCTTCGTCGCCAGCACGGTCGGGTAGGCGAAAAGATCGTCCTTGTAGGGCGCAAGCCGATAGGGCTCGGCGGCAACCGCCGCCGAAGCCAGCAGGAGCGCCGCGAGGACCGCGGCGCGGATCAGGCTTTCTTCCCGGCGATGTTGACCATCCAGCTCACGCCGAATTTGTCGGTGAGCATGCCGAAGCTGTCGCCCCACGGCGCCTTCGCCAGCGGCATCATCACGCTGCCGCCGTCGCTGAGCTTCTGCCAGTAGCCGCTGAGCTCGCCCTCGTTGTCGCCGGAGAGCGAGATCGCGCCGTTGCCGCGCGGCGCGCCCATGCTGGCCGGCGTGTCCGAACCCATCAGCACGAAGCCGCCCGGCGAATTGAGCTGGGCGTGCATGGTCTTGTCCGCCTCGGCCGGATCGTGCGGCATGCCGCCGTCGCTGAACTTCGAAATGTTGAGCGTGCCGCCGAAGACGGACTTGTAGAACTCCATCGCCTGGCGGGCGTTGTCCTTGAAGCTGAGGTAGGGATTCAGGATGGACGGCATGGCGTGCGCACTCCTCCGGTTCGTGGGCAAAACATTAGACGAGGCAAGAGTCTCGTCAATCGCGACGATGCTCCCGTCTACTGCCGCCATGCGGCAGGAGGATGTCGCCTAGACCAGATCGACCTGAACGACGCCGCGCACGGCACGGAGCGCGCTCGCGATCTGCGGGCTGATGGCGAAGCGGCCGGGCAGCCGCATCTCGACCTCGCGGCCGCCGTCGCGGAGCAGGATCAGGCTGACCTCGCCCTCGCCGCGGCTGCCGAGATGCTTGGCAACGCTCGGCAGCGGCGCCTCGTCGCGCAGGAACACGCGGATCTGCTTGAGGCTCGCCATCACCCGGTCGAGCGACTCGGCCGACTGGATGCGCACGTTGATGCCCTCCGGCCGCTCCTCGGCGCCGACCAGCAGGACGATCGAATTGCCCGGCTCGAGCAGATCGCGGTACTTCACCAGCTCCTCCGAGAACGCCACCGCCTCGAACGAACCGGTGGAATCGGAAAGCTGCACGATCGCCATCTTGTTGCCGGTGCGCGTCCGCCGCTCCTGCTTCGAGGTGACCGTCGCCGCAAGCCGCCCGGCCGAGGCGCCGGCGCGCACCGCCTGCGAGAATTCCGCCCAGGTCTGCACGCGCATCTTGGCGAGCACCGCGCGATATTCGTCGAGCGGGTGCGCCGACAGATAGAAGCCGACGGCATCGTGCTCACGCTTCAATTTCTCCGCCGCCAGCCACGGATCGACCACCGGCAAGAGCAGCGGCTGGCGTTCGGCGACCGCCCCGAACATGTCGCCCTGCCCGGTCGCCGCGTCGTCCTGCAGGCGGTTCGCCATGCCGAGGATACGCTCGACGCCGGCCGTAAGCCGCGCCCGGTCGGGCTCCAGTTCGTCCAGTGCGCCGGCGGCGATCAGGCTTTCCAGCGCGCGCTTGTTGATGATCTTCGGGTTGATGCGCCGGCCGAAATCCGCAATGTCAGTGAACGGCTTGCCGCTCCGCACTTCGACCAGATGCTCGATCGCCTGCGCGCCGACGCCCTTGATCGCGGCGAGCGCGTAGAAGATGCGCCCCCCGCCCTTGCTGAAGTCGACATCGAACTCGACGCCCGAGCGGTTGACCGACGGCGCCTCGACCGGAATCCCCAGCCGGATCGCCTCGCGACGGAATTCGGCGAGCTTGTCGGTGTTGCCGTTTTCCAGCGTCAGCGACGCCGCCATGAACTCGACCGGGAAGTTCGCCTTCATGTACGCGGTCTGGTAGGCGACCAGCGCATAGGCCGCGGCGTGCCCCTTCGGGAAACCGTACTCGGCAAACTTCGCCAGCAGCTCGAAGATCGACTCTGCCTGGTAGCGGTCAACGTTGTTGGCGACGGCACCCGAGATGAACCGGTCGCGCTGCGCCGCCATCTCGGCCCGGATTTTCTTGCCCATCGCGCGGCGCAGGTTGTCGGCCTCCGCCATCGAATAGCCGGCGAGGATCTGCGCGATCTGCATCACCTGCTCCTGGTAGACGATGACGCCGAAGGTCTCCTTCAGCACGCCTTCCAGTTTCGGGTGGATGTAGTCGGGCACCTCCTTGCCGAGCTTGCGCGCGCAGTAGGTCGGGATGTTCGCCATCGGGCCGGGGCGGTAGAGCGCGACCAGCGCGATCAGGTCGTCGAAGTGGTCCAGCTTCATATCGATGACCGCGCGCCGCATGCCCGCGCTTTCCAGCTGGAAGATGCCGACCGTGTCGCCTTTGGTCAGTGGCGCGTAGCTTTTCGCGTCATCGAGCGGGATGCGCGACAGGTCGATGTCGATGCCGCGCTTCTTCACCAGACGCACCGCGAGATCGAGCACGGTCAGCGTCTTGAGGCCGAGGAAGTCGAACTTCACAAGGCCCGCCTGCTCGACCCACTTCATGTTGAACTGGCTGACCTGCATGCCGGAACGCGGGTCGCGATAGAGCGGCACGAGCTGGTCGAGCGGCCGGTCGCCGATGACGATGCCGGCCGCGTGCGTCGAGGCGTGGCGGTAGAGCCCCTCGAGCTTCTGCGCGATGTCGAGCAGACGCCGGACGCGCTCATCCTCCTCGCGCGCCGCCTGCAGCTGCGGCTCGTCGGCAATCGCCTTTGACAGCGTCACCGGGTTCGCCGGATTCTGCGGCACCATCTTGGCGAGGCGGTCGACCTGCCCGTACGGCATCTGCAGCACACGCCCGACGTCGCGCAGCACGGCGCGCGCCTGCAGCGTGCCGAAGGTGATGATCTGCGCCACCTGATCGGCGCCGTACTTGTCCTGAACGTAGCGGATGACCTCGTCGCGCCGGTTCTGGCAGAAGTCGACGTCGAAGTCCGGCATCGACACGCGATCCGGATTGAGGAAGCGCTCGAAGATCAGGTTGAAGCGGAGCGGATCGAGGTCGGTGATGGTCAGCGACCACGCGACCACCGAGCCGGCGCCGGAGCCGCGGCCCGGGCCGACCGGTATACCCTGCCCCTTCGCCCACTGAATGAAGTCGGCGACGATCAGGAAGTAGCCCTGATATTGCATCTTCTCGATGACGCCGAGCTCGTACTCCAAGCGCTTGCGGTAATCCTCCTCGACGAGCCCGGGCGCGAAGCCATGCGCCGACAGCCGGCGTGACAGGCCGGCACTCGCTGCCTCGCGCAGCATCAGTGCCTCGTCCTTCGCCGCCGTTTCGGCATCGGCGGCGCTCTCCGCGAAGCGCGGCAGGATCGGCTTCCGCGCGCGCGGCCACCACGCCGAGCGCATCGCGATCTCGACCGTATTCTCGATCGCCTCGGGCAGGTCGGCGAACAGCGCCGTCATCGCCGCGCGCGACTTGAAGTAATGCTCCTCGCTCAGCCGGCGGCGGTTGCCGTCGCTGATCACGGTGCCCTCGGCGATCGCGATCAGCGCGTCGTGCGCCTCGTAGTCCTCGCGCGCCGGGAAGAACGGCTCGTTGGTCGCGACCAGCGGCAGGCCGCGCTCGTAGGCCATCGCGACCAGATGCGGCAGCGCCGCCTCCTCGGCCGCCATGCCGTGCCGCTGGAGCTCGACATAGAGCCGGTCGGCAAAAACCTCGGTCAGCCGATCCAGCCGCGCCGCGGCCTGCAGGGATTGCCCGGCGACCAGCGCCCGGTCGATCGGCCCGCCCGGCCCGCCAGTCAGGCAGATCAGGCCGGCAGCGCGGTCCGCGAGTTCGCCGATGCTGATGTGCGCCCGCACCGCCGGATCGGTACGCATGTAGGAATCCGAAACCAGCCGCACGAGATTCCAGTACCCCGCCTCGCTGGCGGCGATCAGCACCACGTCGGCAAGCTGCGGGGCGCGCGGCGCGCCCGGCCGCCCCTCCTCGCCCGTATCGCCGAAGTCGAGCGCCACCTGGCACCCGATGATCGGCTGGATGCCCTTCTCGGACATCTTCTCGGCAAACTCGAGCGCTCCGAACAGGTTGCCCGTATCGGCGATGCCGAGCGCCGGCATCTTGTCGTGCGCCGCGAGCTCCGCCAGCCGTTTGATCGGCAGCGCACCCTCCAGCAGCGAATAGGCGGAATGGACGCGGAGGTGGACAAAACCCACCCCGCCCGCGAGCCGACTCATGAAGCGATCCTCATCGCGCCAAGTGTCGGCGATGGGGTCCGGGGTGTCCATCATTGGGGTCTGCCTATCCCCGCCCTCCCCAGCGGCAATTCCGCCCTCAGATGAGGGTACGCAACGCCTCGGACCAGACCCCGATAGAAGCGACGAACGACACGACGGCGATCAGCGCGGCGGCATCCCGAAAATACGCGGTCATCAACGCAACTCCCTCTGAACTGTCCGGAGTATGTTCATGTTTTGTTCTCCCCGTCAAGGGAGCCTCAAATGCGGTCGTGTCTCAGTTTGAAATTTGGCTGATGACTCGGCAGTTACCCGTGATGCGGGTATCGTCCCCGACAATCGAGGGGCGAGAGACTTGGCCGACACCGAAACGACGTTTTCCCAACTGGTTTTCCAGCGGGCTGCTCGAAATATCGTACTCGCATTCCGCGACAGGCGGATTGACGCGGTTCTCACGGTCTTCTCGCTTGCAGTCGGTTCGGCTCTCTTTCAACAGCAATACGGCTGGGATGCCGTGAAGGAGCAACTTGCAACTTTCATCGCTTACGTGCTCGCGCCATTTGGCTTGGTGGCGCTTATCCTCTCGCTGTGGCACCTAGCATTGGCACCGTCTGAATTGCTCTACGAAGGGCTGAGCCGCGACGTTGCCCGCTCGCCTCGGATCAAAACAGTCAATTGGACGATCTGGAAACAGAGGGCAGAATTCACGGTCGATGAGTTTGCTTCGATCCTCGCACAGAGCGATCCGGTCGCTATCGCACAACCAACCGAGCAGGTTTCCTATCGCGCACTGATCCTTGAAGAGATGCGCAAGAAAGCATTGCCGTACATAGTAGAGAAGCGGGTGGGCCTATACGACACGCGCGCTTACGACGCGCCCCCAGAGGGCAGTACCCACATAAAGCGAGAGGACGCGGTGGCTTGGGCCGAGGCAAAAAAGTTTCCGGTTGACCATTTCAAATAGAAACGCGCTTCCGATACGGCCCACGCTTGCCAGCCTTCGGTGCGCGAGCATCAATCAGCGCCACGATATCCTCCACCGACCACAGGCGATCCGTGACGCCAGCCGCCATTGCCGGCGACAGCTTGTGCGCCTTGTGGGTCTTCACGAAGTTGTAGAACACGAAGTAGAGCGACAGCGCCGCAACGTGCTGATCGATCTTCTTGGAGAACGCATTCGTCAGACGCGTGAAGCGGCGCATCCCCATCCGCATTGAGAGGTTCATGCGCTCGACGTGCGACGTGCTGACGTGCTCGATATCCGGCGAGCCGATCTTCGGTTCCTTGCGCGTCCCTACGCACTCGCTCGGCGAATATTTCTTCTCCGGTCCGACCGCGTTCGCATCGTCGCCGTACAGCTTCACCAGCATGGCGTAATCGACGTTGTTGCCGAAGGCACCGGCGACGGCATCCAGGTACACCTTGTGACCGTCGGTCGTCAGCTGCACGCGATCCGCCAACCGCGCCGCCAAATCGTCCATGAAGAAATTTGCCGTCTCGGCGCTGCGATCTCCGACCATCCACGAAAGGATCATCTTGGAGTCGCTATCAAGCGCGGTCCACGTCCACACATTGCCAGCACCGACCGGGGCCGCCTTGGCGTTCTCGACGTTCTTCGCCTTCGCGTAGCAGAACGACCAGATTTCATCACACTGGACGCGGCGCGCCTTCACGTCGCGCACCGTGTTGTAGTGAAAGGCGCCGCAGGCATCGCCCGCCTGCGCCAGCAGCTTCGCGACAGTGTTGATCGACACATCGGCCACGCGGCTCACCGACCGCATGGACGACCCTTCCACCAGCATGGAGAGGATTTGGACGCGCTTCGCGAGGGGCAGCTTGTTCATGCCCCTAATATGTGAAACTTTATGCTTAGCGTCAAGCATAAAGTTCATATCAAACAATAATCCGTAGCTGCGGTTTTTGCCTCGGAACTGGGTAAAGCCGCTGCGTGTCCTCTTCGCTGAGACCGAACATTTCGCCTAGATCGGCGGGTGTATAGCCGAGTTCATTTAGGTGAGCGGAAATCACATCGCGAAGGGTCGAAGGCGATTCCGGCGCCGTGACCTGGACAGGCTCACGTTCCCGGAAACCACGCTTAGACATCTGCACGAAATGATACTTCTTGCTTCGATCAGAAATCGACCCGGCCTCCCACGCCTTGTAGATCAGAGACTGCATCGACACGCCCCAATACAGTTTGAGATCCATCAGCCTTTGGATGCCAAGTCCATAAAGCTGAGGCTTAATTTCGCGGGTCGGCATTAGGAACTCAGATGCGAAACGGTTCGCCTGAACTTCCTGATCAGGATTCGGCGTCTGATGCATAACGAGATGGCCCAATTCATGGGCCAAGCTGAAACGCAAGCGGTCAACCGGCTGCGTGGCATTGATGAAGATGATTGGCGGTAGACCGTCCGACGCGTGCTGCCCAAACCCATCAATGAGCGGAGTGCCAAAATCGAAGGGGACGATGATAACGCCCGAATCCTCGATCAGCTTGGACACGCTCTTGATCGGTCCGCGCGGAACCATCCAGTGCTGGCGGATCGCAGCAGCAATTTCCGAAACCCGACCGTCAAAAGCGTCCGGGTCCATCGCTGGCACGGCGGCAAGTGTCGGCTCTAGTTCGACTCCCTCTAAGAGACGTTTGAGCGTGAGCCTGTAAACCTCGGCTTGTGCATGTATGGCATCGAGATCACGCGCGCCTAGCTTCTGCCGCTTGCGGTGGAAACTTACCGGCGGCATCCGAACGTATGAACCGTCGCCGAAAAATGACGGGCGAACTCCTAAAGCGCCAGCAATTGCCGCGGCCAAGTCAGCATCCGGCTGGATGCGGCCGCGCTCGATCTTCGATAGCTGGCCTTGGGTAATTCGGTCCTTAAGCACCGCAACCAATTCGGCTTGGCTAACCTTTCGTAGTTGTCGCGCCAACGTAAGCATCTCGCCATTGAAGCGATCAGCCATTACCGGCTTCCCGCTTCTTGTCCCGCTTCGCGCGAACGCGGCCGCTGGGCTTCGTCTCTTCCTTCGGGGTGATCTCTGTAACCGCAGCGCCCGCGAGGACGACTGGAATCGGTTCCCACGCCTGTTTTCCCTTCTCGTCGTTGCAGACGAGATACATGGGCGGATGCTGAGGATCGTTCTCAGTCGGCGCGTACCCGAAATAAAGGTTGGTCGAAGGCTGGTCGTCCAAGAGCATCGTGCCTTGGTTCCGGTCGAAGTTCTTCGAGGCCGTCGTCCGGTTAGTCCTCGCACGAAGCTTGGCGCTTAGCTTCTTGATCCGGAGGTTGAAGCGGCCGACGCTGAATGACGTTGCGTTGCCGTGGCGATGGTGGCGGATGCCATCATCCTCGATAGTTAGGGCGAGGAATCTCGTCTTGGCGAGATCGCGAATGACGCCAGCCCGCGTCCAGCCCTCCAAGGAATGCATGATTGGGCCGAACCGTTCGTAAAACTCGTCCATCGCGTCCTGAAAAGCCTTCCCAAGCTTCTCAATTCGACCGGATAACGCGGTTACTGCCTCTTCCCGACCACGTATCGACATGTTCAGATGGACCTCGAATCGTTGGTGTGCCTAGCATCCTAGACCTACGCTGTCCGATTTCAAGGAAATTATTCGGAACTTAACCGTGGCTTTAGCTCAGGTGCGCCTTTGCCATTTTTTGGCCAGCGCCTCCATTTCGCAGAACACGGTCGGGCGCGAAGGCTTGTCTGGAGGATTTCGCACGATCTCTATGAACTCTCGCGCGGCGAGCCAGTCGTTAACAAAGGTTCCGCGCATCCACCTAGAATAAAACTTCCGATCGAGTATCTTCCTTTTGAAGGCTATCGCTAGAAGTTCGTAATGATTTAGAAAGAATAGTATTTTGGTCTTTTCTTTTATTTTCTCAGCATCATTTGTATTAGCAAGTTCTTGAAATCTATTCGTATCACGTACGTTTTTAAAATGATCTACTAGGTCTCTATAGTATTCTTGGGATTCGGTACGCTCTATTAAATCCAAGGTGGCACGAAGTCGAGCAATCTTGCGGTTTTGATAGATGGAAACCATCGCGATTATCGCCGCGATAAGGGCCGCAACAGCGGTCACGGCGGGCGAAACCCACCAAAAAGCAGGGGCCGCAGACGCTATTTGCGTCGCGGCCCCTGGTAAAACGGATGGATCGGGCACTTAGTCTCGGGTTCCCTCACGAAACATCATCTGCACTCCCTCCTACAAACTCGTTAGCGTCTATATAGCCCTTCGCCTATTAAACCGCAATCAAAAACCCTTGTTCCATCTGGATTTGGCTGCCTTTTTGGCGATCTCCGATCGGCGCTTCTTGCTCAGGCTGGTTGCCCGCGCCTTCCCGCCTTTGGACCCCAACTCGGCCGCTGCTGATTTAGTGACGCCGCTTTCCTCCGCCTCCCCGGTGGCGAGCCGCCCAATCAGGATCGCCGCGCCGATAACGTCGGCTGGCCTCTTCTCGCCTTTCGGTCCGCGCGGCATGTATCGGTACCTCTCCTTCGCCTAGACAGTAGGGGCAATCCCTCGCCCCACGTCCTAGGCACGTCACGCAAGTCATACCCGATTCCTGCTTGCCGGTTCCGTCGCAAGCCTCGCAGGCTAGCTCTCCGGCGCCGTCGCAGCGTTGGCAATCGCGCATGCTTGCCGCTAAGCATATAGCCCGACGCGCGCAAGCCGCTAGAGCGCGTCAAGATTGTCTAAATTCAAACTGAGACACGACCTCAAATGCGCGGGAATGCGGCAACGTTCCCTTCACCGCGCCGAGCGACGGCAGGCAACCCAGCCGCGTTCGGGACGTTGGGCTCCCATCGGGCGGTTCGTCAAAACGTCCAAGAAAAAAGGGAGTCTCCACCATGAAGACGCAGCTCACACTCGCGGCCCTCTCGGCCGCCCTGCTCATCGGCACTGCGAGCATCGCCGCGAACGCGGCCGGTATCACGGTCGGCGGCGGCAACGGGTCGATCGTGTCCGGCACGATCGGCAACAACAGCGTCAACGTCGGTACGTCCAACACGTCGGGTCCGCTGGCCACGGTCACCAATAGCGGCAGCGCCACCGGCAACGGCTCCAGCACCGATGCCAACATCAACCTGGGCAACCTCAACGGCAACGGCGGCAGCGCCGGCAGCGCTCTCGCCTCGGTCGACAACAACGGCAACCTGACCGGCGACGACTCATCGACCACGGGCACCGTCGATCTCGGCAGCCTGCTGAACGGCATCGACCTCGGCGGTCTCGGCGGCATCGGCGGCGGCCTGCCCGGTACGGGTGGCAACGGCGGTGGCAATGGCGGCAACGGCGGTAACGGTGGTGGCACCGGCGTCGCCGGTGGCGGCGCCAATGGCGGCGGTGGCTCGGCTGCCATCTTCGCCAGCCTCAGCGCCGGCGACCAGGGCACGCTGCGCGCCCGCTGCCGTGCGATCATCGCCGACCCGTCGATCTATAAGCCCGACGTCGTCAACTTCTGCCGCATGGTCGCGAAGCTCTAGCCCTCCCAGGCAATCGCGACGTCAGGGGCCGCCCGGTGCCACGCCGGGCGGCCTTTTCTATGCCTGGTCGGCGGAGGCCGCGGGCGGCAGGAACTCTGCCGGCGGCGCCGCGGCGACCAGCGAGGGCTGGCGGCGGAGCTCGACCACCTTGCCGCGCTCGAGCGTGATCGCGCGGTCCATGCGCGCGGCGAGGTCGTGATTGTGCGTCGCGATCAGGCAGGAAAGCTTCGAGGCGCGCACCAGCCGCATCAGCCCGTCGAAGACCATCCCCGCCGTCGTCGGGTCGAGGTTGCCCGTCGGCTCGTCGGCGAGCAGCAGGCGGGGCCCGTTGGCGACGGCGCGGGCGATCGCCACGCGCTGCTGCTCGCCGCCCGACATGGCGGTCGGCCGGTGCTCCGCCCTCTCCTTCACGCGCATGTAGGCGAGAAGCTGCAGCGAGCGCGCCATCGCCTCGGCGCGCTTCATGCCGCGGATCAGTTGCGGCATCATCACGTTTTCCAGCGCCGTGAATTCCGGCAGCAGGTGATGGAACTGGTAGACGAAGCCGATGTGCAGCCGGCGCAGCATCGTGCGCTCGGAATCGGAAAGCTTGCTCGACGCATAGCCCGAGACGAACACCTCGCCCTTGTTGGGATGCTCGAGCAGGCCCGCGATCTGCAAGAGCGTCGATTTGCCGGCGCCCGACGGCGCGACCAGCGCGACCATCTCGCCGGGGAAGATGTCGAGATTGGCGCCGGAGAGCACTGTCAGCGCGCCGCCGGAAGCGTCGGGGTAATGCCGCTCGATGCCCGCCAGCCTGAGGATCGGGCGTCTTGCCGGTTGCTGCTGCGGCGCAGTGCTCATTCGTAGCGCAGCGCCTCGACCGGATCGAGCCGCGCCGCCCGCCACGCCGGGTAAAGCGTCGCCAGGAACGACAGGGCCAGCGCCATGACCAGCACCGTGATCGTCTCGCGCGGATCGATCACCGACGGTAGCTGGCTGAGGAAGTAGAGCTCCGGCGAGAACAGCTCGGTCTGCGTCAGGCGGGAGATGAACTGCCGGATCGGCTCGACATTGCTGGCGATGGCGATGCCGAGCAGGAAGCCGGCGAGCGTGCCGATCGTTCCGATCGAGGCGCCGGCGATGAAGAACACGCGCATGACCGCGCCGCGTGTCGCCCCCATGGTGCGCAGGATGGCGATGTCGTGGCCCTTGTCCTTCACCAGCATAGTGAGGCCGGAGATGATGTTGAGCGCCGCGACGATGACGATCAGCGTCAGGATCAGGAACATCACGTTCCGCTCGACCTCCAGCGCCGAGAAGAAGGTGACGTTGCGCTCCTGCCAGTCGGTGATCAGCGCCTGGCGGCCGACGGCGGCGTCGATGGCCGGGCGGAGCGCCGCCACCTGGTCGGCGCTCTTGAGATAGACCTCGATCGCGCTCGCCTCGTCGTCGAGACCGAAGAAAGCCTGCGCGTCCGCGAACGGCAGGATGACGAAGGTCGAGTCGTACTCCGCCATGCCGATCTCGAAGATCGCCTTGACCGGATACGCCTTGATGCGCGGCGTCACGCCGAACGGCGTCACGCTGCCGCGCGGGATGACGATGGTGAGATTCTCGCCGATGGTAAGGCCGAGCGCCGACGCCAGCCGGGTGCCGATCGCGACCCCCGCCGGACGTATCGAAATTATCGAGCGCGCCGAGGCGGACGTTGTTGTAGATGCCGGGCACCTTGGGCAGGTCCTGCTGGCGGATGCCGCGCACCAGCGCGCCGCTGGAGGTCGACGGCCCGCTCGCCAGCGCCTGTCCCTCGACCAGCGGGATGGCCGCCACCACGCCCTGCACCTTGGCGATGCGCGCCGCGACGTCGGCATAGTCGGTGAGTTTCGAATCCATCGCCTGGATGATGACGTGGCCGTTGAGGCCGAGGATCTTGTCGATGAGTTGGGCGCGGAAGCCGTTCATGACCGCCATGACGATGATCAGCGTGGCGACGCCGAGCATGATGCCGATCAGCGAGAACATCGCGATGACCAGCCCGGAGGCATGGCGGCGCGGGCGCATGTAGCGCAGCGCCAGCATCCACTCGAAGCGCGAGAACGGCCGTGTGCCGACCGGCAGCGCCATATTGCCCTCAGCCTTTCCGCCGGCCTCAGCCGGCCTGGATACGCTTCACGACGCCGTCCAGCGGCAGCGTCTCGCGGACGCCCGTGGCGCGCCGCTTGATCTCGACCTCGCCGCGTTCCAGCCCCTTCGGCCCGACGACCACCTGCCAGGGCAGGCCGATCAGGTCCATCGTGGCAAACTTGGCGCCGGCACGCTGGTCGAGATCGTCGTAGAGCACGGTGATTCCGGCATTCGTAAGACGCTCGTAGATCGAGTCGGCCGCCGCGTCGACCCTGGCGTCGCCGGCCTTGAGGTTGATCAGGCCGACCGCGAAGGGCGCCACGGCATCCGGCCAGATGATGCCGGCCTCGTCGTGGCTGGCCTCGATGATGCCGCCGACCAAGCGCGACACGCCGATGCCGTACGATCCCATGTGCACGAAAACCTCGGTGCCATCGGGGCCGGTGACCTTCGCCCCCATCGGCTGGGAATACTTCGTGCCGAAATAGAAGATGTGGCCGACCTCGATGCCGCGCGCCGTGATCCGCCGGTCCTCGGGGAGCTCGGCGAAGGCGGCGGGATCGTGCTTCTCGTCGGTCGCGGCATAGGGCGTCGTCCACGCGCTGACGATGGACGACAGGTCGCCGCGGAAGTCGGTGTCGGCGGAGGGAATCGGCAGGTCCATCAGGTCGCGCGAGCAGAAGACTTCGCTCTCCCCCCGTCGAAGCCAGAATGATGAACTCGTGGCTCATGTCGCCGCCGATCGGGCCGGTGTCGGCGCGCATCGGAATCGCCTTGAGGCCGAGCCGGTCGAAGGTACGCAGATACGCGACAAACATGCGGTTGTACGCCGCCTGTGCCGCCTCGCGGCTGATGTCGAAGGAGTATGCATCCTTCATCAGGAATTCGCGGCCGCGCATGACGCCGAATCGCGGGCGCACCTCGTCGCGGAACTTCCACTGGATGTGATAGAGATTGAGCGGCATCGCGCGGTACGACGACACGTACGAGCGGAAGATGTCGGTCACCATCTCCTCGTTCGTCGGGCCGTAGAGCATGTCGCGCTCGTGGCGATCCTCGATGCGCAGCATCTCCTTGCCGTAGGCCTCGTAGCGCCCGCTTTCCTTCCAGAGATCGGCAGGCTGCAAAGTGGGCATCAGGATCTCGATCGCGCCCGAGCGATCCTGCTCCTCGCGCACGATCTCGGCGATTTTCGCCAGCACGCGCTCGCCCAAAGGCAACCAGGAGTAGATTTCCGGCGGCCTGCTGCCGGACGAGCCCCGCGCGCAGCATCAGGCGATGCGAAACGATCTCCGCTTCCTTAGGCGTCTCACGCAAAATCGGCAGGAAATAGCGGGAAAGTCGCATTGTCAGAAATTTCTCCGGCGGCGCGAAAGCGCGCGCATTTGAAACGGCGGACCGCCGAAAACACAAGCTATTTCGGCTCGTTCGCGGCATTGCGAGCGGTCACGAATCGCGCACAGCCAGACGGGAAACCATTTGGCGCGAAAGCCGAAAAATGTGCAAAATTTTCGGGCGAAGGCTGCACAAATTGGTGACAACGCCCAGCTAGTTGGATAGTGTTGCCTACATAACAAGGGGATGACAGAGGTCGCTGAGACCCACCCCGATAAAAAGGCATCGCGGTCTAAGTCTTGGGAGGAAGGTTCCTTCGGGCGCGCTTAACGGCTGCTGCCGCTGAGCCCGAAAAATAAAAGTCCAACCAGCCTGTTGGTCTGTCGGGCTCTGGAACGAGGGAATAGGACGCGGAACTCGATGAGCAAGGCCGGAAGGCCTTGCTTTTTTTATGTCCGCGCGCCGCTCGCTCTCACTTCTTTGCGTCGAGCAGGTTCGCGAAACTCTCCAGCGACACGCCGTAGACGTTCACCGCCACCCACATGCCGCCGACGATGATGCCGGCGAGGATCGTCGTCGCGATCGCGACGCGCACGAGGCGCGGCCGCGCCGGCGCGCTCGCGGTCGTGCCGAGCGTCACTTCGCCGGCTTCCTGCTGCGTGCGGATGCCGAACGGTAAGACGGCAAACAACACCACCCACCAGACGACGAAATAGACGGCGATCGTGCTGAAGACGGTCATGCCTGCTCCAGCTCGATGAGGGTGCCGAGGAAGTCTTTCGGGTGGACGAAGATCACCGGCTTGCCGTGCGCCCCGATCTTCGGCTCCGCGTCGCCAAGGATGCGGGCGCCGCGCGCGGCCAGATCGCGGGCGGCGGCACGCACGTCGCTCACCTCGTAGCAGATGTGATGAATGCCGCCGAACGGGTTGCGCTCGAGGAAGCCGCGGATCGGCGAAGCATCGCCGAGCGGCGTGATCAGCTCGACCTTGGTGTTGGGTAGCTCGATGAACACAGTGGTGACGCCATGCTCCGGCTGCGCCACCGGCTCGGACACCTGCGCGCCCAGCATGTCGCGGTAGAGCGCCGACCCGGCAACGATGTCGGGCACCGCGATGGCGACGTGGTTGAGGCGGCCGATCATGCCACCGCTCATACGACCGCGACGAACACCGTGCAAATGGGCTTCTTGCCCCAGGCCTCGGCCACCGCCGACCGCACGGCGCGGCGTACCGCCTCGGCGAGCACGTCCTGGTCGCGCTTCTGCGGGCGCGGGATCGACTCCAGCGTGCCGAGGATCGCGTTCATCACGGTATCCTCAAGGGGCTGGCCCTCGGCATCTTTCAGCGGGAGTCCGGTGAGCGCGATGTCCGGATCGGCCGCCTGCTCACCCTTGCGGTTGACCACCAGCGACACCGCGACGTGGCCGGCGAACGACAGCTTGCGCCGCTCGGCGACGCCAACGCCCTCGAGACTGCCGATCAGGTTGCCGTCCTTGTAAAGGCGGCCGACCTCGATGGTGTCGACTTCCTTGACCGGCTCGGGCGACAGCCGCGTCACCACGCCGTCCTTGATCGTGATCACGGTCGGCACGCCGAGGTCGCGCGCCAGCTCCGCATGCGCCGCCATGTGCATCGGCTCGCCGTGCACCGGCACCGCGATCTGCGGCTTGGTCCACGCGTACATCTCGGTCAGCTCGCCGCGCCGCGGATGGCCGGAGACATGCACCAGGCGGTCACGGTCGGTCATGACGCGCACGCCGCGCGCCGTCAGGGCATTGATGATGCGATTGATCTCGAGTTCGTTGCCGGGAATGGCGCGCGCCGAGAAAACGACGAGATCGCCCGGCACCAGCTCGATGCGCGGATGATCGTCGATGGCGACCCGCGCCATCGAGGCGCGCGTTTCGCCCTGGCTGCCGGTGAGGATGAGGACGACCTTGTCGCGCGGCAGGTGCGCGAAGCTGTCCTCGTCGAGGAAGGGCGGCAGGCCGTCGAGCATGTGCAACTCGTCGGCGACCTCGATGACGCGGCGAAGCGCCCGGCCGCTGATCACGACGTTGCGCCGCGCCGCCTGCGCCGCCAGCGCGATCGAGCGGATGCGGCCGACGTTGGAGGCAAAGGTGGTGAACGCCACCCTGCCCTTTGCGTGCTTGACGATATCGGCAAGTTCGCGCGCCACCTCGGTCTCGCTCGGGCTGCGCCCCTCGCGCATGGCGTTGGTCGAGTCGCAGACCAGCGCCAGCACGCCCTCCTCGCCGATCGCCTTCAGCCGCGCCGCGTCGGTCGGCAGGCCGACGGTCGGCGTGTCGTCGAGCTTCCAGTCGCCGGTGTGGAGGATGGTGCCGAGCGGCGTGCGGATCGCCAGCGCGTGCGACTCCGGGATCGAATGGGCGACGTTGATGTACTCGACGTCGAACAGGCCGACCTTGATGCGCTCGCCGGGCTTGACGATGGTGACCGGCACGGCCTGCGCCCCGGGCTCCGACAGAACCTTGGCGGCCAGCAGGTTGGCGGTGAACGCCGTGGCATAGACCGGCACGCGGAGCCGCGGCCACAGGTCGATCAGCGCGCCGAAATGATCCTCGTGCGCATGCGTGATGACGATGCCGGCGAGATTGGTGCGCTCCTCTTCCAGATACGCGATGTCCGGGAAGACGAGATCGACGCCGGGCAGGTCGGCATGCGCGAAGGCGACGCCGAAGTCGATCGCCAGCCACTGGCGATCATGCTTGCGGCCGACGCCATACAGCATCAGGTTCATGCCGATCTCGCCGACGCCGCCGAGCGGCAGCATGACCAGTTCGTTCTTGTCGCCCTTGGCCATCACATCGCCGCCGCGAAGAAGACGTCGCCGGCGCTGATCGTCTCGCGCCTGCCGTCGGCGCGGAGCAGGATCAGGCGTCCGGCATCGTCGAGGTCGGCGAAGCGCCCGTCAACGGTGCGGTCCGCAAGATTGACGCGGATCGCCTCGCCGAGGCCGCCGGATCGCGCCAGCCAGGCGGAGCGGGTCTGCGCGAAGCCGGCGCCGCGATCCCAGCGGGCGAGTTCGGACGCCATACGAACAGCAAGCGCCGCGAACAGCGCGTCCGCCTCGACCGCGATACCGCGCGCGGCGAAGTCTGTCGCGGGATAGGCGCCGGTGATCTCGGGATGAGCGACGCAATTGACGCCGATGCCGACTACAACCGCAAAGCCGGTCGCCAGCTTCTCGCCCTCGATCAGAATCCCGGACACCTTCTCGCGATCGAGCAGCAGATCGTTCGGCCATTTCAGCGCCAGGCGATCGGCAAGCGCGGGGCCGGCAACGTCGATCACCGCCTGATGCAGCGCAACGCCCGCGACGAAGGACACCGTGGCGGCAACTGCCGCCGGCGCCGGATCGATCAGCAGCAGCGACGCGGCAAGATTTCCACGATCGGTAGACCAGGAGCGGCCGCGGCGGCCGCGTCCCGCGCTCTGTTCGCCAGCCGTGATCCAGAGATTGCCCGCGTCCCCTGCCCGCGCCTTCGCGAAGGCTTCGGCGCTGGTCGAGGGCAGCGTGTCGTGCGCCTCGTGGCGGAAGCCGGCTGGGAGGGCCAGCGCCATCGCGGCGCTCAGAAGAATGTCTTCGCGGCGACTTCGGCGATGCCGCCGACCGGGCCGGCGATGAAGACAAAGAACAGGGTGAACGCCCCGCTGATCGCCAGCACGACGCGGAGCTCCACCGCCATCGGCACGAACTTCTCTACCGGCTCGTCGAAATACATGATCTTCACGATGCGCAGATAGTAGTAGGCGCCGACGACGCTGGCGAGCACGCCGATGACGGCGAGCGGATAGAGGCCGGCCTGCACCGCCGCGAGGAAGACGTAAAACTTGGCGAAGAAGCCGCCGAGCGGCGGGATGCCGGCGAGGGAAAAAAGCAGGAGTCCCAGCATGAACGCCAGCACCGGATTGGTGCGCGACAGGCCGGCCAACTCGCCGATGTCCTCGACCATGCCTGTCGGCCGCCGCATTGCCAGGATCACCGCGAAGGCGCCGAGCGTCATCGCGAGATAGACGACGAGGTAGATCACGACGCCCTGCACGCCCGCCTGGTTGCCGGCGGCCAGCCCGACCAGCGCGTAGCCCATGTGGCCGATGGACGAGTAAGCCATCAGTCGCTTGATGTTGCGCTGGCCGATCGCGGCGAACGATCCGAGCACCATCGAGGCGATGGCGATGAACGAAATGATCTGCGACCAGTCGTGCGTGATGCCGGCGAACGGCGTGACCAGTGCGCGCACGAACAGCGCCATCGCGGCGACTTTCGGCGCCGCCGCGAGGAACGCCGTGACCGGCGTCGGCGCGCCCTCGTAGACGTCGGGCGTCCACATGTGGAACGGCACGGCGGAGACCTTGAAGGCGAGGCCGGCGATCAGGAACACCAGCCCGAAGACGAGACCGAGGGAGGCATGATCGCCGACCGCCGCGGCGATGCCGGCGAAGGTCGTCTGGCCGGTGAAGCCGTAGATCAGCGACGCGCCGTAGAGCAACATGCCCGACGACAACGCGCCGAGGACGAAATATTTGAGGCCCGCCTCGGTCGACTTGAGCGAGTCGCGGTTGATCGCGGCGACGACGTAGAGCGCCAGCGACTGCAGCTCCAGGCCGAGATAGAGCCCGATCAGGTCGTTGGCCGACACCATCATCAGCATGCCGAGCGTCGCGATGACGATGAGCACCGGATACTCGAAGCGGTCCAGCTTCTCGCGCCGCATGAAGTTGATCGACATGACGATGGCGACGCCGGAGCCGATCAGCACCAGCAGCTTGATCAGGCGCGAGAACGGATCGATGACGAAGGCGCCGTTGAAGTAGATGCCACCGTTCTGGAGGATCAGGACGACGGCGGCCGCCAGCACGATCAGCGCCACCGCGAGATAGTTCACCACCGCCGACGCCCGCTCGCCGCCGAACACGCCGATCATCAGCAGGACAAGCGCGCCGACGCCGAGCACCAGCTCGGGCAGGACGGGGATGAAGGAGAAGTCGACTTCGGTCATCCCTGCTTCCTATGGCACTGCCGCAGCGAGCTTGCCGGCGCCGGCAAGCGCAGCCTGGTAGTTGCTGACCAGTTGGTCGACGGCGGCGGCGGTCACATTCATGATCGGCGCCGGATAGAAGCCGAAGAAGATCGCCAGCACGACGAGCGGCGCCAGGATCGCAATCTCGCGCGGCGATACATCGAGGATCGCCTGCAGGCTCGGCTTCTCAAGTGCGCCGTAGATGATCCGGCGATAAAGCCACAGCGCGTAGGCGGCCGAGAGAATGACACCGGTGGTGGCGAAGAACGTCACCCACGTGTTCACCCGGAACGTGCCGATGAGCGACAGGAACTCGCCGACAAAGCCGCTCGTCCCCGGCAGGCCGGTGTTGGCGAGCGTGAATACGAGGAAGATCGCGGCATAGATCGGCATGCGGTTGACCAGCCCGCCGTACGCCTTGATCTCGCGCGTGTGCAGGCGGTCGTAGACCACCCCGACGCAGAGGAAGAGCGCGCCGGAGACGATGCCGTGCGACAGCATCTGGAAGATGCCGCCCTGCACGCCCTGCGCGTTCATCGCGAACAGGCCCATGGTCACGAAGCCCATGTGGGCGACCGACGAATAGGCGATCAGCTTCTTCATGTCCTCCTGCATCAGCGCAACCAGCGAGGTGTAGACGATCGCCACGACCGACAGGGTGAAGACGAACGGCGCCATCTCGGCCGAGGCGAGCGGGAACATCGGCAGCGAGAAGCGCAGGAAGCCGTAGCCGCCCATCTTGAGCAGGATCGCCGCCAGCACGACCGATCCGGCGGTCGGCGCCTCGACGTGCGCGTCGGGCAGCCAGGTGTGCACCGGCCACATCGGCATCTTCACCGCCAGCGAGGCGAAGAACGCCAGCCATAGCCAGATCTGCATCTCGGGCGGGAACGGATGCGTCAGCAGCGTCGGGATGTCGGTGGTGCCGGACTGGTAGTACATCGCGAGGATCGCGATCAGCATCAGTACCGAGCCGGCGAGCGTGTAGAGGAAGAACTTGAAGCTGGCGTAGACGCGCCGCGGCCCGCCCCAGATGCCGATGATCAGGAACATAGGGATGAGGCCGCCCTCGAAAAAAACGTAGAACAGCACGATGTCGAGCGCGCAGAACACGCCTATCATCAGCGTCTCGAGCAGCAGGAAGGCGACCATGTACGCTTTGAAATTCTTGGTCACCGACAGCTTCGACGCGACGATGCAGATCGGCATGAGGAATGTCGTCAGGATGACGAACAGCATCGAGATGCCATCGACGCCCATCTTGTAAGTGATGGCGCCGCCGAGCCACGGCGCCTGCTCGACGAACTGGAAGCCGGGATCGGAGTTGTCGAACCAGATCCAGATCGCCAGCGAGATGACGAAGGTGACGATCGTCGTCCACAGCGAGATCCAGTAGATATTGCGCCGCGCCGCCGCGTCGTCGCCGCGGATGATCAGCACGAGCAGCGCGCCGACGCTCGGCAGGAAGGTGACGATGGAGAGGATCGGCCAGGTCATCGTCAGCCCGCAAACATCAGCCAGGTGACCAGCGCCGCGACGCCGATCAGCATGGCAAAGGCATAGTGGTAGAGGTAGCCGGACTGGAGCTTCACCACGCGGTTGGTGACATCGACGACGCGCGCCGAGATGCCGTCCGGCCCGAAACCGTCGATCAGCCAGCCGTCGCCCTGCTTCCACAGGAACGTGCCCAGCCACTTCGCCGGCCGCACGAAGATCAGGTCGTAGAGCTCGTCGAAATACCACTTGTTGAGCAGAAAGCGGTAGAGCCACGGGTTGCTCTCGGCGAGCTCGCGCGGGATCGCCGTGTTCACCAGATAGAACCAGACCGCGACCAGCGCGCCGATCGCCATCATCAGCGTCGGCAGGTAGGTCACCCACCACGGCGACTGGTGCATCTCTTCCAGGATCGGCGCGTGCTCGCCGGCAACGATTGCCTCGCGCCAGAACGTGCTGCTCGGACCGATGAAAGTGCCGGAGAAGATGAGGCCGGCGAAGAGCGCACCGACCGCGAGGATGTAGAGCGGCACCATCATCACCGGCGGCGATTCATGGACGTGGTCCATGACCTCGCGCGAGGCGCGGGCGTTACCGTAGAAAGTGAGGAAGATCAGGCGCCACGAGTAGAACGAGGTCAGCAGCGCCGCCACCACCGTCAGCGTGAAGCCATAGCCGGCGAAGGCATTGGCGCCGGCGTGCGCGGCCTCGATGATCGCGTCCTTGGAGAAGTAGCCGGCGGTGAGCGGGAAGCCGGTCAGCGCCAGCGTGCCGATGACCATCATCCAGTAGGTGCGCGGGATGAAGGTGCGCAGGCCGCCCATCTTGCGCATGTCCTGCTCGCCGCCGACGGCGTGGATCACCGAGCCGGAGCCCAGGAACAGCAGCGCCTTGAAGAACGCGTGCGTGAACAGATGGAAGATCGCGACCGGATAGGCGCCGACGCCGAGCGCCACGAACATGTAGCCGAGCTGCGAGCAGGTCGAATAGGCGATGACGCGCTTGATGTCGTTCTGCACCAGGCCGACCGTCGCGGCGAAGAACGCCGTCGTGGCGCCGATGAAGGTGACGAAGGTCAGCGCGCCGGGCGACAGCTCGAACAGCGGCGACAGGCGCGCCACCATGAAGACGCCGGCGGTCACCATCGTCGCGGCATGGATCAACGCCGACACCGGCGTCGGGCCCTCCATCGCATCGGGCAGCCACGTGTGCAGCAGGAACTGCGCCGACTTGCCCATCGCGCCCATGAACAGCAGCAGGCAGACGACGGTGAGCGCGTCGAGGTCCCACGACAGGAAATGGATGGTCGAGCCGACCAGCGACGGCGCGTTGGCGAAGATGGTCTCGTAATCGACCGATTTGAACAGGAAGAAGACGCCGAAGATGCCGAGCGAGAAGCCGAAGTCGCCGACGCGGTTGACCACGAACGCCTTGATCGCGGCGGCATTGGCGGCCGGCCGCGTGTACCAGAAGCCGATGAGCAGGTAGGAGGCGAGGCCGACGCCCTCCCAGCCGAAGAACATCTGGACGAGGTTGTCGGACGTCACCAGCATCAGCATGGCGAAAGTGAACAACGACAGGTACGCCATGAAGCGCGGCCGGTAGGGGTCGTGCGCCATGTAGCCGATCGAGTAGATGTGCACGAGCGCCGAGACAGTGTTGACCACCACGAGCATGACGACGGTGAGCGTGTCGATGCGCAGCGCCCAGTCGACCGCGAGCGTGCCCGAGGTGAACCAGTTGAACACCGGGATGCGCGTCGCCTCGGCGCCGCCAAGCCAGAACGTGACGAACGCGACCCACGACAGCAGCGCCGCGACGACCAGGAAGCCGGCGGTCACCAGCTCGGCCGGGCGCGAGCCCTCCGCCGCCGGCTCGTGATGCTCGTGGCTATGGCCGTGGTCGTCATGCGCCGCATGCGCGTGCGCATCGTGCGAATGGCCGTGCGCGTGATGATCGTCGCTGGGCTCGCCGCCCGGGAAACGCCGCGCCGCGCCGAATATGGTGATCGCCCCGGCGATGATCGCGCCGAGCAGGGGCAGGAAGACGATGAGCTGATACATGCGCCGGTCAGCCCCGCATGACGTTGATGTCTTCGACCGCGATCGAGCCGCGGTTGCGATAGAAGACGACGAGGATGGCGAGGCCGATCGAGGCTTCCGCCGCCGCGACCGTCAGCACGAACAGCGCGAACACCTGACCGACGAGGTCGCCGAGGAAGGCGGAGAACGCGACGAGGTTGATGTTGACCGCGAGCAGGATCAGCTCGACCGACATCAGGATGACGATGACGTTCTTGCGGTTGATGAAGATGCCGAAGATGCCGATCGTGAACAGGATCGCGGCGACGGTCAGGTAGTGCGACAGGCCGATGGTCATGCTTCCTCCCCCGCGACGGAGGCCGCTCCAGCGTCCCCTCTCCCCGCAGGGGAGAGGGCTAGGGTGAGGGGCAGCGCACACTCGGGATAGTCAAGAGTGCCCTCACCCTTTGCGCCTAATTCGCTGCGCTCATAAGGCGCAAAGCCCTCTCCCCTCCGGGGCGAGGGGACGAAACGGGGGGAAGCCAGTCGCATCACGTGAGGCCCCTCCCCGTCTCGACCTTGCGCACTTCGATCACCGGCGAGCGCGCGTTCTGCTCGGCGATATCCTGGCGCTTGACGTTCGGCTTATGGCGGAGCGTCAGCACGATGGCGCCGATCATCGCGACCAGCAGGACGATGCCCGCCGTCTGGAAGAAAAAGACGTAGCGCGTGTAGAGGATCTCGCCGAGCGCCGCCGTGTTGGAGATGCCGCCGAGACCCGGGATCGGCACTACCACGGTGGTGGCGACATCGGGTGCGAACACCCAGCCGCCGAGCACGACCAGCAGCTCGGCCAGGAGCACGATGCCGACCAGCGCGCCGACCGGAAGATAGTTGAGCACGCCCTGCCGGAGCTCGACGAAATCGACGTCGAGCATCATCACCACGAACAGGAACAGCACCGCGACCGCGCCGACGTAGACCACGACTAGGATCATCGCCAGGAACTCGGCGCCGAGGATGACGAACAGCCCGGCCGCGTTGAAGAACGCGAGGATCAGGAACAGCACCGAGTGCACGGGGTTGCGCGCCCCGACGACCATGACGGCCGAACCGATGGCGACGGCGGAGAAGATGTAGAAGAAGAGCGCGGGAAGGATCATGCCTGTGCACCCCATCCACCATGCTTCGCATGGTCCCCGTCCCCCGCTACGCGGGGGAGGACCCACGCGGCAGCAAGCGCTGAGGACGCTCCCCTGTTTACCGGGGAGCTGGCGGCGAAGCCGACTGAGGGGGCCTTGTCGTGGGACATGATCATCTGTACGGCGCGTCCGCTTCGAGATTCTCGGCGATGGCGCGCTCCCAGCGGTCGCCGTTGGCGAGCAGCTTCTCCTTGTTGAAGTAGAGCTCCTCGCGCGTCTCGGTGGCGAACTCGAAGTTCGGTCCTTCGACGATGGCGTCGACCGGGCAGGCTTCCTGGCAGAAGCCGCAGTAAATGCACTTCACCATGTCGATGTCGTAGCGCGTCGTGCGCCGCGTGCCGTCGTTGCGGCGCGGGCCGGCTTCGATGGTGATGGCCTGCGCCGGGCAGATCGCCTCGCACAGCTTGCACGCAATGCAGCGCTCTTCGCCGTTCGGATAGCGGCGGAGCGCATGCTCGCCGCGGAAGCGCGGGCTGACGTGCCCCTTCTCGAACGGATAGTTGATCGTCACCTTCCTGGCGAAGAAGTAGCGCATCGACAGGAAGAATGCCGAGACGAATTCGAGCAGGAAGAGCGAGCGGGCGGAGCGGTCGAGGCGCATCTATTTCACCACCGCCCAGCCGGTCGCCTGCAGGAAGCCGGCGACGAGAACCACCATGAACAGCGAGATCGGCAGGAACACCTTCCAGCCGAGTCGCATGAGCTGGTCGTACCGATAGCGCGGCACGAACGCCTTCACCATCGCGAACATGAAGAACACGAAGCAGACCTTGAGCACGAACCAAACGACGCCCGGGATCCACGTGAACGGCGCGATCGCCAGCGGCGGCAGCCAGCCGCCGAGGAACAGGATCGTGGTCAGCGCACACATCAGGACAACGGCGACGTATTCGCCGAGGAAGAACAGCAGGAACGCGTCGACGAATATCGACCCGCATAACCGGCGACGAGTTCGGACTCGGCCTCGACCAGGTCGAACGGCGGCCGGTTGGTCTCCGCCATCGCCGAGATGAAGAAGATGATGAACATCGGGAACAGCGCCAGCCAGTGCCAGTCGAGCAGGCTGTTGGGCAGGCCGAGGCGCGTGCCGAGGCCGTCCTCCTGCGCCACGACGATGTCGGACAGGTTGAGCGAGCCGACGCAGAGCAGCACCGTGATGATGACGAAGCCGATCGAGACTTCGTAGACACCATCTGCGCCGCGGAGCGCAGCGAGGCGAGGAACGGATACTTCGAGTTCGACGCCCAGCCCGACATGATCATGCCGTAGACCGCTGAGCGAGGAGATGGCGAAGAGATAGAGGACGCCGACGTTGATGTTGGCGACCACCCAGCCGGCCGGAACGGGATCACCCGCCCACGCCGACAGCGCCAGCGTCGCGGTCACCAGCGGCGCCAGGATGAAGACGCCCTTGTTGGCGCCCGACGGGATGATCGGCTCCTTGAACACGAACTTGAGCAGGTCGGCGAACGACTGCAGCAGCCCCCACGGGCCGACGACGTTCGGCCCGCGGCGCATCTGCACCGGCCGCCCAGATCTTGCGGTCGGCATAGAGGATGTAGGCGACGAAGATGAGCAGCGTCACCAGAACCAGCAGGCTCTGGGCGACGATGATCACCCCCCGGCACCACGTATCCCTGCATGAAGCCGCCCATTGCCTACTCCGCCGCCCGTCGCCAGGCGACCGGCCGCCAGCGCCGAGCATTCCGCCATGACGACGGAAGCGCGCGCGATCGGGTTAGTCAGGTAGAAATCTTCGACGATGTTTGTTGCGAAAGGCCTCCGCCGTCGTCCTTGCCGCCACGCGCGGCCAGCGCACGAAGCTCGTCCGGCCCACACCGGCGCGATCTCATCGACATGAGCGAAGTGCGGGTGCTTGGCGTAAAGCCGCGCACGCAGCTCCGACAGGGAGTCGAACGGCAGCTTCTGGCCGAGCACATCCGACAGGGCGCGGAGGATCGCCCAGTCTTCGCGCGCATCGCCGCGGGAAGCCGGCACGGCGCGCCATCTGCACGCGGCCCTCGGTGTTGACGTAGGTGCCCGACTTCTCCGGTGTAGGGCGGCGCCCGGCAGGATGACGTCGGCGCGGTGGGCACCGTTGTCGCCGTGGCTGCCGACGTAGACGACGAAAGCATCGCCCAGCGCATTCCATGGCGATCTCGTCGGCGCCGAGCAGGAACAGCACGTCCAGTGCCTTGGTCGCCGAAGCCGCGACCATGCCGATGGTGTCGAGCGCGCCGTCGCGCGGCACCAGGCCGAGATCGAGCGCACCGACGCGCGCGGCGGCGGTGTGGAGAACCGCAAGGCCGTTCCAGCCCTCGTCGCGTCCCTCGCCGCCGGCGATCTTCGCCGCGAGCGACAGAATCTCCGGGCCGTCGGCGCGGGTCACGCGCCTTGCCCGACAATGACCAGCGGACGCTTCGCGGCGGCCAGCGTCTTGCCGAAGCCGATGGCGCCCGAGGCGACGTCCGCCAACGTCTGCGGGCCGGCGCCGAGATATTCGTACGGATACGTGAGATCGACGCGCTCGCCGATCAGCGCGATCTTGGCATCGCCCTGCCGCCACCCGCTTACGGATGCGCGCGTTCAGCACCGCCGCCTCGTGGCGCGGATCGGAGCCGACGATCAGGATCGCGTCGGCGCGATCGATGCCGGCGATGCTGGGATTGAAGATGTAGCTGGCGCGGCCCGAGCGCCGGATCGTGCCGCTCGCCGGCGCCGCGCCCATCGACGTTCTTGACGCCCAGCGCAGCCATCAGCTCGCGGAGCGCGAACATTTCCTCGACCGTCGCGAGATCGCCGGCGATCGCGCCGATGCGCTCCGGCTTGGTGCCTTTGACCTTGCCGGCAATCGCGGCAAACGCGTCCGCCCACGACGCGGCTTCGAGCCGCCCCGTTGCGCCGCACGTACGGCCGGTCGAGACGCTGCGTCCCGCAAAACCGTCCCAGATGAAGCGCGACTTGTCGGAGATCCACTCCTCGTTCACCGCCTCGTTGAGGCGCGGCAGGATGCGCATCACCTCCCGGTCGCGGACATCGACACGGATCGCCGAGCCGACCGCGTCCATGACGTCGATCGATTCCGTCTTCACCAGCTCCCACGGCCGCGCGTGGAACTCGTACGGCTTCGAGGTCAGCGCGCCGACCGGGCAAAGTCGATGACGTTGCCCTGCAGTTCGGACGACATCGCCCGCTCGAGGTAGGTCGTGATTTCCATGTCCTCGCCGCGGCCGGTCGCGCCGAGATCCTCGACGCCGGCGACTTCCCGCCGAGAAGCGGACGCAGCGCGTGCACTGGATGCAGCGGTTCATCGACGTCTTGACCAGCGGCCCGATGTACTTGTCGGCGACGGCCCGCTTGTTTCCTTGTAGCGCGAACCATCGACGCCGTAGGCCATCGCCTGGTCCTGCAGATCGCACTCGCCGCCCTGGTCGCAGATCGGGCAGTCGAGCGGATGGTTGATGAGCAGGAACTCCATCACGCCTTCGCGCGCCTTCTTCACCATCGGCGACTTGGTGAACATCTCCGGCGGCTCGCCGTTCGGGCCCGGGCGCAGGTCGCGCACGCTCATCGCGCACGACGCCACCGGCTTCGGCGGCCCACCCTTCACCTCGATCAGGCACATGCGGCAATTGCCGGCGATCGACAGCCGCTCGTGGAAACAGAAACGCGGAATCTCCGCGCCCGCCGCCTCGCACGCCTGCAGCAGCGTGAACTCCGGCGGTACGTCGATTTCCTGGTTGTCGACCTTGATCTTGCTCATGCGAACCCCGCCGCACGCAATTCGCCAAGCAGTACCTTCGCTTCATCAGCCATGCGCCGCGCCGCCGGCATGACGACATCCACCGAGGACGAAATAGCAGCTGCCGATTTTAGAAGCTCGGCGTCGCTCTGCGTTGGAGACATATGAGCAAGCCGCTGAGCACCAAGGATTTCCGCGTCCGAAAGCGGCTGGAAGTCCGCAAGCGATACATATCCCGCCGCAAGCTGGCGTCGCATCTCAGGATCTTTGGTAAACCCTAGTGCAGCTATTACCGCGGACTTGATCTCGCCTTTCGAAGCGGGCAGTGAGGCAATGTCGCGCAGCACGCCCGTCCCTGCATTCTCCATCAGAACCGCACCATAAGCATTTACGATCATCTCGACACGCTTCAGGTCCATGGCCTACTCCGCCGCCTCCATGACCGGAGCCTTCCATTTGCCGCGCGCCTGATACGTCTCGATGCGCCGCTCGATCTCAGGGCGGAAATGCGCGATCAGGCCCTGCACCGGCCATGCCGCCGCGTCGCCCAGCGCGCAGATCGTATGGCCCTCGATCTTTGTGGTCACCTCGAGCAGCATGTCGATCTCGCGCTTCTCGGCGTTGCCGTCGGCCATGCGCTCCAGCACGCGCCACATCCAGCCGGTGCCCTCGCGGCACGGCGTGCACTGGCCGCAGCTCTCGTGCTTGTAGAAATACGACAGCCGCGAGATGGCGCGGACGATGTCGGTCGACTTGTCCATGACGATGACCGCCGCGGTGCCGAGGCCCGAACGCAGCTTCTGCAGCGAGTCGAAGTCCATGACCAGATCGTTGCACTGCGACGCCGGCAGGCAGCGCACCGAGGCGCCGCCGGGGATGACGGCGAGCAGATTGTCCCAGCCGCCGCGCACGCCGCCAGCATGCTTCTCGATCAGCTCGCGGAGCGTGATGCCCATCTCTTCTTCGACGGTGCACGGCCGCTCGACGTGACCAGAGATGCAGAACAGCTTGGTCCCGACGTTGTTCGGCCGGCCGAAGCCAGCGAACCACGCCGCGCCGCGCCGCAGGATCGTTGGCGCCACCGCGATCGACTCGACGTTGTTCACCGTCGTCGGGCAGCCGTAAACGCCCATCGCCGCCGGGAACGGCGGCTTCATGCGCGGCATGCCCTTCTTGCCCTCGAGCGACTCGAGCAGCGCGGTTTCCTCCCCGCAAATGTAGGCGCCGGCGCCATGGTGGACGACCACGTCCATGTCCCAGCCGTGCTTGTTGTTCTTGCCGAGGAAGCCGGCCTCGTAGGCCTGATCGACCGCCGCCTGCAGCCGCTCGCGCTCGCGGATGAATTCGCCGCGCACGTAGATGAACGCGGTGTGCGCGCCCATCGCGAAGCCGGCAACCAGGCAGCCCTCGACCAGCGTGTGCGGATCGTGGCGCAGAATCTCGCGGTCCTTGCAGGTGCCGGGCTCGGACTCGTCGGCGTTGACGACGAGATAGTGCGGCCGCCCGTCCGACGTCTTCGGCATGAACGACCACTTGAGGCCGGTCGCGAAGCCGGCGCCGCCGCGGCCGCGCAGGCCCGACGCCTTCATCTCGTTGATGATCCAGTCGCGGCCCTTGTCGAGGATGTTCTTGGTGCCGTCCCACTGGCCGCGCTCCTGCGCGCCTTTGAGGCCCCAGTCGCCCTGGCCGTAAAGATTGGTGAAGATGCGGTCCTTGTCGGCGAGCATGTCAGACCTTCGACACCGGGTCGGGCTTCTTGTCTTCCGGATTGGCTTTCAGCGGCGCCGTCGGCGCGGGCGACTCGCGCTGGCTGGCGCCTTCCGTCGGCTTCTTGGCGTCCGCATCGGTCAGCGCCGGCTGCGGCGGCGTCCACGGCTGCGGGCCGGGCCGATAGATGTCGCTGCCCAAAGTCTTGGGGCCGCCCACCGGCGCCGAAAATTTGCGATCGACCTGCGGGCCGGGCTTCGGCTTCCGGCCGGCGGCGAAATCGTCGAGCAGCTTGTTGAAGCTTTCGACGGTCAGGTCCTCGTAGGTATCGGCCTTCACCTGCACTAGCGGTGCGTTCACGCACGCCCCAACGCACTCGACCTCCTCCCACGAGAAGGCACCGTCGGCCGAGATGTGGAACTGCTCCGGATGAATGCGGTCGTGGCAGACCTTCTTGATGTCCCCGGCACCGCGCAGCCAGCACGGCGTCGTGCCACACACCTGAATGTGCGCCTTGGCGCCGACCGGCTCGAGCAGGAACATCGTGTAGAACGTCGCGATCTCGAGCACGCGGATGCGCGCCATGTCGAGGAACTCGGCGACGGCGCGGATCGCGGGTTCGCTGACCCAGCCTTCCTGTTCCTGCGCCCGCCAAAGAAGCGAGATCACCGCCGAGGCCTGGCGCCCCTCCGGATACTTCTGCACCTCACGCTTCGCCCACGCGAGATTCTCTTCGCTGAAGGCGAAGCTCGCGGGTTGATGTTCGGCTAGGCGGCGGACAGACATGGCTTGAGCGGCGGTCCTACTTGTACTCGTTGCAGGCGAGCGTGACGAACGAGCCGTTGGTGTACGATTGCAGGTCGGTGTAGCAGGTCGCGACCTGTGTACCCTTGGTGAGCAGGAACATCATCGCATCGACATCGACGGTCGACCCGGCGCGCTTCACGGCGTCATGCGGAATGTACGTCGCCTGCAGGATGACGTAGCCGTCGTTGAGCAGATCGCGCATCACCGGGTTCGGCGCCGCCGGCGTGTCCGTGGTCTTGGCCTCGGTTTTATGCTCGGCGCCGGGCCCCGTCGTCTGCCGGTCCTCCGCCAGCGCCGGCGATGCCAGCGCGCCGGCAAGCGCTCCCAGTACAAGCAAGCGCAATGTCGCGTTCATCGATCAACCTCCCCGAAGACGATATCGAGCGAACCCAGAATGGCGGTGACGTCGGCAAGCATATGCCCGCGCGTCATGTGGTCCATCCCGGAAAGATGGGCGAAGCCCGGCGCGCGGATCTTGCAGCGGTAGGGCTTGTTGGAGCCGTCGGCGACGAGGTACACGCCGAACTCGCCCTTGGGCGCTTCGACCGCGGCGTAAACCTCGCCGGCCGGCACGTGGTAGCCCTCGGTGTAGAGCTTGAAGTGATGGATGATCGCTTCCATCGAGCGCTTCATCTCGCCCCGCTTCGGCGGCACCACCTTGCCGTCGGTGGAGGCGACCGGCCCCTTGCCGTCCGGCCGGTTCATCAGCTTGATGACCTGCTTCATGATCCGGATCGACTGGCGCATCTCTTCCATGCGGATGAGATAGCGGTCGTAGCAGTCGCCGTTCTTGCCAACCGGAATATCGAAGTCGAGCTCGGCGTAGCATTCGTAGGGCTGCGACTTGCGCAGGTCCCACGCCGCGCCCGAGCCGCGCACCATGACGCCGGAGAAGCCCCACTTCCACGCGTCTTCCAGCGTGATCACGCCGATATCGACGTTGCGCTGCTTGAAGATGCGGTTGTTGGTGAGCAGCCGGTCGACGTCGTCGACGACCTTGAGGAACGGATCGCAGAACGCCTCGATGTCATCGACGAGCTGCTGCGGCAAATCCTGGTGCACCCCGCCCGGCCGGAAATACGCCGCATGCATACGCGAGCCCGAGGCACGCTCGTAGAAGATCATCATCTTCTCGCGTTCCTCGAAGCCCCAGAGCGGCGGCGTCAGCGCGCCGACGTCGAGCGCCATCGCCGGCACGCCCAGCATATGGTTGAGCAGCCGCCCGATCTCGGAATAGAGCACGCGGATGAGCTGCCCGCGGCGCGGCACCGTGATGCCCAGCAGCTTCTCGACGGCCAGCGCGAACGCATGCTCCTGATTCATCGGCGCGACGTAGTCG
Organism: Bauldia sp.; assembly: GCA_037200845.1. NCBI lineage: Bacteria > Pseudomonadati > Pseudomonadota > Alphaproteobacteria > Hyphomicrobiales > Kaistiaceae > Bauldia > Bauldia sp. Next base: position 2,050,004 of record JBBCGQ010000001.1, read on the forward strand.
AGCCGGTCAAAGTACGGCACCGCCTGCAGGTAGGTCTTGTGCTCGATCAGTTTTTCCGTGCCGCGATGGAGCAGCCCGATGTGCGGATCGACGCGCTCAATGACCTCGCCATCCAGTTCGAGAACCAGCCGAAGCACGCCGTGCGCAGCAGGGTGCTGCGGGCCGAAGTTCAGCGTGAAGGTGCGGACGTCGGTCTCAGACATAGCGAATAGCGAATGGCGAATGGCGAATAGAAAAATGCATGGCTATTCGCTCTTGTCCTGAAGAGATCGGATCAGCGCACGAAGCATCTTGCCTACCTCGGTGCATCGTCCGAGCACGGGCTCGACTGCGTCTGATGTTGCAAATCCAACCCGCTGCGCAAGCAGCAAATGCGTCTCCAGTTCTTTCGTCGAGCCCTGCGCAATCCGAAGCGACTGGACGAACGATCCAGTAGTCTCGCGACCGTGCCCCTCCGCGATATTGGCCGCGATCGAAGCTGCGGCGCGCCTGATTTGCGAGGTGAGACCGAACATCTCTTCCCGAGGGAAATTGGCGGTTAGCCGATAGCAATCTTCCGCCAGCGCCATGGCCGTCTGCCACACGACTAGGTCGCGATAGGACTGGAAGGTATTGCTCAAGACTCATCTCTGTTTCTATTCGCTATTCGCCACTCACTATTCGCTCAGTTCTTCGCCTTCTCATCCCCGGGCAGCACGTATTCCGTGCCCTCCCACGGCGAGAGGAAATCGAAATCGCGGAATTCCTGCGCCAGCCGCACGGGCTCGTAGACGACGCGCTTCTGCTCGTCGTCGTAGCGCACCTCGACAAAGCCGGTCAGCGGGAAGTCCTTGCGCATCGGATGCCCCTCGAAGCCGTAGTCGGTGAGCAGGCGGCGGAGGTCGGGATGGCCGGTGAAGGTGATGCCGTAAAGGTCGTACGCCTCGCGCTCGAACCAGTCGGCGCCGGGATAGACGCTGGTGATCGACGGCACCGGCGTATCCTCGTCGGTCATCACCTTGACGCGGATACGCACGTTCTGGCGCGGGCTGAGAAGGTGATAGACGACGTCGAACCGCTTCTCGCGCGACGGATAGTCGACGCCGCAAACGTCGATGAGATTGATGAAGCCGAGGCGCGGATCGTCGTTGAGATATTTGACGAACGGCACGATCTCATCGCCGGCAACCGTCACCGTCAGCTCGTGGAAGGCGACGCTCCAGCCCAAAACGGCGCCGCCGCGGTCAGCCGCGATCAGTTCGCCGAGGGTTTTCAGCGTCTCGTCCACCTATCGCCTCAGCGTTCGATCGTTCCGGTGCGCCGGATCTTCTTCTGCAGAAGCAGCACGCCATAGAGCAGCGCCTCGGCCGTCGGCGGACAGCCGGGCACGTAGACATCGACCGGCACGACGCGGTCGCAGCCGCGCACCACCGCGTAGGAGTAGTGGTAGTAGCCGCCGCCGTTGGCGCATGAGCCCATCGAGATGACGTAGCGCGGCTCCGGCATCTGGTCGTAGACCTTGCGGAGCGCCGGGGCCATCTTGTTGGTCAAGGTGCCGGCGACGATCATCACGTCGGCCTGGCGGGGCGAGGCGCGCGGCGCCACGCCGAAGCGCTCGAGGTCATAGCGCGGCCCGGAAACCTGCATCAGCCCCTCGACCGCGCAGCACGCGAGCCCGAAGGTCATCCACATCAGCGAGCCGGTGCGCGCCCACGTGATCAGGTCGTCGGTCGCGGTGACGAGGAAGCCCTTGTCGGCGAGCTCGTTGTTGACCTCGAGGAAGAACGGATCGTCGTTCCGCGCCGTCGGCTTGCCGGCGGGCGTGACGAGCGGCTTGGTGGCGGGCGCTAATCCCATTCCAGCGCTCCCTTCCGCCACTCGTAGATGAAGCCGACGGTGAGGACGCCGAGGAACACGATCATCGACCAGAAGCCGAACATGCCGATGCCGCCGAAGGCCACCGCCCACGGGAACAGGAACGCGACCTCGAGGTCGAAGATGATGAACAGGATGGCGACGAGGTAGAAGCGGATGTCGAACTGCATGCGAGCGTCGTCGAAGGCATCGAAGCCGCATTCGTAAGCGGAGAGTTTCGCGGGCGTCGGGTTCTTGTAGGCGACGATGAACGGCGCCACGAGCAGCGCCAGACCGATCAGCGCCGCCACACCCATGAAGATGACCACTGGCAGGTAGGCGCTGAGCAGGGCTTCCATTTCAACCTCAACAACTGGCCCGCGGCCGCAGCTTGTTGCACCGCAATACTAGCGGCAAAGCCCCGGCATGGCGAGCATTTGGATGATCAGCCGGACGGCGGAAAACCCAAGGAATCTGGCGGCGGCGAGCCGCGTTCGTGGCTTAGCCGAGGCCCGCAAGGGGCGCAAGCCTGAAACAGTTCCAAGCGGGCGCTCTGCGACCGTTTGGCCACACCGGACGGGCCGGTGCCGCCGCCACGCGTTGCCCGCGAGTCAGGGAACGGCAGTCGGGCAAGGCTTCTTCCAGCAGACCGCCTGTGGATTACGGGCATCACTCCAAGTGGATAGGAGAGCCGGGCGCGCGGATGTGTTTGGCTAAGCCGGCATTTCAGAAATTCTTCTGGCTTGGAGGCCCCATGAAATTTGCGATCGCAGCGACGGCGATTACCGTCCTTTCAGTGTCAGGCGCGCACGCGGCCGATCTCAGTTACGGCACGCCGAACGCGCAGTTGTATTCGCCGGTTTCGGCGGTGAATTGGACGGGCCCGCATATCGGCATCAATATCGGTGCCGGTAGCGGCAACGTCAGTGGCAGCTACAGCGGCACGCTGTTCGGTGGCAGCGTCGATGGCCAACCGGTCGTCCCCTTTGGAACCAGCGGTGTCATAGGCGGCGTGCAACTCGGCTACGACATACAGAGCGGCCCATGGGTGTTCGGCATCGAAGGCGATATCGACGCTTCCGGCATCACAGGCAGCGGCCGCCAGTTCTCGGGCAGCACCAACGTCGATGCCAGTTCCAGACTTAACTGGCTTGGCACGTTCCGCGGGCGTCTTGGCTACGCCTTCGACCAATGGCTGCTTTACGTGACCGGCGGTCTTGCCGTCGCCAACAACACCGTGACGGTCGTGGCGACCGGCACCAGCCCCGGCAACGCGTCGAGCACCCAAACCCATACCGGCTGGACGCTCGGGGTCGGAGGCGAATATTCGCTGAGCCAGCACTGGTCGATCGGCGCTGAGTATCGCTACCTCGACCTTGGCACGAAGACCTACACGGATCCGGTCAACCTCCCCGGCGGTAGCGCGGCCGTGCACCTGACCGACAACGTCTTCCTGGCGAAGATCAACTACCACTGGTAAGCGCGCTTCGGCGCCGCGCCAAAAGAAGCCCGCCGGTTTGGCGGGCTTTTTTCATGCGGCAGCCTCCTAGGGAGGCGCGTTGAAGGTCCAACGGACGAACGGTCCCCAGTCGGTAAGATCGGATTTCACCGCGAGGGCGCTCGACTCGTAGGCGGGCCGCGCGTTCCACCACTGCTCGGCACGCACGCCGAGCGTCAGAAGCCCGGCCGGCGACGTGTGATAGTCGACGCCGAGGGTAGCTTCCGCGTTGAGCACGGTCGCCGCGGCGGAGGTCACCGGCGTCGTGTTTTCCCCCACGACGGTGCGCTGTCCGGAACCAGCCGACATAGTCGACCACGCGATCGTGCGTGAGAGCGGCAATGTGCTCGCCGTCGTGCAGCTGCTGCTGCACCGCCCGTGCGAAGCTGCCGAACTCGTAGCGCGTGAATGGGTCCATGCCGGCCAGGAAATCGATCAGGATCCCGTACACTTCGTACGACGCCTGCAGTCGCAGGATCGTGAAGTCGTCCGGACCCCGCCGATCGTGCATCGATTATGTCGGAAGAAATGGCGGGAGCGACGGGGCTCGAACCCGCGACCTCCGGCGTGACAGGCCGGCACTCTAACCAACTGAGCTACGCCCCCGCGGGCGGCGGTAATTTTACCGCAGGCGGCGTGAGTAAGGGAGGGTCGTGGTCAAGTCAAGGCGAGGGTTGACCGGAACCCCCGCCGGCCCTTCCCCGGACAGACCTCGGCGTGGCATCCGCCGGCGGCCATCGTCACGCCTAGCGCGAGCGAAGGCGGATGGTGGGCGGTGAGGGGCTCGAACCCCCGACATCCACGGTGTAAACGTGGCGCTCTACCAACTGAGCTAACCGCCCGCCGGACAGGCGCCCGATTTAGGCGGGTCAAAGCGGCGGCGCAAGCCGAGTTGCTCTGGCCGAGCATTGCCCCCCTCCGCTCATACCCGCGGAAGCGGAGCTGCGGTGGAGCGGCGACTGGCCCCCGCGTTTCGAGCCCTGCCTCCTAGTCCCGGCTTGGGCGGGGAAGAGCGGGTAGGAGGCAGGGCTGCGCTGCTGATGGTCGGCACAGGAAGAGGCCGCGCCCCCTTCGACAAATAATAAGGCCCCGCGCACTGCGCGGGGCCGATCAGGTCGCGGGAACCCGCCTCTAGCGGTTGACGGCGTCCTTGAGGCCCTTGCCGGCCTTGAATTTCGGGCTCTTGGAGGCAGCGATCTTGATCGCCTCGCCGGTGCGCGGATTGCGGCCCATGCTGGCGGCGCGCTTGGCGACGTTGAAATTGCCGAAACCGATGATCTTCACATCGTCGCCCGACTTGAGGGCGTCCGTGATCGCGTCGAACGTCGCATCGACCGCCTGGCCGGCGCTGGCCTTCGAGGTGCCGGTCTTGTCCGCGACGGCCGCAATCAGATCGTTCTTGTTCATGAAGCAATCCCTTTCCTGATCAAGAGCCGGCCGACGAATCGCCGCCCCCGGCTTCAGGCGGGACAATCCTGCGGAAAGGCACCCCGTGCAAGTGAAAACGGCGGAATACCGCGATTTTGATGGGATTGGCGAACAGATCAAAAAGACAGCGCCCGCCGAAGGGCGGGCGCTGATAATCGTTATGGATCAGAGACTTAGTGGGCAGTGAGCCCGGTCGCGGCCTCTTCCTCGGCGACTGCCGGGGTCGCGGGCGCTTTTGGCTCTTCCCACTCGATCGGTTCCGGCGTCCGGATCAGCGCGTTCTTCAGCACATCGTCCATCCGCGCGACCGGGATGATCTCCATGCCGCTCTTCACGTTGTCCGGGATATCCGCCAGGTCCTTGACGTTATCCTCGGGGATGAGCACGCGCTTCATCCCGCCGCGGAGCGCGGCCAGCAGCTTCTCCTTGAGGCCGCCGATCGGGAGCACCCTGCCCCGCAAGGTGATCTCGCCGGTCATGGCGACATCCTTGCGGACCGGAATGCCCGTCATCACCGACACGATGGCGGTCGCCATCGCGACGCCGGCGGACGGGCCGTCCTTCGGCGTGGCACCCTCGGGCACGTGCACGTGGATGTCGCGCTTCTCGAACAGCGGCGGCTCGATGCCGAAGTCGATGGCGCGGCTGCGGACATACGATGCCGCCGCCGAGATCGACTCCTTCATCACGTCGCGCAGGTTGCCGGTCACCGTCATGCGGCCCTTGCCGGGCATCATGACGCCTTCGATCGTCAGCAGCTCGCCGCCGACCTCGGTCCAGGCAAGGCCCGTGACCATTCCGACGGCATCCTCGAGCTCCGCCTCGCCGTAGCGGTAGCGGGGCACGCCGAGGAACTCCTCGACGACCTTCGGCGTGACCTTGATGGTCTTCTTCTTCGCCAGGATCAGTTCCTTGACGCCCTTGCGCGCCAGCGTGGCAAGCTCGCGTTCGAGGTTACGAACGCCGGCTTCCCGCGTGTAGCGGCGGATGACCATCTGCAGCGCGTCCGAGTCGATCGAGAATTCCTTCGACTCCAGCCCGTGCTCCTTCAGGATCTTCGGGATCAGGTGGCGCCGCGAGATCTCGACCTTCTCATCCTCGGTGTAGCCGGCGATGCGAATGATCTCCATGCGGTCCATCAACGCCGGCGGGATGTTCAGCGTGTTCGCCGTGGTGATGAACAGCACGTTCGACAGGTCGTAGTCGACCTCGAGGTAGTGGTCGTTGAACGAGGAGTTCTGCTCCGGGTCCAGCACTTCCAGGAGGGCCGACGACGGGTCGCCGCGGAAGTCCATGCCGATCTTGTCGACCTCGTCGAGCAGGAACAGCGGGTTGGACTTCTTCGCCTTCCGCATCGACTGGATCACCTTGCCGGGCATCGATCCGATGTAGGTGCGCCGGTGACCGCGGATTTCCGCCTCGTCACGCACGCCGCCGAGCGACATGCGCACGAACTCACGGCCGGTCGCCTTCGCGATCGACTTGCCGAGCGACGTCTTGCCGACGCCCGGCGGGCCGACGAGGCACAGGATCGGCCCCTTCAGCTTGTTCGAGCGCGACTGCACAGCGAGGTACTCGACGATGCGGTCCTTGACCTTGTCGAGGCCGAAGTGGTCGGCGTCCAGAACCTCCTGGGCGAAGTTCAGGTCATACTTGACCTTTGACTTCTTGCCCCACGGGATGCCGAGCAGCCAGTCGAGGTAGTTGCGCACTACCGTCGCCTCGGCCGACATCGGACTCATCTGGCGCAGCTTCTTCAACTCGTTGGTCGCCTTCTCGCGGGCTTCCTTCGACAGCTTGGTCTTGGCGATCTTCTCTTCCAGCTCGGCGAGCTCGTCGCGGCCGTCCTCGGAGTCGCCCAGCTCCTTCTGGATCGCCTTCATCTGCTCGTTGAGATAGTACTCGCGCTGCGTCTTCTCCATCTGCCGCTTGACGCGCGAACGGATGCGCTTCTCGACCTGGAGGACGGAGATTTCGCTTTCCATGAGGCCGAGCACGCGCTCCAGCCGCTCGACCACGGTCGGCAGCGCCAGGATCGCCTGCTTCTCGGGAATCTTGATCGCGAGATGCGAGGCGACGGTGTCGGCAGCCTTCGAGTAATTCTCGATCTGCCCGACCGCGCCGACGACCTCCGGCGAAATCTTCTTGTTCAGCTTCACGTAGTTTTCGAACTCGGCCATCACCGAGCGCGTCAGCGCCTCCGCCTCTACGGCGTCGCCGATGACGTCGGCAATGCGATGGGCATGGGCCTCGTAGTAGGCCTCCTTGCCGGTGTAGCGCACGATCTCGGCGCGGCCGACGCCCTCGACCAGCACCTTCACGGTGCCGTCGGGAAGCTTCAAGAGCTGGAGAACGGAGGCGAGCGTACCGACGTTGAAGATAGTCTCCGGAGTCGGCTCGTCCTCGCTCGGGTTCTGCTGCGTCGCGAGCAGGATCTGCTTGTCGGCGCGCATGACTTCCTCGAGCGCGCGGATCGACTTCTCGCGGCCGACGAACAGCGGCACGATCATATGCGGGAAAACAACGATGTCGCGCAGCGGCAGGACGGGGAACGTCTCTTCCGAAGCCGCGCCGGCAGGCAAACTCGAACCGGAATGCTCAGTTGTCATTTAATTTTCGTCCTTTCTTGCCGGCCTCACCCGAGGGAGGACGGGTTACCGGTCAAGCTGCGGGTCGTAGGGACGCACGTTACAGGATGAATCAAACGGGCGCTGACCCGACGCTGGCTCAATTAGGTGGCGTCGGGAGCCCGGGGTGTCAAGGCAGGCCCTTAGGGCCCCCTCGAGTGGCCTTAACTGGCGGTTGAACCGACTTCTTCGCGGCGGTCGGAATAGATGTACAGCGGCCGTGCCTTGCCATCGACCACGTCGGCCGAGATGACGACTTCCTGGACCCCGTCGAGGCCCGGCAGGTCGAACATCGTCTCGAGCAGGATGGCTTCCAGGATCGAGCGCAGGCCACGCGCGCCGGTCTTGCGCTCGATCGCGCGCTTGGCGATCGAGTTCAGGGCATCCGGGTGGATGGTCAGCTCGGTGTTCTCCATGTCGAAGAGGCGCGCGTACTGCTTCACCAGCGCGTTCTTCGGCTCGGTCAGGATCTTGATCAGCGCCGGCTCGTCGAGGTCTTCCAGCGTCGCCAGGATGGGCAGACGGCCGACGAACTCCGGGATCAGCCCGAACTTCAGCAGGTCCTCCGGCTCGACCTCGCGGAACAGGTCGCCGGTGCGGCGGTCTTCCGGCGACGAGACGTTGGCCGAGAAGCCGATCGAGGTCTTGCGGCCGCGATCCGAGATGATCTTTTCCAGGCCCGAGAAGGCGCCGCCGCAGATGAACAGGATGTTGGTCGTGTCGACCTGCAGGAACTCCTGCTGCGGATGCTTGCGGCCGCCCTGCGGCGGAACCGAAGCGATCGTGCCTTCCATGATCTTGAGCAGCGCCTGCTGGACGCCTTCGCCCGACACGTCGCGCGTGATCGACGGGTTGTCGGACTTGCGGCTGATCTTGTCGACCTCGTCGATGTAGACGATGCCGCGCTGCGCCCGCTCGACGTTGTAGTCGGCGGACTGCAGCAGCTTGAGGATGATGTTCTCGACGTCCTCGCCGACGTAGCCGGCTTCGGTCAGCGTCGTGGCGTCGGCCATCGTGAAGGGCACGTCGAGGATGCGGGCGAGCGTCTGCGCGAGCAGCGTCTTGCCGCAACCGGTCGGGCCGATCAGCAGGATGTTCGACTTGGCGAGCTCCACGTCGTTGTTCTTGGCGGCGTGGTTCAGGCGCTTATAGTGGTTGTGGACGGCGACCGAGAGGACGCGCTTGGCGTGGCGCTGGCCGATGACGTAGTCGTCGAGGACGTTGCAGATCTCGGTTGGCGTCGGAACGCCGTCGCGCGACTTTACCAGCGAGGACTTGTTCTCCTCACGGATGATGTCCATGCAAAGTTCGACGCATTCGTCGCAAATGAAAACGGTCGGGCCGGCGATCAGCTTGCGGACTTCGTGCTGGCTTTTGCCGCAGAACGAGCAATAGAGCGTGTTCTTGCTGTCGCTACCGCTGACCTTGCTCATTCTTTTTACCCCAAGGGGCCCTGGCGGGAGAACCGCCGGCGGCCGTGCATTCTATACGCCCCGCAAACCCTGACCTTACCGCCCGCTGGGTCGGACGCAAATCGTCCGAGGGCGACTCAATCATGGTAGCGGCGATTTGTTCAAGAGATACTTAACAGCCGAAGCAGCTTCGCCAAGGGTACCCGGCACTTCGACTATGTCAGCACCTTGACCGGTTCCTTGACCCCGATCTCCAGATCGAGCGCCGCGCGGTCGGTCAGCACCTTGTCGATGAGGCCGAAGTCCTTGGCCTCGCTGGCGGTCATGAAGTAGTCGCGGTCGAGCGTCCGCTCGATCGTCTCCATGCCCTGGCCGGTGTGCTTGACGTAGATTTCGTTGAGCCGCCGCTTCATCTTGATGATGTCCTCGGCATGGCGCTCGATGTCCGACGCCTGGCCCTGGAACCCGCCGGACGGCTGGTGGACAAGGATACGGGCGTTGGGCAGGGCAAAGCGCATGCCCTTGGCGCCGGCCGTGAGCAGCAGCGAGCCCATCGAGGCGGCGAGCCCGATGCACAGCGTCGAAACCGCCGGGCGGATGAATTGCATGGTGTCGTAAATCGCGAGGCCGGCGGTAACCACGCCGCCCGGCGAGTTGATGTACATCGCGATCTCCTTCTTGGGGTTCTCCGACTCCAGGAAGAGAAGCTGCGCCGTGATCAGGGTCGCCATGTGATCCTCGACCGGCCCGGTCACGAAGATCACGCGCTCCTTAAGCAGGCGCGAGAAGATGTCGTAGGCGCGCTCGCCGCGATTGGTCTGCTCGACGACCATCGGCACAAGCTGCATGTAACGTTCGACGGGGTCTGTCATGATCGTCCTTTGGCCGCGGCCGGGAAGAAGCTGAAAATCGGCGGAAGCGCGAATCCCCCGCCAGGGTCGCGGTATAGATAAGTCAGGAGTCCGTGCTCCGAAAGGGGCCGGCGCGTTAACGATTTGGGCCGCCTAGGCGACCTTCTCTTCGTCGTCGTCGCGCAGCAGTTCTTCCTTGGTCACCGGCTTGTCGGTCACCTTGGCGAGCTCGAGAATGAAGTCGACGACCTTCTGCTCGAAGATCGGCGCGCGGAGTGACGCCAGCGCCTCCGGGCTGCGGCGGTAGTAATCGACCAGCGCCTGCTCCTGCCCCGGGAACTGCCGCATGTGCGCGGCGAGCGCCCGCTGCGTCTCTTCCTCGGTCACCTGGATGTTGTTGCGGTCGCCGATTTCCGACATCACCAGACCAAGCCGAACGCGGCGCTCGGCGATCTTGCGATAGTCCGCGCGCGCCGCTTCCTCGGTCGTGCCCTCGTCGGCGAAAGACTTGCCGGAGCGCGCGAGGTCGTCGGTGATCTGCCGCCAGATCGTGTCGAACTCCTGATCGACCAGCGCCGGCGGCAGCGCGAAATCGTGCTGCTTGTCGAGAATGTCGAGCAGGTTGCGCTTGACCTTCTGCGAGGTGGCGAAAGTGTACTGCTGCTTGACCTGGTCGCGCACCGTATCGCGGAGCGCGGCGATGTCCGGCAGGCCGAGACGCTCGGCAAGGCCGTCGTCGATCGCCACCGCATCGGCCGCGGCGAGCGCCTTGACCTGCACGTCGAAGGTCGCCTCCTTGCCGGCGAGATCCTTGGCGGCGTAGTCGGCCGGGAAGGTGACGGTGATGGTCTTGCTGTCGCCCGAGGCGAGCCCGATGAGCTGCTCGTCGAAGCCCGGGATGAAGCGGCCGTCGCCGATCGTCAGCACGGCGTTGTCGTCGCTGCCGCCGGAGAACGTCTCGCCGTTGATCTTGCCGACGTAGGAAATGGTGAGGCGGTCGCCGGTCGCGGCGACACCCTGCTTGGTCGCAAACGAGCGCGCGCCGTCGGCGAGCTGCTTCAGTTGCTCCTCGATGTCCTCGTCGGTAACGGCGACGACCGGGCGCTCGACTTCGATCTTCTTAAAATCGGCGAGCTCGACGTGCGGCATCACCTCGTAGGTCATCGTGTAGCTGAGATCGGCACCGCCGGTGAGCACCTTCTCGGACAGCGCCTCGTCTTCGGGCAGCTTGTAGTCCGGCTGCGTCACCGCCTTCTCGCCGCGCGAGGCGAGCGTGTCGCGCGCGACTTCCGACAGCATCGACTGGACGATACCGGCCATCTCGGAACGGCCGACCAGACGGCGGAGGTAGCTGACCGGCACCTTGCCCGGGCGGAAGCCCTTGATCTGCACCTCGTTCTTCATCGCCGTCAGGCGCTCGACGAGGCGGCTGTCCAGTTCGGTTGCCGGAATGACCACGGCGAACTCGCGCCGCAATCCATCGACCTGGGTCTCGGTTACCTGCATGTCCGCCTGTCCCTTACAAACATATCCACGTTCGCCGGAGCCGCCGGCGTTTGCTCGCCCGTAAATTCTAGAATCTCGACCGTCGTGGTGCGGGCGGAGGGGCTCGAACCCCCACGACTTTCGTCACGGGAACCTAAATCCCGCGCGTCTACCAATTCCGCCACGCCCGCCCGGTGGCAGAGGCGCCGAGGCTCCAGCAAGGCGGCGCCTCTATAACACCCGACTTTCGGGGGTTCAAAGGGAATTCGCCGCCTAATTCCGGCCCGTCAGAGGAAGCGAACGGCAGCCGCGACCGAGCCCGCCATGCCGAGGATCAACAGGACCGGCGTCGGCAGCCCGGCAAGGGTCGGCGGCAGCACGTACATCGCCGTATGCCCGATAAACAGCGCTGCCCCGGCGACTACAGCAAGGGAAACGAGAGGATAGCGACGGTCCATGCCGGAACTCCACAAGGCGACGCCGATCCCGCATCGGGACGGCGCGGATGACTTGTGGATGGAGGTGGCAAGACCGCTGCCAGCGGCGGGCGTCAGCGGCGGCGATTGTCGAGTTCGGTAAACACCGCCGGCAGCACCTCAGGCAGGTCCTCGGCGATCAGCCCCCTGCCCTTGGCAAGGCCGGCCTCGCCGTGCAGCCACACCGCCGCAGAAGCCGCCTGCAGCACCGGCATTCCCTGCGCCAGCAGCCCGCCGACGATGCCGGCGAGCACGTCGCCGCTGCCGGCGGTGGCAAGCTGCGGCGGCGCGTTGTCGGCGATCAGCGCATCGCCGTTCGGCGCCGCGACGACCGTGTCCGGTCCCTTAAGGATAACGACGGCACCCGACTGTGCCGCCGCGAGGCGGGCGCGGGTCAATTTGGACTCCGCCGGCGCGATCTCCGGGAACAGTTTCGAAAACTCGCCCTCGTGCGGCGTCATCACCACCGGCGCCGACCGCGCCTTGATGCGCCCGAACAACCGGTCGCCCTTGCCGGTGAACGACGTCAGCGCATCGGCATCGAGCACGACCGCCGCGCGCGAACCGAGCGCCACCTCGACGAGGTCGATAGAGTCCTGGTCAAGGCCTAGCGCCGGCCCGATGACGACCGCGTTCCGCCGCTGGTCGGCGAGGATCGCGCTCAGACCCCCGGCCCCGTCCATCGGCAGCAGCATAATCGCGGTGAGCTGCGCCGCGTTGGCGGCAAGCGACTCCGGCGGCGACGCCACCGTCACGAGGCCGGCGCCACTACGGAGCGCCGCCCGCGCCGCAAGCCGCGCCGCGCCGGTCCGCATCGCCGCACCCGAGACGACGACAGCGTGCCCGCGCGTATATTTGTTCTGGTCGAAGCTGAACTCCGGCAGCGACCAGCGCGCCGGCGTGTTGCGCCACGTCTTCGGGCGGATGACGTCGAGCACGTCCGGCTTGATGCCGATGTCGGCGACGCTGATGCGGCCGGAGTGATGCCGCCCCGGCTGCAGCAGGTGCCCCGGCTTCATGCGGAAGAACGTCACCGTCTCGTTCGCCTCGATTGCGGCGCCCATTGCCTTGCCGGTGAGCCCGTTGATGCCGCTCGGCAGATCGACCGAGATCACCGGCAGCCGCGAGCGGTTGATGGCGTGGATCGTCTGCGCCGCCATGCCTTCGATCGGCCGGTCGAGCCCGGCGCCGAACAGCGCATCGACGATGAAGTCGGCCTCCTCGACGATGCCCGGCGACAGTCCCTTGGTGAAGCCGGTCCACGACGCCGCCGCGAAGGCCGCATCCCCGGCGAGCTTGTCGCGCCCGACCAGCAGCCCGACGCTGACTTCATATCCGGCCTCGGCCAGAATGCGCGCGGCGATGAAGCCGTCGCCGCCGTTGTTGCCGGGTCCGGTCATCACCGAAATGCGCGCTCCCGTCGGCGCGGCGCGGCGCACGGCTTCGGCCACCGCCAGCCCGGCGCGCTCCATCAGCGCCAGACCGCTGGTGCCCGCCGCGATGGTCAATTCGTCGGCGCGCGCCATCTCGGCCGGCGTCAGCACTTCTGCGGCGTCAGCAATGATACCCACCGAGCCACGATAGCCCGGGTGGTGGCGATCCTCACCCCCCAGAAGATCGGCAAATCGGGTCGCCCATTGCTTGTCGATTGGCGCGGTTTTACTCAATTGCCCAATCCTTGATCGGCGATTGACGCGTCAGACCCCGCCGATCATGGTGCGGCGCACGGGACAGCCTATTTTTCCGGCGTCCGTTCCGTGCGCCTTTGTGCCCTGTCCGGCTGGCATGGAGTCTGCAATTCGCCGGGCAATCCGCGGCCTTGACCGGTACCTCAGCCGGCCGCCGCCCTTCGGAGAAGCGGTTCGCATGAAAAAGATCGAAGCGATCATCAAGCCGTTCAAGCTCGATGAGGTGAAAGAGGCGCTTCAGGAAGTCGGCCTGCAGGGAATCACGGTCACTGAGGCGAAGGGCTTCGGCCGTCAGAAAGGTCATACCGAACTGTATCGCGGTGCCGAGTACGTCGTCGACTTTCTGCCGAAAGTAAAAGTGGAAATCGTGCTCGGCGACGACATGGTCGAGCGCGCCGTCGACGCAATTCGCAAGGCCGCGCAAACCGGCCGCATCGGCGACGGCAAGATTTTCGTGTCAAACGTTGAGGAAGCTGTCCGCATTCGCACGGGCGAAAGCGGCATGGATGCTATTTGAGGTTATCCACAGCCATGTGGTCTCGTTTCCGGCGGCGGCGCCCGCCCGAAGTGGAAAGCGCCCCGCCCCAGGCCCCGATCGATGCCCCGCCGCGAGTACCAGCGGCAGCGGCGACCAACCGGCCTGCGAGCGTATCCGAACCGCCTGAGCGGCAGACGCCGTCCGACAGGTCAACCAAACCCACACCGGGGACTGACAGAGGGGAAAGAGGAATGACGACCGCCAAAGACGTACTGAAGGCCATCAAGGACAAGGACGTGAAGTACGTCGACTTCCGCTTTACCGACCCGCGCGGCAAGTGGCAGCACGTCACCTTCGACATTAGCTTGGTCGACGACGAGGCCTTCACCGAGGGCCTGATGTTCGACGGCTCCTCGATCGCCGGCTGGAAGGCGATCAACGAGTCCGACATGAAGCTCATGCCCGACCCGAACACGATGGCGATCGATCCGTTCTTCGCGCAGACCACGATGTCGATCGTCTGCGACATTCTCGAGCCGATGACCGACGAGCCCTACGACCGCGACCCGCGCTCGATCGCCAAGAAGGCCGAGAAGTACCTGCAGCAGACCAAGATCGGCGACTCGATCTTCGTCGGCCCGGAAGCCGAATTCTTCGTCTTCGACGACGTGAAGTATTCCGTCACCCCCTACAACACCGGCTTCAAGCTCGACGACGTCGAACTGCCGTCGAATTCCGACACCGACTACGAGATGGGCAACCTCGGCCACCGCATCCGCACCAAGGGCGGCTACTTCCCGGTGCCGCCGCTGGATTCCCTCCAGGACATGCGCTCCGAAATGCTGGGCTCGATGGCCTCGATGGGCGTCAAGGTCGAGAAGCACCACCACGAGGTGGCCTCGGCCCAGCACGAACTGGGCGTCAAGTTCGGCCCGCTGGTGACGATGGCCGACCACATGCAGATCTATAAGTACTGCATCCACAACGTCGCCAACGCCTACGGCAAGACGGCGACCTTCATGCCGAAGCCGATCTACGGCGACAACGGCTCGGGCATGCACGTCCATCAGTCGATCTGGAAGAACGGCAAGCCGCTCTTCGCCGGCAAGCTCTACGCCGATCTGTCGGAGGAGTGCCTGTTCTACATCGGCGGCATCATCAAGCACGCCAAGGCGCTGAACGGCTTCACCAACCCGCTCACCAACTCCTACAAGCGGCTGGTGCCGGGCTACGAGGCGCCGGTGCTGCTCGCCTACTCCTCGCGCAACCGCTCGGCCTCCTGCCGCATCCCGGTGACGAACAACCCGAAGGCCAAGCGCGTCGAGGTCCGCTTCCCCGATCCCGGCGCCAACCCCTACCTCGCCTTCGCCGCGATGCTGATGGCCGGCCTCGACGGCATCAAGAACAAGATCCATCCCGGCGAGGCGATGGACAAGAACCTCTACGACCTGCCGCCGAAGGAGCTGCGCAAGATCCCGACGGTGTGCGGATCGCTGCGCGAGGCGCTGGAAAACCTCGACAAGGACCGCACCTTCCTCAAGCAGGGCGACGTCTTCTCGGACGACATGATCGACGCCTACATCGAACTCAAGATGGAAGACGTCGCGCGCTTCGAGATGACGCCGCATCCGGTCGAGTACGACATGTACTATTCGGTCTGATCGGGCCCTGACCCTGGATTGCCAGCGGGGCGCCTTCGGGCGCCCCGCTTCGTTTTTGCGCCGTTGCGCCGCCCCGCCCGCGGTGCTGGAATGGCGGCGCTCCTCCAGACAGAGTCGCCCGCGCGACGGCTCGAAGCCCGTTTCGCCCGCCATGTCCAATCCGGACCTACCGCCGGAACCGCCGACGTTCGCCACCGAACGCCACCCGCATCTGCGCCTCATCATCCCGGCGATCGTCGCGGTTGCCTTCCTGATCGAGCAGCTCGACGCGACGGTGATCGTCACGGCGCTGCCGGCGATGGCTGTCAGCCTCGGCACGACGCCGATCCACCTCAACCTTGCGATCACCGCCTACATTCTGGCGCTCGCCATGTTCATCCCGCTCTCCGGCTGGCTCGCCGATCGGTTCGGCTCGCGCCGCATCTTCGCCCTGTCGCTATTCGTCTTCGCGCTGGGCTCGACGCTCTGCGGCCTCGCCTCCAGCTTCGAGATGCTGATCGCGACGCGCGCGCTCCAGGGCCTCGGCGGTGCCATGATGACGCCGGTCGGCCGCCTGATCCTCATCCGCAGCTTCCCGCGCCGGCGCCTCGCCACGGCGATGGCCTACGTCACCTATCCGGCGATCGTCGGCCCGCTGATCGGGCCGCTCGTCGGCGGCTTCTTCACGACGTACATCTCGTGGCGCTGGATCTTCTTCATCAACGTGCCGTTCGCGCTGGCCGGCATGGTGGCGGCGCTCCGCTACGTCGATGACGTCGAGGGCGATCCGTCGGCCGTCTTCGACTTCCGCGGCTTCCTCCTGGTCGGCATCGGCTTCACGCTGCTGCAGCTCGGGCTGGAGAACATCGGGCGCGGCACCGTGCCGCCGGCGGTGGTCGCCGCGGTGCTGATCGCCGCCGCGTTACTGCTGGTGACGTTCGCCGTCTACGCGCGCAACGCCAAGGCACCGGCCGTCGACCTGACGTTGTTCCGCGACCGCGCTTTCCGCATCGCAACGCTGTTCGGCGGCATCTGCCGCATCGGCTTCAACGGCCTGCCGTTCCTGCTGCCGCTGTTGCTGCAACTGGGCTTCGGCCTGACGCCGATCGTGTCGGGCGCACTCACCTGCGTCTCGGCATTGGCCGCCGCCCCGGTTCGCGCCATCTCGGTCGCCGCGCTCCGCCGCTGGGGCTTTCGCATATCGATGACGGCGAGCGCGGTCGCCGGCTCCGTCATGCTGGCGTCGTTCGCCCTGCTCGAGCCGACGACGCCGAAATGGATCATCGTCGTCCTCACCTTCGCCTTCGGCCTGACACGCGCCACCCAGTTCATGTCGAGCAACACGCTGGCCTACGCCGAGATCCCCGCGGCCCGCTTGAGCCGCGCCACCAGCCTCGGCGCCATGCTGCAGCAGCTCACCGTCTCCTTCGGCGTCTCGATCGCCGCGATCCTGCTGGCGAGCGTCGCGCCGGAGGGCGCCCGCCTGACACCGGAAAATTTCCACGCCGTCTTCCTGATGTCGGCGATCATCCCGCTGCTCGCCGTTCCGGGCTTCTTCCTGTTGCGCCCGCAGGACGGCGACGAGGTCACCGGCCGCAATCCGCCGCCGGCGCCGCCGGCATGAAGCGGCTGACGCGCGCCTTCTTCGCCCGCAGCGTCCACGACGTCGCCCCCGATCTCATCGGCGCGACGCTGCTGGTCGATGGCGTCGGCGGGACGATCGTCGAGGTCGAGGCCTACCACCACACCGACCCCGCGGCGCACAGCTACGGCGGCATGACCGAGCGCAACGCCGTGATGTTCGGCCCGCCCGGCTTCGCCTACGTCTATCGCTCTTACGGCATCCACTGGTGCGTGAATTTCGTCTGCGAGGCGAAGGGCAGCGCCAGCGCGGTGCTTATCCGCGCGCTGGAGCCGGTGGAGGGGATCGAAAAGATGCGCCGCCGCCGCGGCGTCGCGGAGCTGCGCCAACTTTGCTCCGGCCCGGGCAAACTGTGCCAGGCACTCGGCATCACGATCAGCCACAGCGGCCTGCCGCTCGATCGTCCGCCGTTCGCGCTCCACGCCCGGCCCGCATCGGTAGATATCGTGACCGGCGTGCGCATCGGCATCACCAGGGCCGCCGATCTGCCGTGGCGCTACGGCCTCGCCGGCTCGCCATTCCTCAGCAAGCCGTTTCCCAAAACGCCATCACGCCGGGCGTCGGCCAAAACATGAAAAAGAAAACGCCGCGGAGATGGGCTCCTCCGCGGCGTTCCCTTTGGGTCGGGTCAGGACAGTTCAGGCGTAATGGGTTGAGCTCAAATCTAACGGCGCCGGCTTATCGTCGTACCGGACCGTGGCGGGCGGGTCGAAATCCCAGGAGAGACCGGCGAGAGCGGTGCACGCACTGCTGCGCGAATGACGGTGTCGATTGACTTCGGTGAACGGCATGCCGAGCAGCCGGCGGATCGAGCCGGCCTCTGCCAGCGCCTGACTCCGCCCGCCATCCAGCGCGGCGAGAGTCGTGACTCTACGCAACATGAACGCCCCCTCGAAACTCCGGCTCTTACAGAGCCCAACAACACTTACAAACGCCGGGAGCGAACTACATGCCCCCGAGCAGTGTTACCGGCCGCATCACCAGCCATAACTATTGCTTCCATAGAATAGATGAGTCACCGCGCGGCACCAATCGGTACCGCGACGTTGTGCACAGGAAAGAAGAAGGTCAGGTCGACAGGCGCGACAGCGCGGCCGCCGTCTTGTTGCGCAGCGCCATCGCCTCGGTGAGCCGCTCGCGCTGCTCCTCGATGACGTCCTCGCGCGCCTTGGCGACGAACTGCTCGTTGCCGAGCTTCGCCTCGATCTTGGCGATCTCCTTCGCCACGCGATCGACTTCCTTCGACAGCCGCGCCCGCTCTGCTTCCAGATCGATGACGCCCGCGAGCGGCATCGACACCGTCGCCTCGCCGACGACGATCTGCACCGCGCCCTTCTGCGGCGTCGGCGCCAGGCTGATCGTCTCGACCCGCGCCAGCCGCCGGATCAGCGCGTCATGCGTCTGCAGCCGCGTCGCGGTGCCGAACGTCGCGCCGGCGACGAACAGCGTGACCATGGCGCCGGCGGGCACGTTCATCTCCGAGCGCACCGAGCGCACCGACGAGATGAACTCGACCAGCCAGTTGATCTCGTCCGCCGCCGCGGCGTCCTCGAAGGTGAGCGTCGGCCACGGGCTGAGCGCCAGCGCCGGCCGGGGACTGGCGTCCACGCGCGCCGCCTTCTCCCACAGCTCCTCGGTGATGAACGGCATGATTGGATGCAGCATCGCCGCGATCTGGTCGAGCAGCCAGGCGACGGTCGCCTGTGTCTCGGACTTCGCCCCGGGATCGTCGCCGGACAGCACCGGCTTGGTCAGTTCGAGGTACCAGTCGCAGGTGAGGTTCCAGACGAAGCGATAGGCGGCATTCGCCGCCTCGTTGAACTTGTACGCCTCGATTGCCTCGGTGATCGCGCGCACCGCGCGCGTCGTCTCGGTCGCGATCCAGCGGTTCAGCGTCAGCGCCGCGGTCGCCGGATCGAAACCCGGCTCGAGTTTGCACTCGTAGTGCTCGGCAAATTTCGCCGCGTTCCACAGCTTGGTCGTGAAGTTGCGCGAGCTTTCCACCCGCGACGTCGCGATGCGCATGTCGCGGCCCTGCGCCGCCATCGCCGTCAGCGTGAAGCGCAGCGCGTCGGCGCCGTATTCGTCGATCAGCGCCAGCGGATCCACGACGTTGCCCTTCGACTTCGACATCTTGGCGCCCTTCTCGTCGCGGATGAGGGCGTGGATGTAGACGTCGCGGAACGGCACCTCCTTCATGAAATGGATGCCCATCATCATCATGCGGGCGACCCAGAAGAAGATGATGTCGAAGCCGGTGACCAGCGTCGACGTCGGATAGTAATGCCCGAGCTCGCGCGTCTCGTCGGGCCAGCCGAGCGTCGAGAACGGCCATAGCGCCGACGAGAACCACGTGTCGAGCACGTCCTCGTCGCGCGTCAGCTTCGCCTTCTTCGGCTTGGTCTTGCCCTTCGCCGGCGCCGCGCCGTAGTGGGCGTCGGCCTCGGCCTGCGCCTCGTCTTCCGTCGCCGCGACGAACACCTTGCCGTCGGGCCCGTACCAGGCCGGAATCTGGTGCCCCCACCAGAGCTGGCGCGAGATGCACCACGGCTGGATGTTCTCCATCCAGTCGAAGTAGGTCTTCTCCCACATCGTCGGGACGAAGCGGGTCTTGCCTTCGCGCACCGCCGCGATCGCCGGCTCGGCCATCGTCTTGGCATCGACGTACCACTGGTCGGTCAGGTACGGCTCGATCGGCACGTTGGAGCGGTCGCCGTGCGGGACGGAATGCGTGTGCTCCTCGATCTTGTCGACGAGGCCCTCGGCCTCCATCAGCTCGACGATGATCTTGCGCGCCTCGAAGCGGTCCTTGCCGTCGACCGCGGCGATCAGCGCCTTGAGCTTCGGGTCGCCGTCCTTGCCCTTCGCCTTGGCAAGGCCGGCGAGGAAATCCTTGTTGTCGCCGATCGCGACCTTGCCCTCGGGATCCAGCACGCTGATCATCGCCAGGCCGTGGCGCTTGCCGACTTCGAAGTCGTTGAAGTCGTGCGCCGGCGTCATCTTCACCGCGCCCGATCCCGTCTCCGGATCGGCATAGCTGTCGGCGACGATTTTCAGCTTGCGCCCGACCAGCGGCAGAACCGCGTTCTTGCCGACGAGTTCCTTGTAGCGCTCGTCGTTCGGGTTAACCGCGACGCCGGTGTCGCCCAGCATCGTCTCCGGCCGCGTCGTCGCGACGATGATGAAACGCGGAGTCTTTTCGTTCCCTGTCGCGCCTTCGGCGCTAGCCGCCCCTTGTTCACCTTCGATCGGGTACTTGAAATGCCAAAGCTTGCCGCGCGTCTCGACCTGCTGCACCTCGAGGTCGGAGATCGCAGTGAGCAGCTTCGGGTCCCAGTTGACCAGCCGCTTGTCCTTGTAGATCAGGCCGGCGCGGTAGAGATCGATGAAGACCTTGACGACGGCCTTCGACAGGCCCTCGTCCATGGTGAAGCGCTCGCGGCTCCAGTCGGCCGAGGCGCCCAGCCGCTTCAACTGGTTGATGATCTGGCCGCCGCTCTCCGCCTTCCACGCCCACACCTTCTCCAGGAACTTCTCGCGCCCGATCGTGCGGCGGTCCGGCTCCTGCCGCTCCATCATCTGGCGCTCGACCACCATCTGCGTCGCGATGCCGGCGTGGTCGGTGCCGACCTGCCAGAGCACGTCGCGCCCGCGCATGCGCTGGAAGCGGATGAGGATGTCCTGGATCGTGTTGTCGAGCGCGTGGCCGAGATGCAGCGACCCGGTCACGTTCGGCGGCGGAATGACGATGGTGTACGGCTTGGCGCCCGGCTCCGCGCCGGCGCCGGCGGCGAAAACCCCCGCCTCCTCCCACGTCTTGTAGATACGCGGTTCCACCGCGGCCGCATCGTACGTCTTGTCGAGCACGCCAGACTTCCCGGATGTCATTGACCGGGAAGGTGTAAATCGGATGGATTGTGAACTGTCAACAAATCGGCGGACAATCGGCCGCGGCTAGGGCCGCCCGCGCGAAACCCGCTCGATCTCCTCGCGCACCAGCCGCTCGACCATCTGCGGCAGGTTGCCCTCCAGCCAGCTCTTCAGCATCGGCCTGAGCAGGTCCTCGACCACCTCGTCGAGCTTGCGCGCATTGCCGTTGAGCATCGCCTTGGAGAGATCCTCGAAGGAGGCGGCAACCGTGGCATCCGACTTCGGCGACATCAGCGCCTTGCGCGGCGGCGCCGCCGCGTCGCCTCGCCGCTGGCCGCCGCGAGCGGCACGCGGCACCGCGCGCTGGCCGCCGCCGACCGCTTCCACCGCCCGCGCCTCGACGGCGCGCGTCTCGACCTGGCGCGAGGGCTTGGCGACGGGCCGCACGCTTTCGAGCTCCGCCCGCACGCCGTCCAGCGCCTGCTCGATCGCCTGCTCGATGAATTCCTGGTCGGCCAGCGCCTCGGCCGACGCCATCTCCGCCGCCGCGGTTTCCGCCACCATCGGCCCGGCCACCGCTTCCGGCTCCGCCTTCTTATCGCCGAACACGCTGGTCACGCTCGCCACGGGTTTCTTGTCGCCCGGCGGCTTGGACGCGATGCGCAGGTGCTCGTTGGTCCGCTTGGCGTCGTCGTCGGAAATTGCCTGGCGAATGGACGCCAGGATTTCTTCGACTGTCGCGTTCTGTCCGGGTGCCGAAGCCATCATCGTTCCAGCCACGAATCCTGCAGCGAATCTTGCCTGATTCGAGCTGCTTGAGGCTAGCGCATGTTCCGCGAAAGTTGTTGTGACTTTTGCGCGGGAAAGCGGCCCCATGGAAGACGTGGCGCCCATGCCACGCCTAGCGCACCGCGCCTAGCGGCCGTCCGGCGTGCGCAGCCCGCCCCACTTGTCGCGCACCTGCGTGTAGTGCTGCACCGGGTCGTAGACCGGCACGTCGAGCCCGAGCTTCTCGGCATTGAGCATGCCGATCGCCGCGAGCAGCGCGTACGACGCGATGACGCGGTCATGCTGCGCGCTCACCTGCGCGACACGCGCGTTGAGCAGTTCCTGCTGCGCGTTGAGCACGTCGAGCGTGGTCTGCTGGCCGACCTTCTGCTGCTCGATGATGCCGGAGAGGAGAAGATTCTCCGCCGACACCTGCGACTCGGCCGCACGGATCTGCGCCCGCGCCGCATCGAGGCTGCCCCAGGCGGAGATCACCGTCTGCCGCACCTGATCGCGGGCGGCATCGAGCTCGATGCGCCGCTGTCCGAGCGCTTCCTTCGACTGGCGCACCTTCGAGGCCGCCTCGCCGCCCTGGTAGAGCGGCACGCTCAGCCGCGCGACCGCCGAGGCCGAGTCGGACGACGAGCCGGCGCTGGTCGCATCGTTCCGGTGCGACAGCGTGCCCGACACCGACAGCGTCGGCAGCAGCGCGCCTTCCGCAACCTTCACGTTGTACTCGGCGATATCGATGTTGTAGCCGGCCGTGAGGATCGCCGGATGCGAGGTCATCGCGTCGGCGAGCGCGGCGTTCAGCGTCTTGGACAGCAGCGCGTCGATCGGCTTCGCGGCGCCGAGGCTCTTCGGCCGGTGGCCAACCACCTGCTCGTAGACCGCGATCGCCGTGTTGAGCGCCGCCACTGCGGAGTTGAGATCGGCCTGGCCGGCCGCGAGTCGGGCATCGGTCTGCGCCACGTCGGTACGAATGCCTTCGCCGACGTTCAGTCTGTCCTGCGCCGCTTTCACCTGCTGGCCGAGAAAGTCCGTGTTCTCGCGGCGCAGATTCACCAGCGCCTGCGCCTGGACGAGATTCATGAACGCCTGCGCGGCGGAGAGCAGCGTCGTCTGCTCCGAGTTGCGCAGCGCCTCGCGCGCGGCCAGCACCGCCGTCTCGGCGATGTTGACGCCGTTGACGACGCGGTTGCCGGCGTAGAGCGGCTGCTCGATCGTCAGCGACAGGCCGCGCGGCACCACGCCGGCAGTCTGGCTCACGCCGACGTCGCCGCTGCCGGTCACTGTCGGGCGGAAGCCGGACAATGCCTGTGGCACGCCTTCGTCGGTCGAGCGCAGCGATGCACGTTGCGCGTTGAGCGTGGGATTGTTGACGTAGGCCGATTCGAGCGCCTGCGTCAGCGTTTCCACGCCGACCGTGGTTTGAGCCGAAGCCGGGTATACGGCTATGACGGCAGCGCAGCTAATGGCGAGCGCCATCGCACGCGCAAAGCGTGTTTGACCCAAGACTTTGGAACCCCGAAGTGCGGCGCCCCGCAAAAAGCGCCGCTGGCCTCTACTCGAATGCTGTTGAGTGTAGAGAGCGAAGCCGCGCGGTCAAACAAACAACGCGCTTGCGATTTTTAATTCCCCGAATTTTATCGCGATGTGATTCGCGCCGCCCGCGATGCAAGGAAATCGCTGGCCTGTGACTTAATCGTGGCACGCGAATTTTCAGAAGACGAAGGCTTCCGGCTTGCGGAAACCGGGCAGCGGCCGCACGTCGGCATTGAACGCCATGCGCAGGCCGATCTGATTCTCCGACTTCGTGTAGAGCGTCGCCATCGCGGCGCGGCCGTAGCCGATGACCGCGACCAGCCGTCCGCCTTCGCGCAACTGGCCGAACAGCGCCGCCGGCAGAGTCTCTACCGCCCCATCGATGAAGATCACGTCGTAGGGACCCTCCGACGGATGGCCCGCATCGAGCGCGCCGGAAACGACCTTGGCGTTGTCGATGCCGACCGCCGCGAGATTCGTCCGCGCCAGCGCCGCAAGCTCCGCGTCCGATTCGAGCGCCACGACGAAATTAGCCAGCGACCCCAGCACCGCCGCCGAGTAGCCCGACCCGCAACCGATATCGAGAACCAGATCGGCCTTGTCGATCTCGGCAAGCTGCAGCAGCCGCGCGAACGGCGCCGCCTCCATCAGGTAGCGCGGCACGCCGTCGCCGGCCGGCTTGATCGGAATGTCGGTGTCGACATAGGCGAGTGCCCGCTGTTGCGCCGGCACGAACTGCTCGCGCGGAAGGCGCCCCATGACGGCGAGGATGTCGTAGTCGGTCACAGCTTCGGTGCGGAGCTGCGAGTCGATCATCTTCATGCGCGCGACGGAAAAATCGTCCATGTCTGCCGCTACTCCCCGTACAGGCGACCAAGCCCGCCCGTAATTAACGACGGCGGCGTATGCTGACAAGCAATTTGCCGGATTCCCTTTGCGCCCGGCGGCTTAGCATCTATACAGCGCTCGACGGCCTCGTGGCAGAGCGGCCATGCACAGGACTGCAAATCCTGCTACCCCGGTTCGACTCCGGGCGAGGCCTCCAGTCCCTCCACAATGTGCGACATGACACCGCTCCCGCCTCTACCGCGCCACGGCGGCGACCTCAGTTTCGCAACGCGCATATACGGCGCGCCGATGAACGGCTGGCTCGATCTCTCGACCGGCATCAACCCGAACGCGTATCCGGCGCCCTCGATCCCGCAGGAAGCACTGCAACGTCTGCCTGATCGCGAAGCGCTTTTGACGCTGCTCGCGGTCGCACGCCGCGCCTACCGCGTGCCCGACGGTGTCGACCTGATCGCAGTGCCCGGCACGGAAGCCGCGATCCGACTGCTGCCGACAATCGGACTGCCCGGCAAAGTCGCCGTCCTGTCGCCGACCTACGGCACCTACGCTGCGGTCTGGCCGGAGGCGGCTCACGTCAGGGTTCTGCCGACCGATGCCGCGGTGGCGGTGATCGTCAACCCGAACAATCCGGACGGCCGGATCACACCGCCGCAGGATTTGCCGCGTGCTCCGTTTCTTATCGTCGATGAAGCCTTCGCCGATGCCGCGCCCGAGGCGAGCGTCATCCCCACGATGCGTGGGATGAAGGCGATCGTCCTCCGTTCGCTCGGCAAGTTTTACGGCCTCGCCGGCCTCCGGCTGGGTTTCGTCGCCGCCCCACAGGTCGTGGCCGAGCGCATCTCGGCGGGCTTCGGCGACTGGCCGGTGTCCGGCCCCGCCATCGTCGTCGGCACCGCGGCGCTCGCCGACGACGCTTGGCGCACGGCGATGCGCGCGCAATTGAAACAGGAAGCCGCGGCGCTCCGGACGCTGCTCGCCGCGCACGACCTCAACGTGGTCGGCGGCACCGATCTGTTCGTGCTGATCGAGACGGACGATGCCCCTGCCCTGCATCGCGCGCTGGCAACGCAGGGCGTGTGGACGCGCGCGTTCGCCGACAATCCGCGCTGGCTGCGCCTCGGCCTTCCCGGCGCGGCGCAGATGGAACGCCTCGCCGCAGCCCTCAGCGCGGTTCGCTAAGCGACCACGGCACCACCACCGGCGCGCCGTGCATCTCCACGACCTCGGCGCGGACACCGAAGGTCGCCGCCAGCCGCTCCGCCGTCAGCACATCGCGCGGCGTCCCGTCGGCGACGATGCGCCCGCCCTCGAGCATGACGATGCGATCGGCATAGCGCGCGGCAAGCCCAAGATCGTGCAGCACGGCAACCACGACACCAAAGCTCCGCGCATGCCGCCGCAGCATCTCGATCACCGCGATCTGGTACCGCGCATCAAGCGACGCCGTCGGCTCGTCGGCAAGGATGATCGGCGCCTCGGTCGCCAGCACCCGCGCCATCGCCACCCGCGCCCGCTCGCCGCCGGACAATGTCGTGACGGGCCGCGCGGCGTATTCCGTCGTGCCGGTCTCGGCCATGGCCGTGGCGACCGCGGCGCGGTCGGCCGCCGACAGATCGGCGCCGGCGCCGCGCGGCAGGCGGCCGAGCGCCACAACCTCTGCCACCGCCAGCGGCCAGTGGAAGACATGGCCCTGCGGCAGATAGGCGATGCGCTGGGCGCGAACCTGCAGCGACAGCGACCGGAGCGGCGCGCCCATGACCGCGATGTCGCCGACTGCCGGAATGAGGCCGGCAACGGCACGGAGCAGCGTCGTCTTGCCGGCGCCGTTCGGTCCGACGATCGCGACGAACGTGCCCGCCGCGATGTCGAGGCTGACGTCCGCCAGCACCGGCCGCCGCCCGAGCGATACCGACAGGCCCTTCACCTCCAGCGCCGCCTCGTTCATGTCGCCGCCCCCGAGAGGTCGTAGCGCCGGCGCATGATGAGGAAGATGAAGAACGGCGCGCCGATGAGCGCGGTCAGCACGCCTACCTTGATCTCCTCCTGCGACGGGATGAGACGCACGACGATGTCCGACGCCGTCAGCAGCGCCGCGCCCGACAGCGCCGCCGGGATCAGCAGCCGTCCCGGATCGTAGCCGACGAACGGCCGCATCAGGTGCGGCGCCACCAGCCCGACGAACCCGATGCTGCCCGCAACCGCGACGCCGGCGCCGACCGCCGCCGCGACGCCGGCGACGACCCGCAGCCGTATCCACGTGAGGTCGAAGCCGAGGCTCGCCGCCGCCTCCTCGCCGAGCGTCAGCGCGCGGAAGGCGCGGCGGTCCCATAAGAGCAGAATGACGCCGACGACCATGAACGGCAGCGCGATCCATACGTGCCGCATGCTGCGATCCTCCAGCGACCCGAGCAGCCAGAACGCGATCTCCAGCGCCGCGAAGGGATTGGGCGCGAGGTTGAGCGCCAGCGCCGTGCCCGCCCCGGCGAGACTCGATATCGCAAGGCCGGCGAGGATCAGCACCAGCAGGCTGGCGCGCGGACCGGCGACGAGGATCAGCAACCCGACCGAGACCAGCGCCCCGACGATGGCCGCCACCGGCAGCGCAAAGGACAGCGCATCGACCACGCCCAGCGATATGACCGTGACCGCGCCGAACGCCGCCGCCGACGGCGCCCCGAACAACGAAGGCGCGGCAAGCGGATTGCGCAGCAGCCCCTGCAGCGCCGCGCCCGAAAGCCCCAGCGTGCCGCCGATCATCACCGACAGGATGGCGCGCGGCAGGCGTATTTCGCGCACGATGATGTTGGCGGCTTCGCCGGCGCGACCGAACAGGCCGCCGACGACATCGCCGGGCGACAGGACGACGGGACCCACGGCGAGCGAGCCCGCGAACAGTGCCGCGACCAGGACCACCAGTGCCGCAATGAGCAGAAGGTCGCGCCGCGCTGTCACTTGTTCCATGTCAGGCCAACATACGCCGATTGACCGGCGGCATTGTAGCCCATCGGATCGGTGTAGACGTTGTCCGTCACGTTTTCGACGCGGGCGAACAGCTTCACCTTGTCGGACAGCGCATAGGACGCCGACGCGTCGAGCCGCCAGTACGCCGGCAGGAACGACGACGACGAACCGAGGTTGGTGCGCTTGCCGACGATGGTGCCGGTGAGCGCCAGTTGCCATTCGGGCTCCGGCGTGAAGGTGACGGTGAACGAGCCGCTGTGCTCCGGCCGCCGCGCCAGCGGCCGCCCCGTGACGAGATTGCGCGTCGGCATCCACGTGTAGGTGGCGCTCGCCGTCAGCACGTCCGGAAGGATCTGGGTGTCGACCGCGAGTTCCAGACCGTACGACTCGGCGCGGTCGGTATTGTCGTAGTAGCCGTTGACCTTGCTGCCCGGAAAAAACGTGAAGCCGAGCAGGTTGCGGAAGCGATTGTAGAACGCCGTCGCCGAGGCGTGGACCAGGCCGCCGAACAGCGTCTGCTCCACCCCGGCGTCGAATCCCACGCTGGTTTCAGGTTTCAGATCCGTGTTGACGACAACCCCCAGCGGCGCGATCGCCGCCGCGTAGGCGTTGTTGCCGACCTGGTACGCCGTGGGCCGCTTGGCGCCGGTGCCGGCGCTGGCGCGCAGCGTCGTGCCCCAGTTGCCGATTTCGTACGCCGCCGTTGCCCTGCCGGTCAGGAACCCATCGCCGACGGCGGTGCCGTCATAGCGCCCGGCAAACGTCAGGTGCAGCGCGTCGAACACGGTGAGCTGGTGCTGGACATAGCCGGCGAAGTTCGTGCGCGTCCGCTCGAAGCCGGGAAATGCGGTCACGCTCGGAGCGACGTTCTCGGCATGCTCCTGCTCCGCCCGGAGGCCGAGCGTGAGCGTTCCGGCGGCCTTCAGGTCGACGATCGCCTGATACTCGGCGCCGGCATCGGTTGAGGCGAACGACGCGACCTCCGGCGCACCGCCCGGCTCGCGGTTGGTGCGCTGCGACGACGCACCGAACGCCGAAATCGATTGCGTGAGCCAACCGTCCCATTCCGGCAGCGTCACCTTGCCCGAGCCGCTGAGCTCGGTGCGCTCGGCGGTGTTCGGCGCATCGTTGGGATTGGGACCCGACGCCGCATCGTAGTCGGTCAGTTCATGCGTCGCGGTCCCGCCGAGCTCGACCTTGAGGCCGCTCGCCGGCGCATAGACGAGACGGGCCGAGCCCGTGTACCGGTCGAGCCCGTCCGGCTCGTTGCCGTCGCGACTTCCCCGACGCGAGAAGCCGGTGGCCTTGGCATGTGCGCCGCTGAAGCGCAGCGCAAAGTCGCCGGCCGTCATGCCGCCGGCCGCACTTTCGTTGAGCGTGCCGTAGCGCCCGCCCTCGACGGTCGCCGTCAGCGACGACTTCGCCGTCTGCCGCCGCGTCACGATGTTGACCACGCCGCCCATGGCGTCCGAGCCGTAGATCGCGCTCTGCGGCCCGCGCAGCACCTCGATCCGCTCGACGTCGTTGACCGACAGCAGGGTGAAGTCGAAATCGCCGCGCGCCGAGGACGCGTCGTTGACCCGCACGCCGTCGATCAGCACGACCGTGTGCCCGGTTTCGCCGCCGCGCAGCCGCACCTCGGTCGAGCCGCCCGGCCCTCCCGACTCGATGACCGCGACACCGGGCACCGTGCGCAGCACCTCCGCGACCGTCGTCGCTGACGTGCGCGCGATGGCATCGCGGCCGATGACGGTCACGGTACTGCCGACCCGGTCGAGCGGCGTCGGCGTGTAGTACGGGGTGACCACGATTTCCGGAATCGGAGACGCCGCCATCGCCGGCGACGTCGCGAGAATGAGGAGAGACGCGGCGCAGGCGCGCCGGGCGGCAGGGACCATGATGGCAGATCTCCGGTATGGATCGATCTGGATGAGGCGCCCGTCACGGGATGTGGCCCGGGCCCATCCGGCTTCCCCGCCGGACGCCCAAGGGGTAAACGAGCGCATGGACGAAGGCAACGAACGCAGGCGGCGGCGCGCGCGCCTCACCGGAACTTTGCTCGCCGGCGTTGCGCTATTGTCACTCACCTTGCCGGCAGCGGCGGAGGCGCCCAAGCGCATCGTCTCGATCAACCTGTGCGCCGACGAGCTGCTGGTGACGCTCGCCGATCCCGCTCAGATCGCCGGCCTGTCGGTCTATGCCACCGACCCGACGCTGTCGTTCACCGCCGATGCCGCCGCGGCCTTCCGCCACGATGCATCGAGCGCGGAGACCGTCGTCGGCCTAAACCCCGACCTCGTGCTCGCCGGCCGCTACACCAAGCGCGCGACGCGCGACATGCTGGATCGCCTCGGCTACCGCGTCGAACTGCTCGACGCGGCCAAAAGCGTCGACGATTCGGAAGCCATCATCCGCAAGGTCGCGGCCCTGGTCGGCCACCCGGAGCGCGGCGAGGCGATGATCGCCGATATCGCCGCTGCCCGCGCCCGTGCCGAGGCCGCCGCACCGCCCGGCCACCCAACCGCCGCGATCTACCAGCGCCGCGGCTATGTCACCGGCGGCGACAGCCTGAGCGGCGAGCTGCTCGCCATCGCCGGCTTCACCAACGACGGCGCGCCGCTCGCCGGCAAGCGCGGCGGCTTCGTGCCGCTTGAGCGGATCGTCGCCGAGCCGCCGGACTATATCGTCGTCGCCGCATCGACGCGCCCCGCCGAGGATCAGGGCAGCGCGCTCCTCGCCCACCCGGCGCTTGCCGCGCTCTACCCGCCGGCCAAGCGCATCGTGCTGCCGGAGAAGCTGACCGTGTGCGGCGGCCCCTCGCTCCCCGCCGCGCTCGACTGGCTGGCCGGCGAGGCCAAGCGGATACAACAGGCGCCGTGATCGCCGTCGCTCACGTCTGGATGCTGGCGCTGGCGCTGCTTCTCGATGCCGCCGTCGGCGACCCCGATGCCGTCTGGCGGCGTGTGCCCCACCCGGTCGCAATCGCCGGCTGGCTGATCGGCGCGCTGGACCGCGGTTTGAACCGCGGACCGCTCCAATATCTCGCGGGCATCGTCGCGATCCTGCTCGTCGTCGCAATAGCCTGGCTGGTGGGACTGGGACTGGAACGCGCGTTCGATGCCTTCGCCTTCGGCTGGATCGGCACCGTCGTTGTCGCATCGATCCTGCTCGCCGGCCGCTCGCTCTACGACCACGTCGCTGCCGTCCGCGACGCCTTCTTCGCCGGCGGCATCGAGGCCGCGCGCATCGCCGTATCGCGCATCGTCGGCCGCGACCCGGCGAGCCTCGACGAGGCGCGCATCTGCCGCGCCGCGATCGAGTCGACCGCGGAAAATTTCTCCGACGGCATCGTGGCGCCGGCCCTGTGGTTCCTGCTGCTCGGCCTGCCCGGCCTCCTCGCCTATAAGGCGATCAACACCGCCGACTCGATGATCGGCCACCTCACCGACCACCACCGCGCCTTTGGCTGGGCCAGCGCGCGCCTTGACGATCTGGTCAACCTGCCGGCGAGCCGCATCGCCGGCGCACTTGTCGCCCTTGCGGCCCCAGCCGCCGGCGGCACTATCAAAGCCGCGTTCGGCACGATGTGGGCCGACGCCGGCAGGCACCGCTCGCCCAACGCCGGCTGGCCGGAAGCCGCGATGGCCGCGGCGCTGGGCCTCGCGCTCGCCGGCCCGCGCCGCTACGCCGGCATCATCGTCAACGATCCCTTCCTCAACGAACGCGGCCGCCGCGACGCGCGGCCGCACGACATCAGCCGCGCGCTCCGCGTCTACGTCGTCGCCAGCGCCGCGCTGTTCGCCGTCGTCGCACTGGGCTCGCTGTTCGTCTTCGCCCTGTAGCCGGCGATCGCAAGCAGCGCGGCGATGTCGATGTGCCGCTCGAGATGATCGGCCAACGCGTCCAGCGTCGCCTCGACCATCGCCTCGTACGCGACATCAGAGGGCGGCAGGTCGAGGAACGCGCGGCGAAATCCATCCGCTGCGAACAGGCCGTGGACATAGGTGCCGACGACACGCCCATCGAGCGAACGCGCACCATCGACGCGACCGCCCAGATCGACCACCGGTCGCGCACAATCTGGCCCAAACGTCACCCCGAGATGAATCTCATACCCGGCGATCGGCTCGCCCGTAGCGATATCGCGGCCCGACACCGCCCGCGTCGCCTTGTCGGAGCCGAGCACAGTCGCGACATCTAGCAGGCCCAACCCGGCGGCCGTCGTGGCAGAACCCTCGACGCCGTCGGGATCGGCGATACTGCGGCCAAGCATCTGGTATCCGCCGCACAGGCCGACGACGCGCCCGCCGCGGCGATGGTGCGCGATGATGTCGATGTCCCAGCCCTGGGCACGCAGGAACGCGAGGTCGGCGATCGTCGACTTGGAGCCGGGAACGAGAATGACGTCGGCTTCGGGGAACACCTCGCCCGGCTCGACCAGCACGACCGACACGTCCGGCTCGGCACGCAGGGGATCGAGGTCATCGAAATTCGCGATACGCGGCAGATGGGGGACGACAACTATCGCCTTCCCCCCTCCCCGCTGGTTCTCGCGAAAGCGAGGACCCATACCCACGCCGGGCTCCGCGCCCGAAATGGGTCCCCGCTTTCGCGGGGAAGAGCGGAGGGAAAGCGTGTCCTCTGCTGGTAACGCATCCGCCGCATCGAACCACGGCACCACCCCAAGGCAAGGCCAGCCGGTACGCTCGGCAACGAACCGCGCCCCATCCGTAAACAGAGCCGCATCGCCACGCATCTTGTTGACGACGAAGCCTTTGACCCGAGCACGGTCCCGCGGCGCCAGCACGGCCTGCGTGCCAACCAGACCGGCGATCACCCCGCCACGGTCAATGTCCCCGACCAGCACGACCGGCACATCCGCCGCCTCGGCGAAGCCCATGTTGGCTATGTCGCCGGCACGAAGATTCACTTCCGCCGGGCTGCCCGCGCCCTCGATCAGCACGAGGTCCATCCCCTCGCCGACGCGCGCGAAACTTTCCAGCACGCGCGGCATCAGCTCCGATTTCCGCCGTCCGTATTCCGCAGCGCGCATCGCACCGGCGCGCTTGCCCTGCACGATCACCTGTGCGCCGGTGTCGCTCTCCGGCTTGAGCAGCACCGGGTTCATGTGCACGGACGGCGTGAGCTTCGCCGCGCGCGCCTGCAGCGCCTGCGCCCGGCCGATCTCGCCTCCATCCGCGGCGACCGCCGCGTTGTTCGACATGTTCTGCGGCTTGAACGGCGCGACTCTGATGCCGCGCCGGACCAGCGCGCGGCAGAGGCCGGCGACCAGCGTCGACTTGCCGACGTGGCTGCCCGTGCCCTGGATCATCAGCGCCGCGGTCAAAACTCGATCCCGACCTGCGCCTTCACGCCGGAGCGGAAAGGATGCTTGATGACCTCCATCTCGGTCACCAGATCGGCCGCCTCGATCAGCTCGTCGGCGGCGTTGCGCCCGGTCACGATCACGTGGATGTCGGCGGGCTTGTCGCGGAGGAACGCGACCACCTCGGCCAGCGGCAGGTAGTCGTAGCGCAGCACGATGTTGAGCTCGTCGAGCAGCACGATCTTGTGCTTGCCGGCCGCGATGATCTCCTTCGCGCGCTCCCACGCCGCGCGCGCCGCGGCGATGTCGCGCTGGCGGTCCTGCGTGTCCCAGGTGAAGCCTTCGCCCATCGTGTTGATCGACACGAGGTCGCCGAATTTTTCGAGCGCGACGCGCTCGCCGGTCTGCCATTTGCCCTTCACGAACTGGATGATGGCGACCGGCATGCCATGGCCCAGCGCGCGGAAAACCATGCCGAACGCGGCAGTCGATTTTCCTTTGCCCTTGCCGGTGTGGACGATGAGCAGGCCCTTCTCGATCGTCTTGGTGGCGAGGATCTTGTCGCGCGCCGCCTTCTTCTTTTTCATCTTCTCGGCGTGGCGGGCGTCGAGCTCGGTCTCGGTCAAGTCGTTCATTCTGCTGCCTCTTTCCGCTCGGTGATGAGCGCGGAGAGCCGATCATAGGCGCTGTTCTGGCGCGGCGCCCACAGGCCGCGGTCAATCGCCTCGCGGAAGCGCGCCGCCATCTCGCGGAGCGCCGGCGCGTTATTGTCGGCGATGAAGCCGCGCACGTCAGCGTCGCCGATATAGGCGTCGAACAACTGGTCGAAATGGTGGTCCTTCACCGCGTTCGTGGTCGCGGCAAAGGCGAAGAGATAGTCGACTGTGGCGGCCATCTCAAAAGCGCCCTTGTAGCCGTGGCGCATGACGCCGGCGATCCATTTCGGATTGGCGGCGCGACCGCGGACGACGCGCGCGATCTCCTCGCCGAGCGCGCGGATCACCGGCTTCTCCGGCCGCGAATGGTCGCCGTGATAGAGAGGCACCGCCTTGCCCTTCAACGTCTCGACCGCCGCCGCGAGGCCACCCTGGAATTGGTAGTAGTCGTCGGAATCGAGAATATCGTGCTCGCGGTTGTCCTGGTTGTGCAGCACCGCGTCGGTCGCCTTCAGCCGCGCCACGAAATCTGCGCGCGCCGCATCGCCTTGCGCCCCGCCGCCATAGGCGAACGCACCCCATGCCAGCACGGCATCGGCGATGTCGCCGCGCGTCTCCCACGCCCCGGTGTCGATCAGCGCCTGCACACCTGCGCCATACGCGCCGGGCATCGCGCCGAAGATTCGCGCCGTCGCGCCGCGCGCCGCAATCGGGTTTGCGGCGGCGTCCTCGGACAGCGCGGCGATGGCACGCATCGCCGAATCGATGAGGTCGATCTGCCCCGGAAACGCATCGCGGAACATGCCGGAAATTTTCAGCGTCACGTCGATGCGCGGCCGGCCCAGTTCGGCCAGCGACAGCACGCGGAAGCCGGTGACGCGGCCGGTGCCCGCCTCCCACACCGGCGCCGCGCCGATGAAGGCGAGCACCTGCGCAACGTCGTCGCCGCCGGTGCGCATGTTCGACGTCCCCCACGCCGAGATCGCGATCGAGCGCGGCCACTCGCCCTCGTCCTGGAAGTAGCGGAGCGCAACCTCATCGGCCGCGCGCCGGCCGAGCGCCCACGCGGCGGCCGTCGGCACCGCGCGGACATCGACGGAATAAAAGTTGCGGCCGGTGGGCAGCACGTCGGGCCGGCCGCGCGTCGGCGCACCGGAGGGACCGGGCGCGACGAAGCGGCCATCGAGGGCGGTCAGGATGGCGTCGATTTCGGATTCGCCGGAGGTGTCGAGCGATGGCGCAAGACCGGATGCGATCCAGTCGAGGACGGCAGAGGCGCGCGCTCCCGCTTCAACCTCCTCCCTGAGGGGAGGTCCAAGTTCGCCGAGCGCAGCGACAGCGAACTTCGGGAGGGGGGCGCTTTCACCGCCGGCAGCCCGCCCCCCTCCCGAAAGCGGCCTTGCCGCTTTCGACCTCCGCTCAAGGGGGAGGTTGGCGACAAACGTTGCCGCCAGCGCCTCGATACGCTCGACGGTGTCGCCTATCGTCCGCCACGGACCATCGCTAATCGCTGCGAGGTCGTGCGGCCGAGGTCCCGTCCACTCCACACCGAGATCGCAATCCAGCGGATCGAAACCGAGACCGAGATCGTCCGCGATGGCCCGATGCAGCGAGGCATCCTCCGGCCGCCCGCCCGAGCGCGGCACGCGCGCGATGGCGACCAGCGTGTCGATCCTCTGGCGCCCTTCCGGCGAGGCACCGAGCGTGTGCAATCCGTCGCGTATCTGCATCTCCTTCAACGCGCAGAGATGTGCGTCGAGCGCGCGCAGCGCCTGCTCGCCGGTGTCGCGCGTGAAGCCGAGGTCGCGGTCGAGCCCGTGCCGCTCGGCGAGCGCGACGATCTCAGCGGCGAGATAGTCGCGGCGCCGTCTGTCGACGCCGGCGGCGAGATAATACTCGTCGATCAGCGTCTCAAGCTCGGCGAGCGGGCCGTGAATCTCGGCGCGCGTCATCGCCGGCGTCAGGTGATCGACGACCACGGCCGAGGCGCGCCGCTTCGCCTGGCTGCCCTCGCCCGGATCGTTGACCAGGAACGGATAGATCAGCGGCGTCGCACCGAGCGCGATCTCCGGCCAGCACTCGGCCGAGAGGCCAAGCGCCTTGCCGGGCAGCCATTCGAGGTTGCCGTGCTTGCCGAGATGGACGATGGCATCGGCCTGAAACTCGCGGCGCAGCCACGCATAGAAGGCGAGGTAGTTGTGCGGCGGCACGAGGTCCGGGTCGTGGTAGGTCGCCTTCGGGTCGATCGAATAGCCGCGCGCCGGCTGGATGCCGACGACGACGTTGCCGTAGCGATGCGCGGCAAGGCGAAAGACGCCGCCGGCGACGAACGGATCGGACTCAGGTTCGCCCCAGCGGGTGGTTATGGCGGTGCGGACGGAGTCAGGGAGTGCCGCGAAGTAGGTGCGGTAGTCGCGAAGCGAAAGCGACTCTGCCGATCCTCCCCCGCACGCCGGGGGAGGCGGACCGCCGAAGGCGGTGGAGGGGGCGCCCCCTCCGTCGCCGCCACGCGGCGCCATCTCCCCCGCCGTCCGGTGGATGACCGCACCGAGCGCATTTGTCGGGCCTGCGAGGATGACTTCCATCAATTCACGGCTCGACTGCGGAAATCCCGGCACCGAATACCCCGCCTCCGCCATCGCGGCTGCAACCCGCACCGCGCTCTCCGGCGTGTCCAGGCCGACGCCGTTGGCGATGCGGCCGTCGCGGTCGGGATAGTTGGAGAGGATCAGCGCCACCTTCCGGTTTCCCGCCGGCGTCGTCGCGAGCTTGATCCACGCCGCCGCCTGGTCGGCGACGAAGGCGATGCGGTCGGGCACGGCGCGATAGACGGCGCCGGCCGAGGCATCAGACTTGAACGAAACGGCGCGGGTCAGGATGCGGCCGTCGACCTCGGGCAACACGACGTTCATCGTCAGGTCGCGCGGCAGGAGGCCGCGTTTGCTCTCGCGCCATCCTTCCTCGGTTGAGCCGGCGAGCGCGACCTGCAGCACAGGCCGGCCGGGCCGGTCGAGCACGGTGCCCGCGTGGGTGTCACCGATGCGCGAGACGGCGAAGGAGGTCGTGTTGAGGACGATCGCCGGCGACACCGCGGCGAAGATTTCGTCGAGCAGCGTCTCCGACTCGCGGTCTTTGAGGCTGGCGACGAAGATCGGCAGCCCGGCGATCCCGCGTTCGCGAAGCGCGACGACCAGTGCGTCGATCGGCTCGGTCGAGCCGCCGTGGATCAGCGCTCGGTAGAAGACGATCGGCGCGACCGGGCGGCCGCGATGATGCGCACGCCATGCGTCCAGCGTCGTCGCCCCCTGCCCCGGCCGGTAGATACCGGCGTGCGGCAGCGCCTCCGGCGGCTCGGGCAGCGGCGCAAGGCCGAGCAGATGGTCGCAGAAGGCCAGCGCGCGGCGCGTATTCTCGGCGCCACCCTCGACCAGATAGCGCCAGAGCAAACGGCACTGCTCGACCGGCGCCGTCGCATAAGGCTCGAGCGCGGCGTCCCAGCGGTCCTCGCCGGGCATCACCAGCAGCATCGGCCCGCCGGCGCGGGCGAGCGCGCGCAGCCGCTCCAGGCCGTACCGCCAGTAGCCGGCGCCGCCCATCATGCGGACGACGACGAGGCGTGCCGAGGCCACCGTCTTCTCCAGGTACAGATCGACCGACATCGGGTGCGACAGGCGGCCAAGATTGGCGAAGCGCACCTCGGGCCGCGCCTGTGCCGCCAGCGCGGCGAGCTCGCTATCAGCGGCGGAGAGAAAGACTATGTCGCCCGGCGGCTGCGCCAGATCGACGGCCGCGTCGCCGTCGTCGATGCGCGCAGCCTCGCCGGCTAAGAGATGCATGGCTACGCCGCTCCCGCTTTCCCCGCGAAGGCGGGGATCCAGGTATCGCGGGATATTGCGGCCATCGCGGCGCTCGCCTCGCCACCTGGGCCCCCGCCTTCGCGGGGGAAGCGGAGGGTGGGCGCGCTCATCCCGCCAGCGCGCGGGCGATTGCGGCGCGGTCCATCGTGCGCAGCCCGATGACCACGAGGCCCGATGCCGTGGCGCCCGGCGCGAAGGCGACCTCGACGCGCGGGCCGACGGCCTGCACGACCGCGGGCGCCGCCTTGCCGGCGATGGCGACGCGACCCTTGACGCGCAACACGCCGGGCAGCGTCAGCGCGTCGAGCACGCGCGCCTTCAGCGTATCGAGCGACGGGGCAACCGGGACCGGCACGACGATGGAGTCGAAGTCGTCATGGTCGTGCTCCTCGCCCTCGAGGTCGTGGTGGCTCTCGCGGCCGCCCATGTCGTCTTCCGCCGAAGCGGCGATGCCGAACAGCATGTCGGCCGGCGCGCCACGGCCGTTGACGACGCTGGTGCCCGCCCGCGCTTCGCGCTTCACGAGCGCCGTCGTCTCGGCAAAAGATTCGGCCGAGACGAGATCGGACTTACTGATGACGATCAGGTCGGCGCAGCGGAGCTGGTCCTCGAACAATTCCTCGATCGGGTCGTCGTGGTTAGCGACGGCCGTCTCCGGCACGAACCGTCCGGCGGCAACCGCGGCCGCATCGACGACCGTGACGACGCCGTCGACCGTGACGCGATGCTTCACACCCGGCCACGCGAAGGCGCGGACCAGCGGCTGCGGCAGCGCGAGGCCGGAGGTCTCGATGACGATGTGCTCGGGCGCCGGATCGCGCGCCAGCAGCTTCTCGATGGTCGGCAAGAATTCGTCGGCAACGGTGCAGCAGATGCATCCGTTGGTGAGTTCGATGATCTCGTCCGGACGATGATCGTCGTCGCAGTCGGCGATGAGCGCCCCGTCGAAGCCCATGTCGCCGAATTCGTTGACGATGATGGCGATGCGCCGGCCCTTGGCGCGCGCGATGAGATCGCGGATCAGGGTCGTCTTCCCGGCGCCGAGGAAGCCGGTGACGATGGTCGCGGGAATGCGGGCGGGAGCGTTCATATCTCTGCGGCTTCCGTGTTTGTCTGTTCAGCCTTGAGCACGAGCGGCAGGCCGGCCGCGACGAGCACGACTCGATCGACGACCGCCGCCACCCGCTGGTTGACCGTGCCCAGCGCATCGGCGAACCGCCGCGACAGGCGGTCGCCCGGAATGACGCCGAGGCCGACCTCGCCGCTGACCAGCACGACCGGCCCGGCGACCTCGGTGAGCGCATCGAGCAGCCCCGCGGTTTCGTCTTCGATGTTGTGTTCCGCCATCATCAGGTTGCTCACCCACAGCGTCAGGCAGTCGACGAGAACGTGGTAGCCCGCGCCGGTCTCGCGTTTCAGCGCACCCGCGAGGTCGAGCGGCGCCTCGACCGTGCGCCATTGTTCGCCGCGCCGCGCGCGGTGCATGCCGATGCGCTCCGCCATCTCCGCATCGCCCGCCGCGGCGGTGGCGAGATAGACCGGTGCGCGACCGCTCGCGATGACGAGCTCCTCCGCGTACCGGCTTTTGCCCGACCGCTGGCCGCCGAGCACGAGAGTGCGGCCGGCGGTCGCCATCGTCAGGCGCGCGTCAGGCTTCGCTGCGTCAGCGCGCCGAAGGCGAGGCCGAGCGTCGTCCACAGCACCGCCTGCGTGCCGAGCGACGCGATGCGGAACTGCCAGAGCAGCGAAGCTGGGAAACCTTCCGGCACCTCGTTGATCGCGGGCAGTACGAGCATCGAGATCGCCGCCACGACGACGAACGTGGCGCCGCCGACGAGCGTCGCATTCCACGTCCCCAGCGAACGGATGAGCTGGCTGCGGACGTAAACGGCGAGCGCGACGGCAACAATCGAAGCCGCCAGCATCCCGAAGAACAGCCACGTGCGGTAGCCGATCGTCTCGCCGTTGCCGACCGACGGCGGGTTCGCCGGATACTTGATGTCGGGTACGACGATCAGCACGACGAAGCCAAGGAGCGCCAGCAGCGCGGCGAGCGCCCGCGGGTCGGCCGGGCCGAAGCGGCCGTAGGCGAAGGCGAAGACCAGCGCGAAGATCCCGCCGAACGCCGCGCTATAGAGCACGACGCCGGTGAACAGGCCGATGCCGGCCTGGGTCGGGCGACTGACCAGACCGACCTCCTCGGCGTGATCGGCCGGCATGGCCGCCTCGGCCGCCATCGACATATCGACCGGCGTGGAAGCATTGGCCGGTTCGGCCGAATGCATCGATTCCTCGAAGCCGATCGCCGAATCGACGCGCGGCTCGCCGAATACCTTGGCGAAACCGAAGGCAAGAATGCCGGCGAAGACGCCGACGAGCATGCCGCGGAGAAGCAGATTTCCGATCATCTCCCGCGCTCCGCTAGTGGCAGGGGAAGCCGAGGAGATGGCGCCCGTCATGCACGAATTCGTGCACATACATGCCCGAGAAAATCGCCATCGCGCCTTCTTCGACGCCGACGAAATAGATGGCGATGAGGGCGAGAAGGCCGGCGAAGATGGCCCAGGGGATGATCTGGCGAACGGGAATGGCAACCGGCTGAACTGCCGGCGCAAAAGCGACGTGTGTCATCGTGGTTTTCCTCCTTGGGATGACGCGTCCCAGTCGAGCGCAATCAGTCCGCGGGGAGGGTCTGACTTTCGCTTCGGCAACCTGCCTTGGCGATTACAGTGGCGCGACCGTGCCGGACTCACACCGGCTTCCGCACCCGCGAATTTGCATCTAGACCATGCGGGCACCGGCGGGGCGTTGTCAATTGCGCGCGCGATGATCCGACTGACATTTGTCTGCACCGCATCGACCGCCGCGACGCGGCGCGCGGCCTTTCCGCTGGACGAGCCGCTCGACAAATTCGGCGCCGCGGAAGCGCGCGCGTTGTCGCTGATCCCCGCGTTTCGCACGCCGCCGCAGCACGCGCTGACGAGCCCGGCGCTCCGCGCGCGGCAGACGGCGGAGTTGTTGCGCGTCGATGCGACGCCGGACGCGGCGCTACGCGATCTCGACTACGGACGCTGGTCGGGAAAGACGATGGCCGAGATCGGCGCGGCCGAGCAGGACGCCGTCGCCGCGTGGCTGAGCGATCCCAGCGCCGCGCCGCACGGCGGCGAGTCGATCGCCGCGCTGTTCGATCGCGTGCGCGGATTTCTCGGCGGCCTCGGCGACGGCACGACCGTCGCCGTGACTCATGTCCCGGTGATCCGCGCGGCCGTCGCGATCGTGCTCGATGCGCCGCTTTCGTCATTCTGGAAAATCGACATCGCGCCGCTCGCCCGCGCAGCGCTGCACGGCGAGGCCGGACGCTGGCGGCTCAGATCTATTTCGGACTGACCGAGGCGGCCGGCTTCGCCCGCGCCTTGCGGCCCTTCCACCAGCCGACCACCGCCACCCCGACGCGCCGGTTGAAGCGGCGTATCGGCGCACTGTCGGAGGCGAGCACCAGAAGCCCCAGCGGCACCATCCAGTATCCGAGAATCGGCAGCCAGCCGAATAGGCCGCCGGCCAGCACCAGGGCGACACCGAGCCCGATGCGCACGAATCTATTGCGTGGCAGATCAAGCGAAATACGGCCGAGGCGAACCTTGGGCACGGGAATCCCTCGCGATGGTTGCGAGGAGAAGATGGGGCTGCGATGTGACATCCGCAATAATCATCGGTTCGGAAAGGCGCCGTTGTCCTTTGCAAGCACGGAAGGGCTTTGCTAAGAGGTGCGCCGCGATCCCCGGTAGCTCAGTTGGTAGAGCATTCGACTGTTAATCGAATGGTCGCTGGTTCGAGTCCAGCCCGGGGAGCCAGTTTCACGAGTACCGACCAGGCCTCAATCGGTGGTAGACTGACGTTTACCCAAGACCGGCTGGCGGCGGTTGAATTAGGTGACCACAGGAGATCTTAGGTGTCACAAACCAACGGAAATAGTCAGGGCGGCGGTAGCCGTACGATCATCTACATCATCGTCGCCATTATCGTGCTGGTGGTGATTTACTTCGGCGCGAAGAACTTCATGGGCTCGGCTCCGACGCCGCCTGCCGCAGTCGACACGACCACGCCGCCGGCCATGGCTCCGGCCCCCGCTCCGGACGCGACCGCGCCGCCGGCGATGGCCCCCGCCCCGGCTCCGGACGCAACCGCGCCGGCTCCGGCTCCGGATGCGACCGCCCCGGCTCCTGCCCCGGCGCCCGCGCCGGATGCAACGGCCCCCGCGCCCGCCCCGGACGCGACCACGCCGCCGGCGACCACGACGCCGTAGCGCAGTCGGAATTTCACGCTTCGCGCCTCGCCCGTTTCACGACGGGCGGGGCGTTTTCTTTTTCAGGCCGTCGCATCGCGCGGGCGGCTTAACCCTAACCTTTGATTTCCGAATCGAATTGACGCGTCCCGCGGCGCGCCGCCCTAGGATATTGGCCGGGCGGCAAGGAAATGCGGGTCGCGAAAATGACGTCGGACGAGCAGCGCGTAGCCTGGGTCGATTACGCCAAGGGCTTCTGCATCATCATGGTCGTCATGATGCACTCGACGCTGGGCGTCGAGAAGGCCGCCGACGCGACCGGCTGGATGACCTACGTCGTCGCCTTCGCCAAGCCCTTCCGCATGCCGGACTTCTTCATGATCTCGGGCCTGTTCCTGGCGCGCGTCATCGACCGCGACTGGCGCACCTACCTCGACAAGAAGGTCGTCCACTTCGGCTACTTCTACGTCCTCTGGCTGACCATCCAGTTCATCTTCAAGGCGCCGGGCATTGCCGCAGACGGCGGCGTCGCCACGGTCGCGCAGCAATACGCGCTGGCCTTCATCGATCCGTTCGGCACCATCTGGTTCATCTATCTCCTGCCGATCTTCTTCGTGCTGGTGAAACTCACGAAGCGCGTGCCGTGGCCGGTCATCTGGCTGGCCGGCGCCGCGCTCCAGGTCGCCAACGTCCAGACCGGCTGGGTCATCCCCGACGAGTTCGCGGCGCGCTTCGTCTATTTCTATTCCGGCTACATCTTCGCCCCGCATATCTTCCGTTTCGCCGCCACCGTGTCGAAGCACGGCTGGGCGGCGGTGACATATCTCGTCGTCTGGGCGGCGATCGAAGCCTTCGCCGTGTTCGGCGGCTACTCCGAGCTCCCCGGCATCGGGCTGATCCTGGGCTTCGTCGGCGCCATCGCGGTGGTGACGCTGTCGACGGTGCTGGCCAAGACCGACTGGATGGCGGCGGTGCGCTATTGCGGCAAGCACTCCATCGTCATCTACCTCGCATTCTTCCTGCCGATGGCGGCCTCGCGCACGCTGCTGCTCAGGACCGGGATCATCCCCGACCTCGGCACGGTGTCGCTGATCGTCACGGCCTGCGGCGTCGTCTTCCCGCTGCTGCTGTTCTGGGTCGTGCGCGGGACCGGCGCCCGCTTCCTGTTCGAGCGGCCGGCATGGGCGCACATCGATGTGCCGCGGCGTAGCGTGATGGTGCCGGCGGAATAGTGCGACTCGGGGACGCGGAACCCCATCCACCTGCCCGGAACGGGGAGGAATGGGAGTTTGCTGCGTCCCCTCCGCTTATCCCTCCCCCTTGCGGGGAGGGGGGACCACGGCAAGCGGTGGTGGGTGGGGCACGGCCTCGCCTCATTCCCCATCTCCCCAACTTCGCAATGCCCAATGCCTTGATGCCCCCACCCGCGCCGAATAGCTTCCCCCCATGCAGATCAACCCATCCGTCGTCGATGCCATCGGCAACACGCCGCTGATCCGGCTTCGCCGCGCTTCGGAGGCGACCGGCTGCGAGATCCTCGGCAAGGCCGAGTTTCTCAATCCCGGCCAGTCCGTGAAGGACCGCCCGGCGCGCCAGATGGTGCTGGCAGCGGAAGCCGCCGGCACGCTGAAGCCCGGCGGCCTGATCGTGGAAGGCACCGCCGGCAACACTGGCATCGGCCTGGCCCTGGTCGCCGCGGCGCGCGGCTATCGCACGCTGATCGTCATTCCCGACACGCAGAGCCAGGAAAAGAAGGACACGCTGCGCCTCGCCGGCGCGACGCTGGTCGAGGTGCCGGCGAAGCCCTACACCGACCCCGACAACTACCAGCACGTCGCCCGCCGCCTCGCCGACCAGTTCCGCAAGAGCGAGCCGAACGGCGTGCTCTTCGCCGACCAGTGGAACAACCTCGAGAATGCCC
The DNA here is from genome assembly GCA_037200845.1 of Bauldia sp. Lineage (NCBI taxonomy): Bacteria > Pseudomonadati > Pseudomonadota > Alphaproteobacteria > Hyphomicrobiales > Kaistiaceae > Bauldia > Bauldia sp. The sequence goes on from JBBCGQ010000001.1 coordinate 2,093,097, forward strand.
GCGCGCACGAACTGACCACCGGCCCGGAAATCTGGGCCCAGACCGACGGCAAGGTCGACGCCTTCATCTGCTCGGTCGGCACCGGCGGCACGCTCGCCGGCAACGCCGCTTATCTGCGCAAGCAGAAGCCGAACATCGTCATCGGCTGCGCCGACCCCGACGGCGCCGGCATGTTCAACCTGTTCACCACCGGCGAGGCGAAGGCAACGCCGGGCACTTCGATCACCGAGGGCATCGGCCTCAACCGCTCGACGCCGATCGTCGGCCCGGTCAAGGTCGACAAGGCCTACGTCATCCCGGACAGCGAAGCGGTGCCCGCCGTCTTTGATCTCGCCGAGCACGAGGGCCTGCTGCTCGGCGGCTCGTCCGGCGTCAACATCGCCGGCGCCATCCGCCTCGCCCGCGATCTCGGCCCGGGCAAGACCATCGTGACGATCCTCGCCGACGGCGGCATGCGCTACCAGTCGAAGCTCTACAACCCGGAATTCCTGCGCGCCCACAAGCTGCCGGCACCCGCCTGGCTGACGCGGCAGGACGACGTCCGCGTACCCTTCGCCGCGACGGTCTGACACTCCGCCCCCAAGCGGAGGCTGTTGAGGCACCATCGAAACCGGCTAGGATCGGGCATGAGCACCGAACTCCTCTTCCGCGAAGACGCCTACCTCCCCGCCGCCGAGGCGACCGTGATCGCCGTCACCGACCGCCGCGGCATCGTTCTCGACCGCACCGTCTTCTACGCAACCGGCGGCGGCCAGCCCGGCGACACCGGGCTGCTGGAGAGGCCGGACGGCAACATCTCCATTGCCACCACCGTCTACGGCGACACCAAGAGCGACATCGTCCACGTGCCCGGCGACGACCAGTCGCTGCCGCAGGTCGGCGAGACGCTGAAGGCAGTCCTCGACTGGCCGCGCCGCTACCGCCACATGCGCATCCACACCGGGCTGCACCTGCTGTCGGTCGTGCTCCCCTTCCCCGTCACCGGCGGCTCGATCGGCGCCGACGAGGGCCGGCTCGATTTCGACATCGACGGCGAAGTGCCGACCAAGGAGGAGATCGAGGAGCGGCTGAACGCGCTGGTGATGGCTGACCACAAGGTGACCACCGAGTGGATCACCGACGACGAGCTGCTCGCCAACCCCGGACTGGTAAAAACGATGAAGGTGAAGCCGCCGATGGGGTCGGGCAAGGTGCGCCTCGTGCGCATCGGCGACATCGACCTGCAGCCCTGCGGCGGCACGCACGTGCATTCGACGGCTGAGATCGGCAAGCTCGTGATCAGCAAGATCGAAAGCAAAGGCAAACAGAACCGCCGCGTCCGCATCAGGTTTGCGGAGTAGCCCGCTTTCCTCGGCGAAGGCACGCCGAATGGTCTCCGCCTTCCCGGCGAAGGCGCGGCCGCCAACCAACCTCCGCTTTCCCCGCGAAGGCGGGGATCCGGGTGGACAGGAATTCACGGACGAGCGGGGCCGCGCTCCGCTGGTGGCACCTAGGTCCCCGCCTTCGCGGGGAAAGCGGAGGGGAAGCGACACCGGCGCTTTCGTGGCGACGAGCGTAGGAGCTAGGGTGGGCGTCTTCCCTCGAGCACTATTGATCACGGGACAAGGCACCACCGATGACCGATCGTTCCCCCTGGTTCGTCTCCACCGACTGGCTCGCCGCACATCAAAGCGAAGTCGCCATCGTCGATGGATCATGGCACCTGCCGACAACCGGCCGCAGCGGACGCGCCGAGTATGACGCCGCCCATGTTCCGGGCGCGGTCTTCTTCGACATCGACGCCATCGCCGATACGTCGAACCCCCTGCCCCACATGCTGCCCTCGCCTGAGGTGTTCGCGAAGGCCGTCGGTGCGCTCGGCATCGACGAGCAGCACACCATCGTCGTCTACGACAGCGCCGGGCTGTCGTCGGCGCCACGCCTGTGGTGGACCTTCAAGATCATGGGCGCGCGGGACGTTACCATCCTCGAGGGCGGCCTGCCGAAATGGCGCGCCGAGGGCCGTCCGGTGGACGCCGCGCCGGTGACGCATCCGCCGCGGACGTTCGTCACGCATTTCGATCCGCACGTCGTCATCGGCCTCATCGACGTGCGCGACGGATTGCTCGCCGGCGAATTCCAGGTCGTCGATGCCCGTCCCGCGGCACGCTTCCGCGGCGAGGCGCCGGAACCGCGGCCGTGGGTCAAGACCGGCCGCATCCCGGGCAGCCGCAACGTGCCCTCGACCGACCTCATCGCCGACGGCAGGCTGAAGGACGCCGAGACACTGCGGCGCGCTTTCGTCGAGGCCGGCGTCGATCTCGCCAAGCCCATCGTTACAAGCTGCGGCTCCGGCGTGAACGCGGCAACGCTGTCGCTGGCGCTCGACGTTATCGGCGTGAAGGATACGCGGCTCTACGACGGATCGTGGACCGAGTGGGGCGCCCGCGGCGACACCGCGATTGCCACCGGGCCCGTCTAGCTTCCTGCTTCGCTGCGGCACCCCTCCCCAAAACCGCTACGCGGTTTTGACCCTCCCACAAGGGGAGGGCTCAGGCCGAGTCGGATCTTGCAGCGGGGTGAACCCTCCCCTTGTGGGAGGGTCAAAACGCCAAGGCGTTTTGGGGAGGGGCGTCTCTCCTCCTAGCGTTTTCCGAACAGCCACCCGCCAGCGTCCTGCCGTCGCTGCACACGCTACGGGAACAATCCGCCCACCATCCCGTTCAGATACCGTTCACATCGTTTCGCCGATATCCGGCCTACGTTCCGCCGCCTGACATAGGCAAACTCCCAAGTCCGGCACGCAAGTCCGCGTGCACATTGCTGCGAGGTACATGATGACCAAGGCCAAAGCCCTTCTCGTCTCCGGAGCGCTCGTGTCGCTTCTCATTCCGCCGGCGGGGGCCGCAACCTTCCATGCGCCGATGGTGTTGGCGCAGGCCGATACCGCGACAGACGCGGTCGCCACGGCCCAGGCTGCGGTAGAAGCCGCCCGCACCGCGCTCCGCGCCGCGCTCGCCTCTGGCACCGGCGTTGACGAAGCCCGCGCCGCGTTGCGCGATGCGCTCCAGCAACTAGAAACCGCGCGCGTCGCTGCCGGCCTGCCCCCGGCCGATCCGAGCGCGCTCGAGCCGGTGCTGCCTGAGGAATCCGCGCCCGCCGCTCCCCCGGCTGAGGTCGCGCCGCCGCCGGCCGAAGTTGCGCCGCCGGCCGCCGAAACACCGCCGCCTCCGGCTGAAGTGACGCCGCCCGCAGTCGAGACGCCGCCGGTGGTCGTACCGCCCGTCGTGGTGCCGCCGGTTGTCGTGCCGCCGGTGGAGGTCGCGCCGCCGGCCAACCAGCAGAACGGCAAGCCGCGCCAGAACGGCCAGAACGGCAGGCCCAAGCCAGGCACTCCGCCGCCGGCCGATCAGACCGCACCGCCGCCGGCCGACACGGTAGTCCCGCCGGCCGACGCAACTGTGCCGCCGCCGCCCGTCGTCGTCCCGCCGGCCGAACAGGCGCCGCCGTCGGCCGAGCAGGCACCGCCGCCCGTGGCGCCGACCGCGCCTGTGGTGGAGCCGGTGATCAACCTGCCGCCGCCCGTGATCGAGGCGCCGCCGCCCCCGCCGCCTCCGGCTGCCGCGACCGGTGGTCAGTTCGACTTGCAGAAATTCAAGAACCGCCCGAAGTTCGGTCAGGTGCCGCCGGCCGCTGCCGCCAACCAGCCGCCGCCGGCCGTGCTGCCGAAGTCCGAGGACGCCGTGAAGGAAGGCGCCGTCATCCCGGCGCAGGACGGCCGCGTCATCGTCAAGGAAGGCGGCCAGGTCACCGTCAAGCACGACGACTCGGGCCGCTTCGTCCGCCAGGGCGACAAGTTCCAGACCGCGCCCAGCGACAACGGCACCGAGACGGCCACCGTGTCCCGTCCCGACGGCTCGCAGATCGTCACCGTCCGCGACCAGAGCGGCAACATCGTCCAGCGCTACCGCAAGAATCCGAACGGCAGCGTCGATGTGCTGATCGGCGACGTCGAGCAGCCCGGCGTCTTCGGCCGCATCTTCGGCCAGAAGCCGGCGCCCGCCCAGCCGCGTCCGCGTCCGCGCGGGCAGCCGCCGGTGCTGACGCTGAACCTCGGTCCGGTGCAGCTCAACATTCCGCGCCAGCAGTACATCGTGGAATCGAGTCGCGCCAACGAGCAGCAACTGCAAGACACGCTGATGGCCCCGCCGGTCGAGCGCGTCGAGCGGACGTACACGCTGGAGGAAATCCGGCAGAACGGCCGCCTGCGCGACAAGGTCCGCCGCATCGACTTCGACACGATCACCTTCGACACCGGCCAGGCGACCGTGCCGGACGATCAGATCGTGAAGATGCAGACGATCGGCGACGCCTTGAAGAACATCATCGACCGCGATCCGACGCAGGTGTTCCTGATCGAAGGGCACACCGACGCCGTGGGTTCGGACTTGTCGAACCTCGCGCTGTCGGATCGCCGCGCCGAAACCGTCGCCGAGATTCTCTCGTACTACTACGGCATCCCGCCGGAGAATCTGGTGACGCAGGGCTACGGCGAGCAGTTCCTGAAAATCCCGACGATCGCCGCCGAGCGGCAGAACCGCCGGGTCGCCTTCCGGAACATCACGGACTTGCTGCACGCCAGCAACTAGGCGCAGCTCGATATTCGAAGGGCGCGTTCCGCGAGGGACGCGCCCTTTTTCTTTTGTGCTGAGGCGTGCCCCACCCACCATGCCTTTGGCATGGTCCCCCCTCCCCGCCCTAATGCAAAATCTGGCTGAGGAACAGCTTCGTCCGCTCGTGCTGCGGATGGCTGAAGAATTCCTGCGGCGTGTTCTGCTCGACGATCTGGCCGGCGTCCATGAAGATGACGCGGCTCGCCACCTGCCGGGCGAAACCCATCTCGTGCGAGACGACCATCATGGTCATGCCGTCGTTGGCGAGATCGACCATCACGTCGAGCACCTCCTTGATCATCTCCGGATCGAGCGCCGAGGTCGGCTCGTCGAACAGCATGATGCGCGGGTTCATGCACAGCGCCCGCGCGATCGCGACGCGCTGCTGCTGGCCGCCGGAAAGCTGCGAGGGATACTTCGACGCCTGCTCGGGGATGCGGACGCGCTTGAGATAGCGCATCGCCGTCGCCTCGGCGTCAGCCTTGCTCATCTTGCGCACCCAGATCGGCGCCAGCGTGCAGTTTTCCAGGATCGTCAGATGCGGGAATAGGTTGAAGCTCTGGAACACCATGCCGACGTCGCGGCGCACCTCGTCGATGCGGCGCAGATCGTCGGTGAGTTCGATGCCGTCGACGACGATGCGGCCCTGCTCGTGCGTCTCCAGCCGGTTGATGCAGCGGATCATGGTCGACTTGCCCGAGCCGGACGGCCCGCACACCACGATGCGCTCGCCGCGCATGACCTTGAGGTTGATGTCGCGCAGCGCCTGAAACTCGCCGAACCATTTGTTGACGCCGATCATCTCGATGGCGACTTGCGGCGCGGGCTCCTCGCCCGGCATCCGGGCGGCGGCGGTTTCAGACATCGACGGTCCCCTGTTGTCGTTTGCCCTACACTAGCGGACCGGCGGCGCGAATTGCAGCCCGCCGTTCGTCCAGAGCGCGTTCAGCCCGCGCGGCATCTGCAGCGGCGAGCCGAGGCCGAGATTGCGCTCGTAGATTTCGCCATAGTTGCCGACGGCCTTGATCGCGTTCGCCGCCCAGGCCGCGTTGAGGCCGATGCCCTTGCCAAGCGCGCCCTCGGCGCCGAGCAACTGGCGGATGTCGCCGTTGTCGCTGGCCTTCATGCCGTCGACATTGGCCTGCGTGACGCCGAGTTCCTCCGCATCGACCAGCGCGAAATGCACCCAGCGCACGATCGCCGCCCAGCGGTAGTCGGCCTGCAGCACCGCCGGGCCGTAGGGCTCCTTCGACAGCACCTCGGGCAGCACGACGCTGTCCTCGGGCCGCGTCAGGCCGAGCCGCATGGCGTGGAGGGCGGCGACATCGCCGGTGGCGACGTTGCACTGGCCGGACTGGTAGGCCGCCGGCTGGCTTTCGGCCGTCACCGGCACGCTGGTGAAGCTCATCGCGTGGGTCTTGAAATAGGCGGCGACGGCGACCTCGGTCGCGCTGCCCGGCTCGATGCACACCTTGGCGCCGGAAAGCTGCAGAGCGGAATCGACGCCGAGGGAGTTCGGCACCATGAATCCCTGCCCGTTATAGAAATTCACGCCGACGAAGGAGACGCCGAAGGTCGTGTCGCGGGCCATCGTCCACGCCGTATTGCGGATGAGGACGTCCACCGTGCCCTGCTGCAGGGCGCGGAAGCGCTCGCGGGCGGTGAGCGGAGCAAACGTCACAAGCTTCGGGTCGCCGAGCACCGCCGCGGCAATGGCCCGGCAATAATCGACGTCGAACCCGCTCCACTGCTTCTGGCTGTCGACGGTGGCGAAGCCCGGCAGGCCCGGATCGACGCCGCAGACCAGCATCTTGCGCTGCGTGACGCTATCGAGCACCGCGGCGGGGGCGGAAACGGTGTAGAGAGAAGCGAGCGCCGCAAGCGCGATCAGCGTAAGGCTTCGCAGGCTGGAACCCATGCAATTCAGCTCAACCGCCGCCGCGTCATCACGGAATTTGACCAGCCACTGTCAGGCTATTATTCCCCACCGGTCAAGTATGAGCGAAGGTTTATCGTGAAGGACGACAACAACAAGACGCCGGCCCGCCCGCGTACAAGGCTGGTGCGCAGCGGCCGCGACAAGAAAATCGTCGGCCCGTTCATCAATCCGCCGGTGATCCACGCTTCGACGGTGCTGTTCGACTCCGTCGACAGCATGCTGCAGCAGAAGCAGCCCTACGAATACGGGCGCTGGGGCACGCCGACCAGCGACGCGCTGGAGGCCGCGCTGAACGACCTCGAGGGGGCCGACGGCACCGCCCTCTGCCCCTCCGGTCTTTCGGCCGCGACGGTGGCGCTGCTTGCCTGCGTCTCGACCGGCGATCGCGTGCTGCTCACCGACAATATTTACGGCCCCGTCCGCCGCTTCGCCGACGGAATGCTGAAGCGGCTGGGCGTCGAGACGGTTTACTACGATCATGCGCTGGGCGCGGGCATCGAGGCGCTGTTCACGCCCAACACCACCGTCGTCTACTGCGAGTCGCCCGGCTCCCTCACCTTCGAGATGCAGGACCTGCCGGCGATCGCCGAGGTCGCGCACCGCCATGGCGCCACGGTGATGTTCGACAACACCTGGGCGACGCCGTTCTTCTTCCGGGCGCTGGACCACGGCGCCGACATCTCGATCATGGCCGGGACGAAATACATCGGCGGCCATTCCGACACGATGGTCGGCACCGCCGCGGCGCGCGGCGAGACGTGGCAGAAGCTGAAGGACACGCGCCGGGCGCTCGGCATCCATCTCGCGCCCGACGACATGTATCTCGCGCTCCGCGGCATCCGCACGCTGGCGATCCGGCTGGAGCAGCACCAGAAGTCGGCAATGACAATCGCCAGGTGGCTGCAGGGTCGGCCCGAGGTGGCGCGCGTGCTCTACCCCGCGCTGGAAACCGACCCCGGCCACGCGCTGTGGAAGCGCGACATGACCGGCGCCAGCGGCCTGTTCGGCGTCGTCATGAAGGGCTGGACTGACGCGCAGGCCCGTAGCTTCGCCGATCACCTGACTCTGTTCGGCATCGGCGCCTCGTGGGGCGGCTTCGAAAGCCTGGTGACCGTGCCGCACGTGAAGCCGATCCGCACCGCCACGTCATGGCAGGCGGAGGGGCCGCTGGTGCGGCTGCATATCGGACTGGAAGACCCGGCCGATCTTATCGCGGATCTTGAGGCGGGATTGGTGCACGCGGCAGCGGCGGGCTGAGCGCGACCCACAGCGCCGGGAATAGTTCGGCGAGCCGCCCTCCCCGATCGCGTAGTCGCCGCAGCGCACCGAACCGGTGGCGCAGCCGCCCGCGCCGCACCGCGTAGACGATGCCGGCCTCGGTCATCGCCCTGAGGATCAGGTAGCCTACGCCGAGGCCGATGAGCGCCCCGCCGACGACGTCGCCCGGAAAATGCACGCCGACGATGACGCGGCTGACCGCCACCAGAGCGGCCGCGACCACGATGGGCACCGACACGACGCCCGGCACGAACACCGCCATCACCGCGACCGCCGCCGCCGTCGTCGCATGGCCTGAGGGGAAGCTGTAGTTCGAGTAGCCGCCGAACGAGAACGGTGCAAAGGCGTAGGCGCCTTGCGCCACATAGTCGGGACGAAAGCGGCCGACAATCGGCTTGACGACGTCAGTGGCGAGCCCGGTCGCCGCCACGACGACGAACAGCACCGCGGCGAAGGTCGCGATCTCGAACCACGCCGCCGCGCTGGCGCGGCTGACGCGGCGCCAGTCGCCCAGCATGACGACGATAACGATGATGGCGCTGGGGATGAGCAGCCAGCCGGATTGCCCCCACTGCGTGATCCAGTTGAAGACGCCGTGGACGGACGGCGGCAGCGTGCGCGCCCACGTGATGGCGCGCGCGTCGAACAGGACGCTGACCGCGACGACGAGCACGATGCCGGCCGCGATCAGGAACGCCGCGCGCCGGCCGTCGATCGGCCGGTGGCGCGTGCGCGCCGCCCGCATCCGGCGCGCCGCGAGTTCCCAGTTCACCCGCACCCGGGTTGCGTAGTCGGTCACGGCGCAGCGCCTCCGGCGACGAACAGATGGATGTCGACAACGTGCATCTTGCGGAGATCAAAGCCGCCGATGCGTCCCTTGTCGACCAGCGCCAGCCCGAGGTCCTCGGCGCGCTGGCGGAACGCCGATATCTGCGATGCGTCCACGACGGCGATGCGACAGCCGTTGGTGTTCAGGAAATCGGCCGCCGACCACGCATCGACGAGACGCGTGTCGGGCCCCAGCGCGTAGACCAGACTCTCCTCCGGATAGCCGGCGGCGGCGAAGGTCTGCGGCGCGCAGAGCTCCGCCTGCTTCGCCAGCGCCGCGATCCGCTCGCCGACGCGCAAGCCCGACAGGCCGGGCACGAACGAGCCGAAGAAGCCGACATAGATGAAGAAGACCGTGACCACCGCCGTCAGCGCCGCCGCGACCAGCGCGCCGCGGCGCAGGAACAGCCACGTCAGCGGCCCGAGCACGCCGGCGATGGCGAAGGCGACGGTCATGCCCCAGGGGAAGTATCCCTCGATCGAGAAGAAGATGCCGGGCAGGAGCAGCGCGACCAGCGGCGGCCAGAGCAGCGGCCCCAGCGAATAGAACCACGAGATGCGGCCGCCGATCTTCGCCGTGCCGGCGTCGATCGCCGCGGCCGCGAGCAGCGCGACCGCCGGGATCGCCGGCAGCACCCACTGCGGCTCCTTGACGTTGATCAATTCCGCCACCAGCCACAGCGGCCCGCCCCACGCCAGCGCGAAGAAGACGACCGGCCGCCGGAGCTCCGCCGCGAACCACGGCAGGCCCGTGAAGATGAACGTCGCCGCCGGGCCGGCGAGCAGCGGCAGGATCAGCGCGTAGCTGCCCGGCGGCGCCTGGATCTGGAACGGCACGCCGATCTGCAGCAGGTACTGCGCGCTGGCGCTGTCGGTGACGCCCTGCAGCAGCGTCAGCGTCACCGCGATCAGCCACGGCGAGATGAGCAGGAACAGCCAGACGACGCCGAGCGCCGGCTTCAACTGCATCAGCCAGCGTGGCGTCCCGCGCTCGATGGAGAGAACGAGCGCCGCCGCCGCAACAATCGCTGGCGCGACCCAGCCCTTGGCGAGGATCGCGAGGCCGAGCCCGGTCCAGAACAGCGCCGCGACGAGATCGTCGGATTTGCCGTCGCGCCTGAGCCACACCCGCGCCAACGCGCCGCCGCAGAGCGTGGTCGCCGCGAGCAGGATCGCGTCGGGCGTCGCCAGCCGCGCCTCGAGGCCGACGATGCCGCTCGCCGCCACGAACAGGCCGGCGACCAGCGCCGTCATCGGCGCCCCGAACGCCATCGCCAGCCACCACGTCAGCATCGCCGCCGCTACCCCGGCGATGAGCGAGGGCAGGCGCGCGACGGCGATCGGCGGGTTGTCGCCGGCCAGCCGCAACAGAAACGCCTCGATCCAGTAGGCGCCGCGCGGCCGCCACTCGGTCTCCTCGGTCTGCAGCCGCACCGTCGAATAATCGCCGGTAGCGACCATCTCGCGCGCCGCCACCGCATAGCCCGGCTCGTCGCCGTCGAGCGGTGCGATCGTGGCAAAGCCGGGCAGCATGCAGGCCAGCGCCGCGATGAAGATTGCGGCAAGGCTCGCGCGCGGCGAACGCGCGAGGAAGGCACCGAACCGTTCGACTTCCGCAGCCAGCATGGGGCGCGGACGTTAGCAGGAAAGCCGGCGCCGCATCACCCGGCGCGTCCTGCAAAGCATTGACACGGTGAACCGCGGCCATGAATAACTCGGCCGCGCGTTTTGAAGAGAAAAAGACCAGTTCAAGGGAGGAACGGCGTGCAGCCCATGGGTATCGGCCTGATCGGGGCCGGCAACATCTCGTCGCAATACCTGAAGGCGGCCCCTTCCTTCCCCATCCTCGCCGTCAAAGGCATCGCCGACATCAACATGGATGCTGCGAAGGCGCGCGCCGCCGAGTTCGGCGTGCCGGCGAAATCCGTCGCCGAGCTGCTTGCCGATCCGGAAGTCGACATCGTCGTCAACCTGACGGTGCCGAAGGCGCATGTCGAGGTCGGCCTCAAGGCGATCGCCGCCGGCAAGCACGTCCACTCCGAGAAGCCGCTGGGCGTCACCGTCGCCGAAGGCAGGAAGCTGATCGACGCGGCAAAGGCAAAGGGCGTGCGCGTCGGCGGCGCGCCGGATACGTTCATGGGCGGCGCCCACCAGACGTGCCGCAAGCTGATCGACGAAGGCGCCATCGGCCAGGTGATCACCGGCATCGCCTTCTTCGGCACGCCGGGCCACGAGCGCTGGCACCCGAGCCCGGCCTTCTACTATCTGCAGGGCGGCGGGCCGGTGCTCGACATGGGGCCGTACTACATCACCGCGCTGGTCAATCTTTTGGGGCCGGTGAAACGCGTCGCCGCCATCACGTCCAAGGCGCGCAGCGAACGGCCGATCACCAGCGAGCCGCTCAAGGGCCAGATGATGCCGGTCGAGGTCGCGACCCACGCCGCCGCCACGCTGGAATTCTGGAGCGGCGCCATCGTCACCGTCGTCCTCTCCTTCGACATCCCGCGCTACCGCCACGCGCCAATCGAGCTTTACGGCCTGACCGGGACGCTTGGCGTCCCCGACCCCAACTGGATGGATGGCGAGATCCTCATCGCGACCGCCGATCAGGACTGGAAGCCGGTGCCGATCCAGCACGGCCACGCCGAGCACAATCTCCGCATCATGGCGGTCGCCGACATGGCCACCGCCATCCGCAACGGCCGCCCGCACCGCGCCAGCGGCGACCTCGCCTTCCACGTGCTGGAAGTCATGGAAGCCTTCCAGCGCTCCTCGGACGAAAAGCGGCACATCGAGATGACGACGCGGCCCGAACGCCCGGCGATGATGCCGACTTACCTCAAGACCGGCGAGTTCGACTGATGAAAAGCGCGCTGATCGTCTGGGGCGGCTGGAGCGGGCATGAGCCCGAACAGTGCGCCAACATCGTTCGCGACATGCTCGCCGAGGAAAACTTCGACGTGCGTGTCGCCGACAGCACCGCGGCCTTCGCCGACCCGGCGATCGCCGACCTCAATCTGATCGTGCCTATCATCACGCAGATCAAGATCGAGAAGGACGAGCTCGCCAATCTCTCCGCCGCGGTGAAGGGCGGCGTCGGCATCGGCGGCTTCCACGGCGGCATGGGCGACTCCTTCCGCGAGGCGGTGGAGTATCAGTTCATGGTCGGCGGCCAGTGGGTGGCGCACCCCGGCAACATCATCGACTACACGGTCAACATCACCCGCCCGGACGATCCCGTCGTCGCCGGCATCGGCGATTTCCCGTACCGCTCCGAGCAGTACTACATGCACGTCGACCCGCTGAACGAGGTGCTGGCGACGACGACCTTCACCGGCGAGCACGCACCGTGGGTGGCCGGCGCCGTCATGCCAGTGGTGTGGAAGAAGCATTACGGCAAGGGCCGCGTCTTCTACTCCGCCCTGGGCCACGTCGCATCCGAGTTCAACGTGCCGCCGATGAAGGAAATCGTCCGCCGCGGCCTGATCTGGGCGGCGCGGTAGGGTCGCGTCGCGAAACACCCCGGGTAGCACCGGGATTTGGCTATGTTTAAGGTTGTGGCCGGCCTCCGGATTGCGCTGTTCTCGCGTTGATGCTTGAACAGCGGCGACCGCTACGTTTCGAGGGAATCAATGCTCGCCCGAATTTTCCGCCCGTCTCGTACCGCCATGCAGTCCGGCAAGGCCGCGGCGCTGAACTGGGTTCTGGAATACGAGCCGGAGCGCCGCCCCGCCGCCGATCCGCTGATGGGCTACACCTCGACCACCGACATGCGTCGCCAGATCAGACTTGAGTTCGCGACGCGCGAGGAGGCCGTGGAATACGCCCACCGCAACGGCATCCCCTTCACCGTCCTCGACGACAAGACGCCGGCGCCGAAGAAGCTGTCGTACTCGGACAACTTCCGCACCGGCCGCCCCGAGCCATGGACACACTAGCCCGGCGCTCGACCCCGTAGCTCAGCTGGATAGAGCAGCCGCCTTCTAAGCGGCAGGTCGCAGGTTCGAGCCCTGCCGGGGTCGCCACTCCGAAAGCCGGAAGGCTCAGCCCGCGATCTTCCAGTGCTGCTGCCGGCCGCGGTCGATGAAGAACGACGTGCGCAGCATGACGTAGCGGCGCTGCTCGAGCGTATCGATGCGCGTCTGGATCTGCGAGTGCGACCCGAACTCGATGTCGATGCCGGTCAGGAACGGGACCATGACCGCTGCTTTAATCTCGCCGGTCTGCACCATCCCATTGATCAGGTTGTCGATCGGCGGCTGCTTCTGGCGCAGCAGCCTGTACAGCTTCCGCGCCGTGTCCGGGCTCACCAGATAGGACGACACGCAGCCGACGCGCACACCGCGCAGGTTCATCGGCCCTGGCGTCCGCATCGCCTCGTGATAGCGCGCAAGCTGCTTCGGCTCCGGGTCCACCCACATGTCGAGGTAGACCATGTCGAATTCCTGCAGCAGCCGCGCCGGCGCGTCGGAGAGCATGAAGTCGCGCGCCTCGGGCGTGAACAGCCCGTCGTCCTCGACGACATGGACGATGCTGGTGCCGCTGCGCGCCATGTCGAGGCAGTGGAGGTGCGATTGGTAGCACCCGACCGTTCCGCGCTCTTTCGGGATTCCCGGAACGCGCTCGTATCGATCGGCCAGCCCGACGCGGGCGAGCTCCGTCTGGATGTGCTGCCGGCGATCGGGCGCGCGCTCGAGATTGATGTACAGACCGCGGAACATAGGCAAGCCTTTAGCCACGCAACGAATCGCCCAATGGCTGAACGTGACCGCGCGGCGTCCCTCGATCCAGCGTCAATCCGGCGACCTGTGGATAGGTGTGGATGGCGGGCGCGCGCCCGCGCGCTACGTCGGCAGGTAGCCGAACCGCGCCATCTGTTCGCCCTGCGTGGCGACGATGCGCTCGATCTGCGCCGTGGTCAGCGTCTCGCGCCACTGCCCGGCGCGCCCCTCGCGGAAGAAGCGTTCCAGGTGCGGCGGCTTCTCGAGGAAGCCCTTTTCCGCCTCCGCCTTCTGCATCCGCTCGAAGGTGGTGAGTTCGATGGCGTGCGCGATCTGCTCCGGCGTCGCCGGCATGCGGACGTGGGCGGCGATCGCGGTGAACATCTCGGTGGGCTTTGCCAGCAGGTCCTCATAGCGCACCGGCAGGATCGCGTCGGTCGGCCGCCCGGTCCACGACGCCACGTGCTCGCTCCACGAGCTGGTGACGAAATAGACGTCCTCGTCGTTGGTCTCGGTCGAGGCGCCGGCCGTCGCCATGTCTTCGATGGCGGCATCGATGGTCAGGCCGCGGAAATGGGACAGCGAGATGACGACGTCGAGCGGATTGCGCAGGACATAGACGGCGCCGGCCGAGACCGCGCGGTTGACCAGCGGCGCGCCGAGATAGTCGATCAGCGCGTTGTGCGTTTTGATCATCACCGGCCCCGGCGAACCGCTGGCGATGGCGGCCTGCACCTTGGGCCGCGCCATGGCGACGGCCGCGCGGTCGCGCACCGCCCCCGGATCGGGGAGATAGGGAACGTAATACTCGATCAGGCGGTCGCTTTCGCCGAAGTAGGCGACCGCATCGAGGTCGAGGTTATCGACCCTGGTGCCTAAAAGGCTCATGAGCAGCGTGTACAGGAACGCGCGCACCCATGTGTTTCCGGACTTCGGATAGGAAGCCAACCACACGATGCCACGCGGCTGGATCGCATCTAGGAGTATCAAAGCACATGAGCCCCGTTGACGTGCGCACCCCAAGCAACGGGCGGGCCACATATGTCATTTCCGTGACAAGGAAAGTGCGACAAATGGCCTTGAGCAGGAAAATTTTTTGGTCGGGGCGGCAGGATTTGAACCTGCGACCCTCTGGTCCCAAACCAGATGCGCTACCAGACTGCGCTACGCCCCGCGACCTGGTTTCGGGCTTACACGCTGCCCCGCCCCGCTTCAAGCGCGCGTTGTCACCCCGCCGCCGCTGGCTATACTCCGCGCCGCCCTAGCCGGGCGGGCGCCCGTTTTCAGTCTCGCAGAACCTAAGGCTCGATGACCAACCGCCCGAAGCGCCGCCCGCCTGCCCCGCCCGCCAACGCCGCCCCCCGCCAGCGCAATGTGGCGCTGATCTGGCTGACCGTCGTCGGCCTGCCGGTCGTGGTCGCCGCGGTCGCCGGATACGCGATCTTCGGCCATGTCAGCGCGCCAGCGCCGGAACCCGTCGCCACTGCCGACCGGCCGGCGCTCGTTGAGGAAGTCGAGTCGCTCTACAACGACATCAGCGTCTACCGCCGCGCCGACGGCGACCTGATGCTGCTGTTCGGCGCCAAGCGGCTCAACTACATCGAATCGATCGTCAACCCGAAAGACCCGCTCGACCTGCCGGTGACCTACACCCAGTCGATGGTCGCGGCCGCCCTCTCCTACCCGTCAGAGTTGAGGGACGCGATGATCATCGGCCTCGGCGGCGGGCGGACGAGCTGGTACCTGCACAAATCGGTGCCGGAGCTGAACTACACCGCTGTCGAGCTCGACCCCGAGGTCGCCCACCTCGCCGACAAATATTTCGGCGTGAAACCGGAGCCCAACTTCGACCTCGAGATCAACGACGGCCGCGTCTGGCTGACCAAGACCGACAAGACGTTCGACGTCATCCTGATCGACGCCTACCGCGGCCCGTTCGTGCCGTTCCACCTGCTGACGACGGAGTTCTACAAACTCGTCGCCGCGCATCTGAACCCGGGCGGCGTCGCGGTGCAGAACGTCGAGCCGACGACCATGCTGTTCGACAGCGCGGTGGCGACGATCAGGTCAGCGTTCGAGCATGTCGTCTTCCTCTCCGGCGAAGGCAACATCGTCGTCGTCGCCTACAACGGACCCGAGAAGACCGACGACGAGGTCGGCAAGCTCGCCGCGGTGCGCCAGGTGCAGTATGGCTTCCGCTACGATCTGCCGACGCTGCTCACGCGCCGCTTCAATCCGTCGTGGGATGATCGTACCAAGCCGCTCACCGACGATTTCGCGCCGGTCGAGTACCTGAAGGCGATCGAGCGCCACAACGAGAAGCAGACATGACGATTGCCGGCCTGCACCGGCGCCTCGCGGTCGGTCCCGGCGCCGCGGCGCTGGTCGTCGCGGACGTCGCCACCCTCGGCTTCATCACGCTGGGCTTCGAGATGATCGCCAGCCGCATCCTGACGCCGCTCTTCGGCGGCGACATCTACACCTGGGCGACGATCATCTCGATCGTCGTCGCCGGGCTGATGGCCGGATATTTCATCGGCGGCATGGCGGCCGACCGGTTCCCGACGTTCGCCTTCGCCGCCGGGATCAAGCTCGTCGCGGCGGCGTACATCGTCTTCGTCTGGCTGCTCGTCGGCGGCGGGCTGGAGGCGTTCCTGTCCGGCATCGCGGACGACACCACCGCACGCTTCATCGGCGGCACCATCGTCTGCTTCCCGCCGCTGGTGATCCTCGGGATGTACTCGCCGTTGGCGGTGCGACTGCTGCTCCGCGATGCGGAGGACGCCGGCACGATCTCGGGCGGCCTGTTCGCCATCTCCTCGGCGGGCAACATCGCCGGCACGCTGGTGACGACGTTCGTGCTCATCCCGTCGATCGGCACGCGCGCCATCACCGGTGGATTCGCCGCGTTCCTCGTGCTGTCGGGGCTGGTGTCGTTGGCGGCCTGGCTCAGCCGCCAACGCTAGTGGACACCTAGTGCGACGGGAAGCTGCCGCCGCCGTCCGGGCGGATTTCCGCGGCCATTAGGCCCTTCGACCCGTTGCCGTAGCGCACCAGCACGACCTGACCGGGACGCAGCTCGGTCAGTCCGTAGCGGCGCAGCGTCTCCATGTGGACGAAGATATCCTCCGTCCCCTCGCCGCGCGTCAGGAAGCCGTAGCCGCGCACGCGGTTGAACCACTTGACCACCGCCCGCTCCAGTCCGCTTGTAGGTACAACCGATGTGTGCGTGCGCGCGGTGGTGACCTGCGGCGGATGGATGGCCGTCGATTCGTCCATGCTGATGACGCGGAAGGCCTGCAGACCTTTGACGCGGTTGAGCACCTCGACCACGACGCGCGCGCCTTCGTAGGCGGTCTGGAAACCGCCCCGGCGCAAGCACGTGACGTGCAGCAGCACGTCCGGCATGCCGCTGTCGGGAACTATGAATCCATAGCCCTTCGAAGCGTCAAACCATTTGATAACGCCGGAAATCTCGATGAGATCTACGGGTGCTTCCTCATTGACGTCACCGCCAAGCGGAAGTTGTTCTGGAGAAGCTTTCGCCCCCATGCCGACTGCCTCGCACGCATCTTTTCGGCTTTGGCCTCGCCGAATCCGCATTAACCATAGCAGTCACGGACCCGCGCGAAAGCCCCTTGGGCCCTCGCCTGTGTCATCGAGGCCCGGCTGTGTGGTCCCTGCCACAGTCGGTGAAGTTGCCTTTCAGGGTCAGCCACTTATCCTCCCCCGCCACGACCAAAACGGAGCCCGGCGATGAAGTATCTCCACACCATGGTGCGCGTGACCGACGTCGAGCAGTCGCTGCGCTTCTATCGCGACCTGCTCGGCCTGAAGGAAATCCGCCGGAGCGACAACGACGCGGGACGGTACACGCTGATCTTCCTCGCGCCGCCGGGCCAGGAAGAGACACCGATCGAACTCACCTACAACTGGGACCCCGAGGTCTATGCCGGCGGGCGCAATTTCGGCCACCTCGCCTATGAGGTCGACGATATTTACGCCTTCTGCGACCGCCTCCAGAAGGCCGGCGTGACCATCAACCGTCCACCCCGTGACGGTCGCATGGCCTTTGTCCGCTCGCCCGACAACATCTCGATCGAGATTCTGCAGAAAGGCGCCGCAAAGGCGCCGGCGGAGCCCTGGAAATCAATGCCGAACACGGGCGCCTGGTAGGCGACAGTGGCAATAGTACGGATGCATTAATCACCTATTAGGAGGTCGCCAGCACAATCATAGAGGGCGCTATTGTGGCGATCCCACAACCCTAAGGAACGAGATGCGCTTCCGTATTGTGCCCGCCGCGCTGGCCATGCTGGCCGCGGCGTTGTTGCCCGGCAGCGGCCAGGCCGCCACCGCGACCGGCAGCATCGCCGTTTCTTTGACGATCCTCTCGCAATGCCTGGTTGTCGGCGGCACGCCGATGACCTTCGCCTCGACCGGCGTGATGACAGCCGCGCTTGAGGCAACCTCCCTGCTGACTGTCCTGTGCACGGCTGGCACGAGCTACAACATCGGCCTGAACCTCGCCGGCACCGAGACGACGGCAATCCGCCAGATGAGCGGCACGACGGTTCCCGCCAACAAGGTCAACTACGCGCTCTATCACGAGGTGGGCCACAGCACGTTCTGGGGCCAGTCGATCGGCACCGACACGACGCCGGCCACAGGCAACGGCCTGCCGCAGGTCTATACGGTCTACGGCCTCGTACCGGTCCAGACCCCGGCGGGCGCCGACATCTATACCGAAAGTGTCGCTGTCACCGTGACCTATTAGGACGCGGCACCGTGATCGCACGCCTCATCCTTCTTGCCGCCATCCTTGCGCTTGGCGTCACCGGCGCCAGCGCCGCAGCGCTCCGCGTCATGCCGATCAGCATCGAGCGCGTCGCACCGGCAGCGGCGGCGAGCCTCACGCTGTCCGACGGCGGCACCGAGCCGATCAACGTGCAGGTGCGCGTCTTCCGCTGGCGTCAGGGACCGGGCGGCGACATCCTCGAGCCGACGCGCGACGTGATCGTGAGCCCGCCCATCCTCAAGCTCGTCCCGGGCACCGACTATACGGTGCGGGTCGTCCGCGTCGCCAAGACCGCGATCAAGGGCGAGGAGGCTTACCGCATCCTCGCCGACGAATTGCCGACCCGCGCGCCGGCCACCGAAGACAGCATCACGCTGCTGCTGCGCTATTCCATTCCGGTCTTCTTCGCCGCGGCCGGGGCCGCCGCGCCGAGCGTCGTCTGGTCGGTCGCGTCGAGCGACGGCCACCTTCTGGTGCGGGCAACCAACCGCGGCGCCGCGCGGCTGCGCATCTCGCAGCTCAGCATCGGCACGAAGGAGAAGACGCACACGCTTGTCGGCGGCCTTGCCGGATACGTGCTCGGCGGCAGCACCATGACGTGGAGCATTCCCGCGCCGGCTACGGCCCCGACTTCCGGCGCCGCGACCCTCAGCTTCGACACCGACAAGGGCAAAGTCGATGTGCCCGTGGTCATCAAGCCGGGCGCCTAGCCCGGCCCGCCGACTGCCCCTGTTCCTGTGTCTCTGCCTTGCCGCCGCGCTTCCCGCCGCCGCGTCCGACTCGGCGCGCCTGCTCGAGGTCAGCCTCAACGGCGTCCCGACCGGGCTGATCGCCGAGTTCACCGAGCGCGGCGATGGCACGCTCGCCATGGCGGCCAGCGAACTCGCCGAGATCGGCATCGCGCTCGACAAGCGCGGCCTCGCGGGCGACGGGCTGGTCGACCTGAAGCGCCTGCCCGGCGTGACCTACCGCTACGACACCGTGCACCAGAGCATCGCGATCACCGCCGCAGTCTCCGGCCTCGTGCACCACACGCTGAACGCGCGGCCGGACGACGTGCCGGTCGTTGCCACCAGCGGGCGCGGCGCGGTGCTGAACTACGCCCTCTTCGGCAGCCTCGGCGATGCTGCGCAGCCGAATGTCGCCGCCAACCTCGACGGCCGCGTCTTCTTCGAAGGCGGACTGGTCAGCCAGTCGCTCGTCGCGCGCGCCGGCAGCGACAATCCCGGCATCGTGCGGCTCGACACGACCTTCAGCCGCTCCGATCCGGTGACGCTGCTGACGTGGAAGGCCGGCGACTTCATCTCGGGCGGGCTATCATGGACGCGGCCCTACCGGCTGGGCGGCGTGCAGGTCGCGCGTAACTTCTCGTTGCGGCCGGATCTCGTCACCATGCCGGTGCCGGGCTTCGAGGGCAGCTCCGCGGTACCCTCGACCGTCGAGATATACGCCAACGGCGCCCAGATTTATTCGAGCCCCGTCGCGGCGGGGCCGTTCTCCATCGCGGCGCTGCCGGTCGTGTCCGGCGCCGGCACGGCGCGCATCGTCGTCACCGACGCCTTCGGCCGCAAGACGGCGACCGAGCTGCCGTTCTTCGCCTCCTCCGTGCTGCTCCGCAAAGGCCTGTACGATTTCTCCGCCGAGGCCGGCCTGCCGCGCCGCTCCTTCGGCATCCTCTCGGCCGACTATACCGGCATGCCCGCGGCCTCGGCGAGCCTGCGCTACGGCCTCACCGACACGATCACCCTCGAGGCGCACGGCGAGGCCGCCGGCGGCATCGTCAACGCCGGCGGCGGCGTGGTCATGCCGGTCGCGCGCCTGGGCATCTTCGATCTCGCCGCGGCCGCGAGCGCCGGCAGCCACACCGGCCTCGCGCTCCACGGCGGCATCGATCTCGCCATCGGCCGCATGGCGCTGCGCCTGCACGCGACGCGCACCTTCGGCGACTACGCCGACGTCGCTTCGGTCACCGCAGCCACCGGCAGCGGCGGCGATTTCCGTCCCGCGCGGGAAATCGATCAGGCGAGCCTGTCGCTGACGCTGTTCGACGCCGGGGCGGTCGCGCTCACCTTCACGCGCCTCGTCGCGGCGAGCACGAGTTCGGTCGTTGGCCTCTCGTACAGCCGCCCGTTGTTCGGCGACGGCACGGTGTACGTGAACGGTTTCGCGTCGGTGGAGGGTGAGCGCAATCTCGGCATCTTCGTCGGCTTCTCGCGGCCGCTGCCCGGTGGCATCGACTTCGCCGCGACCGCCAGCGTCGCGGACCGCGCCAGCGCCGCCGTCGATCTGTCGAAGACCGCGAACAGCGCCCCCGGCTCCTTCGGCTGGCGCCTCGAGGCGAGTTCGGACGCCGGCGGCCGCAACGCCGCCGTCCGCGCCGCCGGCACCTACCGCGGCAAGGCGGCCCGGCTCGGCGCCAGTTTCGACGCGACCACGGCCGGCGTTCGCGGCACCGCCGAGGCGGACGGATCGCTCGTCTTCGCCGGCGGTGAGGTCTACGCCGCCAACCGCATCGACGACGCCTTCGCCATCGTCGATGCCGGCGCGCCGGGCGTCGAGGTCTACTCGGAGAACCGGCCGGTCGGCCGCACCGACCGCCGCGGCAAGCTGCTGGTCGCCGGGCTGCATGCCTACCAGCGCAACGGCCTCGCCATCGCGCCCGACGACCTGCCGGCGGATAGCGAGGCGACGCTGACCAAAACCAGCGTCGTGCCCGCCGACCGCGCCGGCGTCAACGTCGATTTCGGCGTCCGCCCGATGGGCGCGTCGGCCGTCGTCATCCTGCAGGACGTGAGCGGCGCGTTCCTGCCGCCGGGCGCGACCGGCACGCTCGCAAGCGGCGGCGAGTTCGCCGTCGGGTATGACGGCCAGGCGTTCCTTACGGGCCTCAGCGCCGCGAACACGATCACCGTCGATCTCGGCAACGGCGCGACCTGCACCGCGCATTTCGCCTTCCACGCCGCCGGACTGCAAACCAGCATTGAGGGCGTCAAATGCCTCTGAGACTGTCGCCGCTCTGGCTGGCGCTGGTGGTCCTCATGGCGCTCTGCCGACCGTCCGCCGCCCTCTCCTGCACGGCCAGCATCGACTCGGTGAATTTCGGCACGGTCGCGACCCTGTCCAGTCCGCAAGTGGACGTCACCGCCAACGTCACCGTCGCCTGCACCGGCGGCCTTGTCATCCTGGGCGCGCCGGTGCCGCCCAACGTCTTCGCCTGCGCCAACATCGGATCGGGATCGGGCGGCGGCACCGCGCCGCGCCTGATGACGGGGACGCCGAGCGGCACCCTCGGCTACCAGCTCTACACCGACCCGACCCGCCTGATCGTATGGGGCACGAACTACCCGACCGCGTTCGGCACGGTGCCCGTCATCACGGTCGCGCTCAACGGGTCGGGCGCCGGCAGCACGACGGTGCAGATGTACGCCCGCCTGCCCACGGGCTCGAACCCGGCGGCGCCGGCGTCCTATCTCTCGACGTTCGGCAGCGGCGACGTGAAGTTCGACTACGGCCAGATCCTGACGCTGCTCACCTGCGCTCTGTCCCTCCCCAGCCTCAGCGCGCAGGCGACCGCCGGCTTCACCGTCTCCGCCAATATTGCCAAGAACTGCCTGGTCGAGACCGACAACGTCAGCTTCGGCTCGTTCGGCGTCCTCTCCAGCCCGGTCACCGCCAACGGCCGCGTCGGCGTCACGTGCACGCCATCGACGACCTATACCGTGTCGCTCGGCAACGGCGGCACCGGCACGGGGCCGACGGCGCGCAAGATGACCAAGTCGGCCGAGGCGATAACCTATGGCCTCTACCAGGACGGCCTGTTCGCGACCGCCTGGGGCAGCACCATAGGCTCCAACACCGCCGCCGGAACCGGCAGCGGCGCCAAGCAGAACCTCACCGTTTACGGCCGCGTGCCGGCCCAGGCGACACCCTCGGCCGGCACGTACAACGACAGCGTCGTGGTCACCATCACCTATTGATGCGGTGCCGGGCCGTCCGTATAAGCGGGGCGCGTTGCGCCCTTCGTCTATCGGTTAGGACGGCAGCCTTTCACGTTGCAAAGACGGGTTCGATTCCCGTAGGGCGCACCAACGTTTCCTCTCCCTGTCATCCAGGCCGAACATCGCGATCTTGATTCGGCGGAGCGCCCAGAACGGCAGGACGGTGCTGAGCACGGTGACCAGCCTCGTGTCGATGCCCACCTTGTACTGCTCGTAGAGGCGCGCGCGGCCGGCGATCGCGACAATACGGCGCGCGACGGCTTCGGGCGCGGCCGTGACCGGACTGGTCTCGGCCGCGGAACTCATCGTAGCGAAATGGTTGAAGTCGCGGCCATAGCTGCGCACCGCCTCTGCCGGCAGCCGCGCCAGCGTGTCGGCGATCTGCTGGCGGGCGCGCTGCACGAACGGCGTCCTCATCAGGCCGGGCACTATCGCCGCGACGTCGATCCCGTAGCGGGCGAATTCATAGTACTGGCCTTGCGACAGCCGCAAGAACGCAGCCTTGGCGGCGGCGTAGTAGCCGACGAAGGGATTGGCCTCGAGCGCCGACCACGAAATAACGTTGAGCACCTTCGGCCGCGCGCCACGGAAGCGGCGGAGTGCCGCCCGCAAATGGTTGGTGAGGCGCGCCTGCGCGAAAACGAGAACCTCGAACAGGCGGTTGACGTCTGCCGCGGCCGTGTACTCGATCGGCCCATACAGGATGTGGCCGGCGTTGTTGACCAGCACGGCGAGACCGGACTCGCCGACGATGGCATCGACCTCGCGCGCCGCGCGCTCGACGCTTGCCGCATCGGCAAGCTCGATGATGACCGGCACGATGCCAACGCCCACGGCACGCAGCGAGTCGGCGTCGGCCTCGCGCCGCACGCCGGCGAGAACGCGATATCCCATTCTGGCAAACTGCAAGGCGGTCGCCCGGCCGAGGCCCGACGACGCGCCAGTGACGAAGACATGCTTTTCCATGACTCACAGCTCCTGTTGATTAAGTTGGCATTGAGTGCCAATATGGCCTTCAGGATCATGCTGTCAAGAAAAATGACACTGAGTGCCAAAATGAGCGATGGACTGCGGCAACGCCGGCGGAACGAAATCCGCCGCGAACTTTCCCGGGCGGCGATCGCGCTGTTCGTGAAGAACGGCTTCGACAGGACGACGGTCGATGACATCGTCGGGCCGCTCGTCTCGCGGCGGACCTTCTTCCGCCATTTCGCGACCAAGGAGGATCTCGTCTTCGTCTGGTACGAGGACCTGACCGGCGAGCTGGTCGCGGCCTGCCGGGCGCGGCCGGACAACGAGGCACCCTACCTGTCGGCCGTGGCGGCGCTCCGCACCCTGCTGCGCTACTACGACGAGGACCCGGAGTGGGGAAAGGCGATGCTGTCGCTCGCCTCAGAGACGCCGGCGCTGCTCGCCAAGAGTTTCGAGAAGCGCGACCTGTGGACGACGGCGCTCGCCGAGGTCCTCGCCCCGCGCCTCGGCGGCGGCCGCAAGCGCGCGCTGTTCGCCCGCATTGTCGCCGGATCGGCGGTCAACGCCTTCGCCGCCGGCGTCGATGCCTGGTTCAAGGGCGACGCCGGCAAGGACCTGCACGCGGTCGTCGACGCGGCCTTCGAGGTCGCCGGCGCGCCGGTCAGCGCAGGCCGTTGAGCTCGGCTTCCGGAAACGCGCCGCCGGTCGCCAGTTGCGACCGCAGGCCTTCGATGCGTTGCCGGAAACGCGGCTCGTCGAGCGGCTCCGCGTCGCCCATCGTAAGCCACGACGACAGCGGGTTGTGCCAGAACCGGTGGTAGAGGACGACGCCGCTGCGGTTCAGGATCGCCGCGACATAGCTGAACGACGAGTGGCTCATCACCAGCACGTCCGCCGTCGCGAGTTTGCGCAGGCAATCGACCGCCGGCTCGTTGATGCAACGGACGAGATTCGGCAGCACGTCGAATTCTTCCAGCCGCGACATCGCCGGCGTGACGGCCGCCGACACGGCGATGCGGTCACCGATGCCATGATCGCCCGGCCGCACGGTGAACGCGGCATCGGCTACTTCCGTATGCAGCTCAATGCTGTAATCGACACCGAGCGCATCGAGCGTGCGCACGACCTTCTGCGCCGCATCGACGTAGTACGAATTCGGCAGCATCCGATCGGACGAGACGACGAACAGCTCGCCCCGCCGCACATGCAGGGCGACCCGCAGCCGCCGGCCGGCATCGCGCGTGAAGGGCGAGAGTTGCTTGCAGATTTCGTAGCACTCGGGAAACCGGTCGGCGATGCCATAGGGAAGGCGCAACTGCACGAGCAGCGGCAGGCCGCCGCTCTCCGGCGCCTTCGACGCCGCGACAAGCTGCTGGAATATCTCCGGCGAAATATTCTTCAGCGCGACGGTGCGAACCTTGTTGGTCGGCAGCGGATCCGACGGGATGCGGCAGAGAGCATTGAACTCGGCGTGGAAGGAAGCGTCCGCCGCGTTGCGCTGCAGGGCGGACAGGCCCTGATAGTCGACCCGGCCGATCGGCGTGTGGACGTAGGACACGCCGAGCAGCCGCGAGATCGAATATATCCCGTAGATTCTTTGGAGCTGTGCGCCGACGCCATCGGTGAGGCCCGCGCTATCGTAGGTCAGCGCCAGCCGATCGGAGCGGGCGTCAGCCATGGCTAGGCCAGCGCAGCAAGCTCGGCCAGCACCGGCCCGTTGAGCTTCTCTTCGATCTTGCCCAGCACGCGCGCCACCATCGAGCCGTCGAGGACGCGGTGGTCGTACATGATGCGCACCGCCACCGTGCCGTCGTCGGCGATGACGCCGTAGTTGAGCACGCCGGTCAGCGGCGAGATCGGGTGGAGCGACTCCGCGCCGAGGCCGGAGTAGACGGTGAGCCCGAAGGTGCCGAAATAATTGCCGCGCTGGCGGCCGATGTTGAGGCCGAGCCACCAGACGGCGCGGCGGATCGGCGTCGGCCAGCGCGCGAGCTGCAGCATCCGCCGGAAACTCGACACCTGCTCGATCGGCACGGTCTTCGCGGTGCGGATCGTGTCGCTGAGCGACGTGAGCGACTGCTCGGCGACGTTGAAGATGAGCATCGTCAGCACGATCATCTCGCCCTCGTGCTCGCGCTCTACCACCAGCGACACGGTGCTCGTCGGATATTCGTAGAGCCGCGGCGACGGCAACTTGACGTAGGCACGCCGCAGGATCGGCTCGTCGGCGGCAACCAGCGCGTAGGCCTTGGCGAAGATCGCCGGCCACGACGGCTTGCCCTTGGCGGCGGCGCGCGCCGCGATCAGCGGCTTGATGTTCATCATCCGCTGCACGGGCACGCTCGGAACGTGCAGCCGCGTCAGATCGACGACGAGCCGCCGGCCAAGCGATAGGGGAACGAAACGTCCACGCATGGCGCGCCTTATCGCCTCAATCGGCGGCGCGATCAACCGCTGGCAGGCGCATCCCCTCCCTGTCATCCCCCCGCCGGCGGGGACGACGCGCCGAGCGTTACGGCGTCACCGGCTCGGCCGCATCGAGCACGCGGAGCGACGGCTGCCGCCGCTCCTGCCACGCATCGACCGACAGCGTGCCGGCGACATGCAGCAACTGGCCGCGCGCCTTCTGGATCGCATCGCCGAGCGGCGTCCCCACCGCGCGAAACAGCATCGCCTTGATCATCGCGCCGTCGGCGGAGGCGAGCGTCATGCGCAGATGGCCGTTGCCGACAAGGTCGGCGTAGGCGACGCGATGGTTCGGGAACACGAACACCGGCTCGGGATGGCCGGCGCCGAACGGCCCGGCTTTCTCGATGCTTTCGATCAGCTCGACGCTGGCGCCGCGCGCCGACAGCGCCGCGTCGATGTCGAGGTGGTGCCCGTCATGCGCGGCGACCGGCCCATGCAGCATCGTCTCGAAAAACGCGCGGAGCTCGCCCAGCCGCGACATCTGGATCGTGAGGCCCGCCGCCATGGCGTGGCCGCCGCCCTTGATCAGGATGCCGCGCTCGACCGCGGTGCGCACCGCATGGCCAAGATCGACGCCGACGATGGAACGGCCGGAGCCCGTGCCGGTCTCGTTGCGGAAGGCAATGGCGATGGCCGGGCGCTGGAAGCGATCCTTGAGCCTGGACGCGATCAGCCCGACGACGCCCGGATGCCAGCGCGCGCTGGCGGTGACCACGACCGCCGGCCCCCTGCTTTCCGTCCCCGTCGCGCGTCCGGCGCTCCATGCCTCTTGCGGGCCGATCTCGGCTTCCGCCTCGGCGACGGCTTCCTCGACCATCGCCGCCTCCATCGCCTGGCGCTCCTGGTTGAGCCGGTCGAGCTCGACGGCGATGCGTTCGCACTCTGCCGGATCGTCGCTCACCAGCAGCCGGGCGCCGAGCGCCGCATCGCCGATGCGTCCGCCGGCATTGATGCGCGGCCCGAGCAGGAACGCCAGATGATACGGCGCGATCGGCCCGCCGATGCGCGCGACGTCGGCGAGCGCCGCGATGCCGCGATTCTCGCGATGCGCCAGCGTCAGCATCCCCTTCGACACCAGCGCGCGGTTGAGGCCGACGAGCGGAACGACGTCGCAGATCGTGCCGAGCGCGACGAGATCGAGCCAGGCGAGAAGGTCCGGCTCGATGCGGCCCGTGGCGTAGACACCACGCAGACGTAGCTGCCGGTTCACCGCGACGATGGCGAGATAGGTGACGCCGACCGCCGCGAGGTAGCCGAGGCCGGAAAGGTCGTCCTGCCGGTTGGGGTTGACCACGGCTTCGGCAACCGGCAGCGCGACGCCGACCTCGTGATGATCGATGACGACGACCGAGAGGCCAAGCGCCTGCGCCGCCTCCAGCGCGTCGAAGCTGGTCGAGCCGCAATCGACGCAGACCACGAGCTTGGCGCCCAGCGCGGCCAGCGATTTCATCGCCTCGACGTTCGGCCCGTAACCTTCAAACAGCCGGTCCGGGATATAGATGTGCGGGTCGAGGCCCTGATGGCGGAGGAACCGCGCCAGCAGCGCCGACGACGAGGCGCCGTCGACATCGTAGTCGCCGAAGATCGCGATCTTCTCCGACGCGACAATGGCATCGGCGATGCGCGCCGCCGCCTTGTCCATGTCGGTGAGGCTCGCCGGATCCGGCATCAGCGCGCGGATCGACGGCGACAGGAACGCCGGCGCATCGTCGGCCAGCACGCCGCGGCCGGCGAGCACGCGCGCCACGATGTCGGGGATCTCGTGACGCTGCGCCATGGCAAGCGCGTTTGCCATGCCCTCGATGGTCAGCCGCTCGGCCCAGCGCTTGCCGGTCAGCGAATGCTCGACGCCGAGGAACGTCCGCGGCGGCGGGCCGGCAACCTTGTAGGCAAGCGCAGGACTCATGCGGAGATTCATAGCGCGGCGCCCTGCCCTCGCCTAATGTGAGCCGGCGAAATACGGGGAGAAACGCTTGTCTTGCATGAATCGACGCCAGTTCGTGGCAGCAGTTGCCGCCACGCTCGCCACACCTGCGCTCGCGCGGGCCGCAACCCCAGTCTGGACCTACCGCGGCACCAGCGGGCGTCTGCTCGCCGGCATCCTCAGCACGACCGACCCGACGCGCCATGTTCGGGCGATCGCGGCGCTCCGGCGACAGACCGGATACGCCCGACCGCTGCTCTACGCCTCGACCGACAAGCTCAAGCTGCCGTTCGCGCTCGGCGTCATCGATCATCTGGCGGCGTCGGACGACATCTGGTTCGCGGTGGATCGCGGAGCGGAGCCAGGCACGACGGGCGGCGAACCGGAACTCGCGCAGCTTGCCGCGTTTCTGACGGGATGTGCCTACGGCGATCTCGCCGGCACACGCCATCCGCTTAAGCGGATCCTGATCGATGCGCTGCACGAGCGCACGTCATTGACCGGCTGAAACGAAAAAGCCGGAAGGCGATTCCGGGCCAGCAACAAGCTGGCGAGGAAAGGCCGACCGGCACGCCAGCAAAGTCGCGCGGGCGGCGCGGCGAGTCAAGCTGCCGGCAGGCCCAACGGACCACAGTGGCTTCGCCCGCGCCTCCTCTCCACTGTCATCCTTCGGCGGCGCGGAGCGCCGACCGGAGGACCAGCATCAACAAGCAGGGCGGTGCACGAGGATAACGGTCCTCCGGTCGAGGCCTCTGGCCTCACCGAAGGATGACAGGAGAGAGGATGCGTCGATGTGGCACCAAATTACGCCCGCGGCGTAATCGTCATCGTGAAGCGGCGCGTCGCGCCCGGCTCCAGCCAGACGATGCCCGGCCGGTCCTCGATCGCCTCGCTGGCGCCGACCAGCGGCGTCAGACCCTGCCACGGCTCAAGGCAGAGATACGGCGCGCCGGGCTTCTGCCAGATGCCGAGCGTCGGGAAATCGGCGAAGGTCACGAGGACTTCCGGGCCGCCGTCGACGCCGAACGTCGCGGCGCGGCTCGCGAGACCATCGAGGATGATCGCGTCGCCGGCGAAATCTTCGGCCTTCGGGGCATAGCGGCCGCTGGCGAACACCGTCGGCTGATGGCCGGGCGCGGTCATCAGCTTCTCGCCTAGGCGCGTGGTCGGCGGCGCCTCGGGCTTCTCCAGCGTCACCCAGTGCGGCTTGCCCTCGCCGCCCGGCAGCGGCCAGCGGAACGCCGGATGGAAGCCGAGCGAGAAGGGCATCCGCGCGGCGCCGGCATTGGTGACCTCGGCGCGAACGCCAAGCGTGCCGCCCTCGACCGAGAAGACCAGATCGAACCGGAAGCCGAACGGATACTGCTTCCGCGTCTCGGCGGAATCGACCAGGCGAAGGCGCAGCGTCTCGGCCTTCGCCTCCGCCACGTCGAACTCGCTGCCACGCGCAAAGCCGTGGGTGCCGATTGGATAGGCGGCGCCGTCGATGACGAGCACACCGTTGGCGACGCGCCCGACGATGGGGAACAGGACCGGCGCGCGGCCCTGCCACCATGCCGCGTCGCCCTGCCACAGCCACTCGCCGCCGTCGGCGGTGCGGATCGAGGCGAGCTCGGCGCCGAGCGTATCGACCGCGACCGACAGCGCGCCGTTGCCGATGTTGAGCCGCGCCATCGTCAGGCCAGCGGCTCGATGCGGATTACCTGCGGGTCGCTGGTGATGTGGCCGTCGGCCATGATCGCCTCGAGCGCCGAGCGCACGGCCGCTTCCGTCGTCTCGTAGGTGATCAGGATCACCGGCGCCGGCGCCTCGGGCACGACGAGGTCCGGCGCGCTGGTCTTGGCGGCGCGGCGACGCTGCACGATCGACTCCAGCGAGATCTGCGCGTCCGCCATGCGCTGCGCGATCGCCGCGAACGCGCCCGGCCGGTCGTAGACCGACAAGCGGATGTAGTAGCCGCCCTCGTGCCGGCGGATCGCGGCCTGGCGATATGGCTCGAGGCTCGACGCCGGCCGCCCGAAGGTGCCGACACGATCGCCGCGCGCGATGTCGCCGATGTCGCTCATCACCGACGATGCGGTGGCATCGCCGCCGGCGCCCGGACCGGACAGCACGAGCTGTCCGACGAAATCGCCCTCGACCGCGACGGCATTGGTGATGCCATCGACGCGCGCGATCGCCGAGGAGCGCGGCACCATCGTCGGGTGGACGCGCTGCTCGATGCCGCTATCGGTGCGGCTGGCGACGCCGAGCAGCTTGATGCGGTAGCCGAGTTCGTCCGCCGCCTCGAGGTCGGCCGGCGTGATCGACGAGATGCCTTCGACATAGATCGAGCTGGCGTCGATCTCCGAGCCGAAGGCGATGGCCGTCAGCAGCGCCAGCTTGTGCGCCGTGTCCTGCCCGCCGACGTCAAACGTCGGGTCCGCCTCGGCGTAACCGAGCTTCTGCGCAGCGGCCAACGCCTCGTCGAACGAAATCTTGTCCTGCTCCATGCGGGTCAGGATGTAGTTGCAGGTGCCGTTGAGAATGCCGAAGACGCGCGTCACGGTATTGCCGGCGAGGGATTCGCGCAGCGTCTTGATGATCGGGATGCCGCCCGCCGCCGCCGCCTCGAAGTTGAGGCTGACGCCGCGCTCCTCGGCAGCCCGCGCCAGCGCCACGCCGTGCTCGGCGAGCAGCGCCTTGTTGGCGGTGACGACGTGCTTGCCGGCGTCGATCGCGGCTTTCACCGAGGCGAGCGCCACGCCATCCGCGCCACCGATAAGCTCAACGAAGACTTCCGAGCTGGGATCGCGCGCCAGTGCCACCGGATCGTCGAACCACGTGAAGCCGGAAAGGTCGACGCCGCGATCCTTGCGGCGGTCGCGCGCCGACACCGACGCGATGGAGATCGCACGGCCGGTGCGCACGGCAAGGTCGTTGCCGTGGCGAGACAGGAGGCGGATCAGCGCGGTGCCGACATTGCCGAGGCCGGCGACACCGATGCGAAGGGGCGCGTTCATGCGAAAAACTCTGCTTCGCCGAGACTACACACTGCTGTCGTCCCCGCGAAGGGCGGGGCCCAGTAGCCCCTGCTGCATCGCATGTGCCGCGCAGGTAGGCAAACGCGCCGTTCCATGGTTTCGCTCAACAACATTCTGCTGCGTTTACTGGGTTCCCGCCTTCGCGGGAACGACAGCAGCGCTTGTGCCGCAAACCGACGAGGAACTACCTCGCCGCGTTGATCGACACGACATTGTGCAGCGTCTTGTCGGCCGTATCGAGGAACTTGCGGAGGTTGCGCGCCGCCTGCCGTATGCGCTGCTCGTTCTCGACCAGCGCGATGCGCACGTAGCCGTCACCGTGCTCGCCGAAGCCGATGCCCGGGGCGACCGCGACGTCGGCCTTCTCGATCAGCAGCTTGGAAAATTCGAGCGACCCCAGCGCGCGGAATTTTTCCGGCACCGGCGCCCACGCGAACATCGAAGCCCGCGGCGAGGGTATCTCCCACCCCGCCCGGCCGAAGGAATCGACCAGCGCATCGCGCCGCCCCTTGTAGGTCGCGCGCATGTCGTCGATGCAGTCCTGCGGACCGTTGAGCGCCGCAGTCGCCGCGACCTGGATCGGCGTGAAGGCGCCGTAGTCGAGGTACGACTTCACCCGTCCGAGCGCGGCGATCAGGCGGTCGTTGCCGACCGCGAAGCCCATGCGCCAGCCCGCCATCGAGAACGTCTTCGACATCGAGGTGAACTCGACGGCGATGTCGATGGCGCCCGGCACCTGCAGGATCGAGGGCGGCGGATTGCCGTCGAAGTAGACCTCGGCATAGGCGAGATCGGACAGCACCAGCAGCTCGTGCCGGCGCGCAAAGGAAATCAGGTCGCGGTAGAAATCGAGATCGACCACCTCGGCCGTCGGGTTCGACGGGTAGCAGACGACGACCGCGATCGGCTTCGGCGTCGAGTGCATCACGGCGCGCTCGAGCGCGTGGAAATATTCCTCGCCCGGCGTCGCCGGCAGCGAGCGGATGACGCCGCCCGCCATCAGGAAGCCGAAGGCATGGATCGGGTAGCTCGGGTTCGGGCAAAGCACGACGTCGCCCGGCGCGGTGATCGCGTGGGCTATGTTGGCGAAGCCTTCCTTCGAGCCGATGGTGGCGATCACCTGCGTGTTCGGGTCGACCTTCACGCCGAAGCGACGGGCGTAATAAGCCGCCTGTGCCTTGCGAAGGCCGCTGATGCCGCGCGAGGCGGAGTAGCCGTGCGTGTCCTCGCGCCGCGCCGTCTCGGCCAGCTTCTCGACGATGTGCTTCGGCGTCGGCAGGTCCGGGTTGCCCATGCCGAGGTCGATGATGTCGGCGCCGGATGCGCGGGCAGATGCCTTCAGCCGGTTGACCTGCTCGAAGACATAAGGCGGCAGACGCCGCACGCTGTAGAATTCGCTCATTGCCGTTGTCCCTGACGAGCACCCGCTAAGGGCGCGATTAATAACATGAAACGGGGGAATTTCGACGACCGGCTTGCCGGTCAGCAGGCGCCCTGGAGCATCCGCTTGCGGAGCTCGGTTGCGCTCAGATTATCGCACGCAGCGGCTGCCGTAGCTCGCTCCTTGGCGAGCGCATCGCCCTGGCTGCGGGCCAGCGCCTCGAGCTCGGCGATGACCTTCTGCTTCTCTTCCGGCGACAGCAGCTTGCCCTTGGGCTGGGTCGGGATGACGTTGAGGTTCGGGTACGTGGAAGTCGGCACGACCGTCTCCGCGGCGACCGCAGCCGGCGACTTCTCGACGACCGGCGCCACGTCTTCCTCGACCAGCGCCGCCGGCCTCAGCGGGATGGCGCCCTCTTCCATTACCGCTTCCTTCACGGCCGGCGCGCCGGTGCCCGTGTTCGCTGCAGTGCGGGAAAATTCGCTCATGCCGAGCGCGCAGCCCGACAGCGCGAGCGCAACGCCGACCACCAAAGCGGCCGCAAACCCCTGCCGCATAAATGATTCTGCCGTCCGGATCATGCCACACCGACTGTCGGCTGCGCTGGTGACCAAAGGGTTAAACACTTCGCTTGGAATTCCGTGAGGCAGACCTTAACTACCTGCGTATTATGTCGAAATAGCGGGCAAAGGGCCCGCCATTTATTCCGAAAACATGCAGTCCAACAGCCCCGCACCACAGATCAGCTACGCCATCCGCGACCCGGAAGCCTTCGCCCGCAACCTCGCCCGGATGCTGGAGGAGGCCGGCAAGGCTGCCTCCGCGTACCTGAAACCACGCGAGTCGGGCAAGCAGGCCTTCGATTTCGGCGACAGCCTGACCGACATCGTCCGCACGCTGACCAAGGTGGCGGACTACTGGCTGGCCGAACCGGCGCGCACGCTGGACGCCCAGAACCGGCTCTACATGCAGTACACCGGCCTCTGGACCAACGCGCTCCAGCGCATGATGGGCATCACCGTCGCGCCGTTCGCGATCCCTGACGGCGGCGACAAGCGCTTCCTCGACTCCGAGTGGTCGTCCAACCAGTTTTTCGATTTCCTCAAGCAGTTCTACCTGATCACGGCGCGCTGGGCGGCGAGCCTGGTCGACGACGCCGAGGGTCTCGACGAGCACACGCGCCAGAAGGCGCAATTCTACGTCCGCCAGATCGCCAACGCGCTGGCGCCTTCCAACTTTGCCCTCACCAACCCGGAAGTGCTGCGCGAGACGCTGACCGAGAACGCCGGCAATCTCGTGCGCGGCATGAAGATGCTGGCCGAGGATATCGAGGCCGGCCACGGCGAATTGAAGATCCGGCAGACCGACGACTCGAAATTCAAGCTCGGCGTCAACATCGCCACGACCCCGGGCAAGGTGATCCACGAGAACGCCATCTGCCAGTTGATCCAGTACGCGCCGTCGACCAAGACCGTGCTGAAGCGGCCGCTGCTGATGATCCCGCCGTGGATCAACAAGTTCTACATCCTCGATCTCAACCCGGAAAAATCGTTTATCCGCTGGTGCGTCGAGCAGGGCCACACGGTGTTCGTCGTCTCGTGGGTAAACCCGGACGAGCACCAGGCCAGGAAGACCTTCGAGGACTACATGCGCGAAGGCGTCCTCGAAAGCGTCGATGTCATCTGCAAACGCCTCAAGGTGAAAGAGATCAACGCCGTCGGCTACTGCGTCGGCGGCACGCTGCTCTCCGCCTCCCTCGCCTACATGGCGGC
Organism: Bauldia sp.; assembly: GCA_037200845.1. Classification (NCBI taxonomy): domain Bacteria; kingdom Pseudomonadati; phylum Pseudomonadota; class Alphaproteobacteria; order Hyphomicrobiales; family Kaistiaceae; genus Bauldia; species Bauldia sp. Next base: position 2,126,852 of record JBBCGQ010000001.1, read on the forward strand.
GAAGCGCGACACGCGCATCAAGGCGGCGACGCTGTTCGCGACGCAGGTCGATTTCACCTACGCCGGCGACCTCAAGGTCTTCGTCGACGAGGAGCAGCTTGCTTCGCTGGAAAAGGAAATGAGCGTCCGCGGCTATCTCGAGGGCCGCGAGATGGCCGCCTCGTTCAACATGCTGCGCTCGAACGATCTGATCTGGCCCTACGTCATCTCGAATTACTTCAAGGGCAAGGAGCCGGCGCCCTTCGACCTGCTCCACTGGAACGCCGATGCGACGCGCATGCCGGCCGCCAACCACGCCTTCTACCTGCGCGCCTGCTACCTCGATAATGAGCTGTCGAAGGGAAAGATGAAATTCGGCGGCGTCAGCGTCGACCTCAAGAAGGTGAAGACGCCGATCTACAGCCTGGCGACGCGCGAGGACCACATCGCCCCTGCCCGCTCGGTCTTCTTCGGCTCGCAATACTTCGGCGGCAAAGTGACGTATGTGCTGTCCGGCTCCGGCCACGTCGCCGGCGTGATCAACCCGCCGTCGCGCAAGAAGTACGCCTACTGGACCGGCCCGGCGCCGAAGGGCGACGGCTTCGCCGCCTGGGCCAAGAAGGCCAAGGAGCACGAAGGCTCCTGGTGGCCGCACTGGCAGCAGTGGATCGAGGCACAGGACAAGCGCCGCGTGAAGGCGAGGCCCGTGGGGCGCGGCATCGAGCCGGCCCCGGGGCGGTACGTGCGCGTGAAGGCGTAGCTTCGTCGGAGGAGATGAGAGGCACCCCTCCCCAAATCGCCTGACGGCGATTTGACCCTCCCGCAAGGGGAGGGTTCATCCTGGCTGCCCGACCCCGACTCCACTGAGCCCTCCCCTTGCGGGAGGGCCAAAACCGCAAAGCGGTTTTGGGGAGGGGTGTGCCTCAGCAACCGCTGACGCGGCTACCCGCCCCGCAACTTATCCAGCAATTCCTCCGACGGATAGGAATCCGCCGGCAGCCCGTACTTGATCTGCATCGCCTTCACCGCCGCGCGCGTCGCCGCGCCGATGATGCCGTCGGCCTTGCCGATGTCGTAGCCCTGCGCGGCGAGCAGCTTCTGGATCTCCTTGATCTCGGCGACCGTCGGCAGATCGACGCCGGAGCCGCGATGGACCGGACCCGCGCCCGCCAGCCGGGTCGCGTAGTAGGCGGCGGTGGTCGAGTAGACCAGCGAGTTGTTCCAGTCGAGATAGACGTCGAAGTTCGGGTACGCCAGGAACGCCGGACCGTTGCGGCCCATCGGCAGGTGGAGCGAGGCGTCGGGGCCCTTCGCCGGCAGCGGCTTGCCGTTCGCCAGCGTCACGCCCCACGCCGACCATTGCGACAGCGGCAACTTGATCGAGATGTCGGCCTGGTCCCACGGCAGCGTGTTCGGAACATCGACCTCCTGCAGCCAAGGCTCGCCGCGATGCCAGCCGAGACTCTTGAGGTAGTTAGCCGCCGAAGCAAGCGCGTCGGCCGACGAGTGCAGGAGATCGACGCGACCGTCGCCGTCGAAGTCGACGCCGAAGTCGAAGTAGCGCTCGGGGATGAACTGGAGCTGGCCGAGCTCGCCCGCCCATGGGCCGCGCATCTGGAAAGCGGAAAGGTCGCCGCGGTCGATGATCTTGATCGCCGACAGCAACTGCTTGCGGAACAGGTCAGGCCGCCGGCAGTCGTAGCCAAGCGTAGCCAGCGAAGTAAGTGTCGGACCATCGCCATTGAAGGCGCCGAAGTCTGTCTCCAGCCCCCAGAACGCGACCAGCACCGGCGCCGGCACGCCGAACTGCTTGTCGATCCGGTCGAACACCGGTTTCAGCTTGGCGATGTTCGCCTTGCCGTTGGTGATCCGGTAGCCGGCGACCATGCGGTCGGAGAACTGGAGAAAATCCTGCGTGAAGACGCCCTGCGCGCGATCCTTCTTGACGATCGCCGGGTCGAATACGACGCCGCCCAGCGCATCGTTGATCGCCCGCTGCGAGGCGCCGCCGGCCTTGGCCTCGGCGGCCACGCCCTGCACCCAGGCCTCGAACGTCGGCTCCTTGTGGCAGGAGGCGGCGAAGGCGGGCGCGGCAATCAGCAGAACGGCAGGGAAAACAAGGCGCGCGAACAGGTGCATGGAATATGCGGTTCCCGAGTCAGTCATGCGCCCCGCCAAAACTATGGCGGATCGGGACGGCGGTGGGAAGGCGCGCGATGTGATGCGGGACACAGGACAGTAACGGGTTGCCCACCCTTGCATTCGCCGTCTCGCGTAGTACATTTATGCCATGATCCGGTCATGGCGGAATGCCGCCAGCCGCAAGGTTTGGGAAGGCCAGCAGCCAAACCAGTTTCGTGGCGTGGATTTCGACGCGGCGATCGATTTGCTGCTGGCGTTGAACGTCGCGAAATCGCTGAGCGATCTCGGCCGGCTAAAAAGCGTCGGGCTGCACAAGCTCAAGGGTGAGCGGCGGAGCCAGTGGGCCATGACGGTCAACGCACGCTGGCGCATCTGTTTTGAGTATCGACAAGGCGACGCCTTCGATGTCGAAATCATCGACTACCATAAGGGATAGAAAATGACCCCCGCCGTGCATCCAGGCCGCCTGCTGAAGCGCGAACTGGCAGCGCGCGAACTAAGCGCCAATCGCGCCGCGCTCGATCTGGGTGTGCCGTCGGGCCGGATCACCGATATCCTCAACGGCCGCCGGGCGATCAGCGCCGATACCGCCGTCCGCCTCGGGCGCTATTTCGGCAACGGCGCGCAATTCTGGCTCGACCTGCAGAGCCAGTACGATATAGCCGTCGTCGAGCGGGAACACGGCGCGGAGATCGCGCGCCGCGTCACCCCGGCGAAGGTGGCCTAAACCTCGATCCGCGAGAAGAAATACGCGCCGAGGCCGACGAGGCCCACGGCCACGACCACCAGCACGCCGAGATCCAGCGCCACGCCGAAATGCGCGACGCCGATGAGCAGTCCGCGCAGAGCATCGACGCCGTAGGACAGCGGATCGATGCGAACGATCCAGTACATCACCGTCGGCAGGCCATCGAGCGGAAAGAGCGCTCCCGACAGGAAGAACAGCGGCATGATGATGAAGTTCATGATGAGCTGGAAGCCCTGCATGTCACGGAGCTTGGCGCCGACCGCCGTGCCGAACGCCGTGAAGATGATCGAGATCAGCGCCATCACGACGATCGCGACCGGCACCAGCTCCCAGTTCGTCGGGCGGAAGCCGACGATCAGCGTCACGATGAGGACGAGCAGCCCCTGGATAAGCGCCACCGTGGCGCCGCCGAGCGTGCGCCCGAACATCAGCGCCGTGCGGCTGACGGGGGCGACCAGAGTCTCCTTGAGGAAGCCGAACTGGCGGTCCCACATTACCTCGATGCCGGAGAAGACCGACGAGAAAACAATCGCCATGCATACGATGCCGGGCGCCAGGAAATCGATGTAGTTGCCGGCGCCGGCCTGCTGGAAGATGGCGCGGAAGCCGAAGCCGAAGGTGACCAGGAACAGGAGCGGCTGCGCCAGCGACGCGACGATGCGCGCCTTGGAGCGGATGAACCGCTTCATCTGGCGTAGCCACATGATGTAGATCGCGGGCCACATGCTCAGCGCCCCCGCCTTACGCGCATCATCGTCCGCATCCGGTCGGACGAGGAACCTTCCTCGTCGCGGATCGTCTTGCCGGTCAATGCCAGGAACGCCTCTTCCAGTGAATTCGTCTGGGTCTCGGCGCGCAGCGTCTCGGCCGTCCCCATCGCGACGATCTTGCCGTGGTCGATGATGGCGATGCGCTGCGCGACGCGCTCGGCCTCCTCCATGTAATGGGTGGAGAAGAAGACCGTGGTCTTGTCGCTCTTGTTGAGCTGCTGGAGATAACTCCACATGTGATTGCGCGTCTGCGGATCGAGGCCGAGCGTCGGCTCGTCGAGGAAGACGATCTTGGGCGTATGCAGCAGCCCGCGCGCGATCTCGAGACGGCGGCGCATGCCGCCCGAGAATTCCTTGACCTGGCTGTCGGCGCGATCCTCAAGCTCGACAAACTTGAGCAGCTCGTCGATGCGCGCCCGCCGCCTGGCCTTCGGCACGCCGTAGAGGACGCCGTGGAACTCCATGTTTTCCCAGGCGGTGAGTTCGTCGTCGACCGCCGGGTCCTGGAAGACGATGCCGAACGAGCGGCGAACGGCGTCGGGATCCCTGACCGGATCGTGGCCGTTGACACGGATGGTGCCGGACGTCGGCTGCAGCAGCGTCGTCAGCATCTTGATCGTGGTCGACTTGCCGGCGCCGTTCGGGCCGAGGAAGGCGAATATCTCGCCCTCCGGCACCTCGAACGAGATGTCGTCAACGGCTTTGACCTCGCCGAACGACTTGGTGAGGTTCTCGACCTCGATAACATTCATGAAATTGGACTCTTACGGGCGCCCCGGGGCAGGCATGTGTGCCTTTCCGCGGACATTCGCAAGAGGCTTACTGGTCGCGCTTCAATTCGATGACGCGATCGGCAGCACCGGCGGCATGGATCGTCAGCGTATGGCTGTCGCCGGCCGCCGAAAGCGTCGCCGCGCCGCCGTCCCACTTGAAGCTCAGCGAGCCGTCGGCGGCGAGCGCGCCAGGATCGGTCACCTCGAGATAGTCGCCGCCGAGGAAGAAGCCGACGACCGTGTCGCCGGCAATAATGACTTGAACCCCATCGCCGCCATTGTCGAAGCCGCCGACCCAGGTTGCGTCCCAGTCGGCCGCGCCCGCCGGACTCGCGGCAGCGACCGCCGCCGCGAGGATGTAGGCGCGCAAGTCCATCAGATTTTCGCCAGCGCCTGCTCAAGGTCGGCGATGATGTCGGCGACGTCCTCGATGCCGACCGACAGGCGGACGACGTCGGGCCCGGCGCCGGCGGCCTTGCGCTGGTCGAGCGTCAACTGGCTGTGCGTCGTCGACGACGGGTGGATGATCAGACTGCGCGTGTCGCCGATGTTGGCGAGGTGCGAGAAGAGTTTCACGCTCTCGACCAGTTTCTTGCCGGCCTCGTCGCCGCCCTCGATGCCGAAGGTAAGCACCGCGCCCGCCCCGTTCGGCGCATATTTCAACGCGAGCTGGTGGTAGCGGTCGCCGGGCAGGCCGGCGTAGCTGACCCATGTCACCTTCTTGTGGCCGGCGAGATACTCTGCGACGTCCGCCGCGTTGTCGGAATGCTTCTGCATCCGAAGCGGCAACGTCTCGATGCCGGTGAGGATGAGGAACGCGTTGAACGGCGCGATCGATGCGCCAAGGTCGCGAAGGCCCAGCACGCGCGCCGCGATGGCGAAGGCGAAGTTGCCGAACGTCTCGCCGATGACCAGGCCGTTGTACTCCGGCCGCGGCTCCGACAGCGCCGGGAAGCGGCCCTTGTTGGCCGTCCAGTTGAACTTGCCGCCGTCGACGATGACGCCGCCGATCGAGTTGCCGTGGCCCCCGAGGAACTTGGTCAGCGAATGGACGATGATGTCGGCACCGTGCTCGAACGGCCGGATCAGGTACGGCGTCGCCAGCGTGTTGTCGACGATGAGCGGCACCCCTGCCCGCTTGGCGACGTTGGCGATGCCGGCGATGTCGCTGACGATGCCGCCGGGGTTGGCGATCGACTCGATGAAGATGGCCTTGGTCTTGGGCGTCACGGCCTTCTCGAAAGTCGAGACATCGTTGATGTCGGCCCACTTCACCTGCCAGCCGAAATTCTTGAACGAGTGGTTGAACTGGTTGATCGAGCCGCCGTAGAGCTGCTTCGCCGCGATGAACTCGTCGCCCGGCTGCAGCAGCGTGTGGAACACCAGCACCTGCGCCGCGTGGCCGGAAGCGACCGCGAGCGCGGCCGTGCCGCCTTCCAGCGCCGCGATGCGCTGCTCGAGCACATCCTGCGTCGGATTCATGATGCGCGTGTAGATGTTGCCGAACGCCTGCAGGCCGAACAGCTTGGCCGCGTGCTCCGTGTCGTTAAAGACGTAGGACGCCGTCTGGTAGATCGGCGTCACGCGCGCATTGGTGGCGGGGTCGGGCTTGGCGCCGGCATGGATGGCCAGCGTCGAAAAGGCCGGAACGCGATCGTCACTCATCGGGATGTCCTTGGTTTCTGGGGTGGCTATGGGTAGGCCGCCCCATGGCCCAAGCCAAAGGATCGCCATCCGGAAATTACCACGGCGACGAAACGCCGGTTCCGCCACCATCATCGACGGGAGACTATTGTTTCAGGCCGCCGGAACGCGAGGGCTGCTCGCCGACCACAAGCGGAACGAAGAACGGACCTTCGACGCCGCCATCAGGCGGAGCACGCGCCAGCTAGCGCCGGCAAAACAAAAAGGCCGGGCGCGCGGCCCGGCCTTCTTTCGCGAAGCTTGCGATGCCGCTGAGGCTAGCCCCCGAAACGATAGTTGAAGCCGACGCGGGCGACCTGCACGATCAGCTCGGGGCTGAACCCGTCGGTGTCATGCACCGAACCGGGAGTGTTGTTGTACGGATAGCCGGTGTGCGTGCCGATGTAGCGGTAGTCGATGCGCCCGAGGTCCGCCACCTGATACTCCGCCTTGACGCTCCAATGGTTGCCCAGTTGCTTTTCTACGCCGGCGCCGACGGTCCAGCCCCACTTCGTGGCGCTGGCATCGCCCGAGGCGTGAAGCTTGGGGTCACCCGAAACTCCGCCGTCGAAGAAAACGTCCTGATGCGAAGACGTCCCGCCGACCGCCACGCCGGCTGTCCCATAGACCAGCGTATCGGGGTTGACGAGAACGCCGACGCGTCCGCGAACGGTGCCGAGCCAGTCGAGATTGGTCTGGATATGCTTATAAAATACCTGCTTGGTGGCGCCGCTCGGGTTTCCCGGACCGAAGTCTTTGGTCGCGAACACGCCGAAGGCATCGGCATCGACGTGGGACAGATCCCCTTCGATGCCCCAGACCACGTCGCCGCTCTGCTTCGTGAACCCGATCTGTCCGCCGGCGATCAATCCGCCACCGTTGATCGACTTGTACGTTCCCATCGGGAAATCGAAGGCGGCCGTCGTGCCGCCCGGATACTTGGTGAGGTCACCCTGCCAGGTTGTCGAGGCGAAGCCGGCGCTGGCGCCGACATACGCTCCCTGCCAATTGGTCGCCTGGACGGCGCTCACCGGCCCAGCAACTGCGATAGCCGCAGCCAACACACTGATAACGCGAACGCTTTTCATGACGCTAACCCCGGTTACACAACGCTTACGCCCGTCCCACCCTAATAGTTATCCACAGGTTAACAGGGCAGGTTGCAGAGGGTAAGCAGGGGTTGAGCGAGAATCACGGCTCGTGACAAAATAGCAACAAACAAGAGCTAGCTGTGAGTTTTCCACGGCAGCCGCGCGTGATCGACCTTGATGCATCGGTCCATCACTACGGTCAGGCCCGCCGCCTCGGCCTTGGCGGCGGCGGCCTCGTCGCGGAGGTCGAGCTGCATCCATATCGCCTTCGGCAACGGGCGGAGCGTCAGCGCCTCATCGACGATGCCGGCGAGCGCCTCCTGGCGCCGGAATATGTCGACCACGTCGACCGGCTCGGGAACGTCGGCGAGCGTCGCGTAAACCCGCTGCCCCAGTATCTCGCGGCCGGCCTGGCCGGGGTTCACCGGGACGACCCGGTAGCCGGCGCGCAGCATGTAATCCATGACACCGTAGACGGGCCGCGCCGGATTGGTCGAAGCCCCGACCACGGCGACGGTGCGAACGGAGCCGAACAGCGCGCGAAGCGTTGGATCGGTTGGGTTTTGATGGGCCACGGCACGCCTCGTTTCTAGCGTCGGTTGCGATTGTTGCTGCAGAGCAACATTAACCTTGCTTGATTCGCCGAACCCGCGAAATCGGTGGCGAAATATTACGATGCCGTTAAATTGCGCGGTGGGCACGGGGTTTGTTGCGTTTGTGGAGTTATGTGATGCGTAAGGAATTTCTCGCTGGCGCGAGCGCGCTGGCGTTTGGCGTGTTGGCAGCGGCCGGGTCCGCCTCCGCCGCCGACCTGTCGGTGGTGACGCCGCCGGCACAGCTTCCCGGCTCTGCTCCGATCATCGGCTGGACTGGCTTTCACGTCGGTGTTCACGGCGGTTACGCCTTGGCAGGCGCTGACGCTGAATTCGCCAATGGCGCTGTCGGCGCACGCGACCTCACCCCCAAGGGCGGGTTCGCTGGCGTTCAGGTCGGTTACGACTGGCAATTCGCCAGCGGGCTGGTGGCCGGCATCGAGGGTGACTGGTCGTGGGCGGGCATCACGGACACCCAGACGGGTCCCGGCGCTGGTCCTCCCGGCATCATCAGCATGCAGCAGCAGATTACCCAACTGGCCTCAGTGCGTGGCCGCCTAGGGTTCTCTTCGGGCCGTTGGCTGCCGTACGTAACGGCTGGCGTCGCTTGGGGTACCGGAACGCGCACGGAGTCGCTGGCGTTCAACGGTGCGAGCACGCAGACGCACGTCGGCTGGACGGCAGGTATCGGCGCGGAATACGCGCTGACCCAGAAGTGGACGGTCCGCGGCGAGTATCGTTACACCGATCTAGGCACGAAGAACTACGCGGTTCCCGGCCCCGCGGGCGGCACCAACGTGCACTTGGTGGCGAGCAGCTTCCAGTTGGGTCTGAACTACCGCTTCTAATAGCGGTGACAGCTTCCTCCGCAATCTGAGGTGCCCGGGATTTTCCCGGGCGCCTCCAATCTTGCTGCACATTTGCAACAGGCCGCTGCGAACTCGCATTGGCCCCGCCCGACAGCGGGGAAAACTGCCACCTCCACAGTTCCCAATTCTCGGATTTTGCGCCTAGTTCGTCCCCGGCGGACTAACGAGCACAATTCGATTCTCAGGAGGCTGGACAACAATGAAGTTTCTCGCACACGGCAGCATCGCGGCCGTCGCACTATCGGCCATGCTCGCGGCGGGCTCCGCCGGAGCGGCCCCCGTGGCAGCAAATTGGACCGGCTTCTACGTCGGCGCAGTCGGCTCTTATGGTGGGGGCAATTCGACGGCGGCATTCACCGCACCAACGTCCTCGCCTGACATCACATCCTGGAAGGCGCTCGACGTCCCCGCAAACGGCGGGCTGCTGGGCATAACGGTGGGCTACAATTTCGCCGCGATGAACAACATGGTCTTCGGCATCGAAGGCGACGCTTCCTGGGGCCGCATCGGCGGACACGCCTTCATGGATTCGAGCAGCGTTCCCTACAATCCGAATCCAACGGACGGCTGGATGACGCAGACTTACTTCGCCACCCTGCGCGCCCGCCTGGGCTGGACGTCGACGCTGATGAGCAACCCGACGCTGTTCTATTTGACCGCCGGCGTTGCCACCACGGACGGCTTCCGCGAAATCACCAACCGGACCGTCGGATACTCCGACGCCAGGGCGACCCACACCGGCGGCGTGTTCGGCGGCGGCGTTGAGTCGAAGATCACCGACACCTGGTCGTGGAAGGCGGAGTTGCTCTTCGCCGATCTCGGCACCCAGAGCTATCAGCACAGCTATTCGCCGGTCGTCACGGCCGTGCACCTGACCGACACACTCTTCCGTTTCGGCATCAACAAGCACTTCTAGAAATTCGTCCCCGGCGCGCCAGCGCCGGATCGAAGAAGGAGCCTCGCGGGCACAACACCGCGGGGCTTTTTCGTTTTTGGGGCGGAGGTCTTTGCCGCGTCGTCGCCTCAAGGAGGGGCGAAGGCCAAACGTACCCATCGTTCGAGTCCGCTGCGGCACACGCCTCCCCAAAACCGCTCGCGGTTTTGGCCCTCCCCCAAGGGGAGGGCTCAACAAGCGGAGTTTGTTGAGGCCGGGTGTTTCAACAAGGATGAACCCTCCCCTTGTGGGAGGGTCAAACGGCCAAAGGCCGTTCGGGGCGGTGTCGCCCGCTCGACAATTGGTGATCTCACGCGCGAAATATGCCGGTATCATAATACCACATAGGCAAGTCTCTGATTTCACTTGCATTTATTCCGCGCATTTGCTTGACCGTGTGCGCCCTTCCCTATAGAAACCGCGCACCTTGGCGGCACCCTTTGCCGCCTTCGCTTTGAAACGAGCCCGAGACAATCATGTCCACGTTCAATCTCAAGGCCGCCGACGTTCAGAAGAAGTGGGTTCTGATCGACGCGGACGGCCTGGTGGTCGGGCGCCTGGCGGCGATCATCGCCCGCCGGCTGCGCGGCAAGCATCTTCCGTCCTACACCCCGCACGTCGATTGCGGCGACAACGTCGTCGTCATCAACGCCGACAAGGTCGTGCTGACCGGCCGCAAGCGGACGGACAAGACCTACTACTGGCACACCGGCTACATCGGCGGCATCAAGGAGCGCACCGCGCGCCAGATCCTCGAGGGCAAGTTCCCCGAGCGCGTTCTGGAGAAGGCGGTGGAGCGCATGATCCCCGAGGGTCCGCTCGGCCGCAAGCAGCTCAAGAATCTCCGGGTCTACAGCGGCGCGGAACATCCGCACGCCGCGCAGAACCCGGAAGCCATCGACATCGCGGCGCTCAGCCGCAAGAACCAGAGGGCCGCATAACTATGGCCGACCTGCAGTCTCTCCAGGATCTGAAGCCCGACGTCGCCTCGGCTCCGGTCTACGTTCAGAAGCTCGATGCGCAAGGCCGCGCCTACGCCACCGGCAAGCGCAAGAACGCGGTCGCCCGCGTCTGGATTTCGCGCGGCGCCGGTAAGATCATCATCAACGGCAAGGACTTCTCCGCCTACTTCGCGCGGCCGGTCCTCCAGATGGTCGTGCAGCAGCCGATCCTCGCCGCCACGCGCAACGGCCAGTACGACGTCAACGCCACGGTCGCCGGCGGCGGCCTGTCCGGCCAGGCCGGCGCGGTCCGCCACGGCATCTCGAAGGCGCTCACCTACTACGAGCCGGACCTCCGCGCCGTGCTCAAGAAGGGCGGCTTCCTCACCCGCGACTCGCGCGTCGTCGAGCGCAAGAAGTACGGCCGCGCCAAGGCCCGCCGCTCCTTCCAGTTCTCCAAGCGCTAGCCGCGCAAGGAATTCGGAAAAAGGGCGGGCCCAAGGGTCCGCCCTTTTTGTTTGTGCATGTGCGCTTGAGGCGACCCCCTCCCGCCCTCCCCCTTTCAGGGGAGGAGTTCATCGAGTTCGTTGCGTGTCGTTGCATCAAACGCAGAAGAGCCGCTCCCCCTGAAAGGGGAGGCTGGGAGGGGTCCACCCTCCCAACACGCAGTGTGATAAATCAAAGGCCATGACCCAGAGCCCGAAATCGCCGACCGACAACGCCTTCACCGGGCCGCTGAAAGGCGGCGCGCAGGAGCCGACCTACGGCGGCGCGCTGTCGTTCATGCGCCGGCGCTACACGCGCGAGCTGGCCGGCGTCGATGCGGTCGCGTGGGGCATCCCGTTCGATCAGGCGACGACCAACCGGCCGGGCGCGCGCTTCGGGCCGCAGGCGATCCGCCGCGCCTCGGCGATCATGGATGGCGACCCGCAGTATCCCTTCCACGCCGACCCGTTCGCGACGCTCGCCGTCGTCGATTACGGCGACGCATATTTCGATTATTCCCGGCCGATGGATTTCGCCGCCGTGATCGAAGCGGAGGCCGCGAAGATCATCGCGTCCGGCGCGCAGCTTTTCTCGCTGGGCGGCGATCATTTCGTCACCTACCCTCTGCTCAAGGCGCACGCCGCCAAATACGGGCCGCTGGCGCTCGTGCAGTTCGACGCACACCAGGACACCTGGCCGGACCACGACGGCGCGATCTCGCACGGCTCGTTCGTCGGCCGCGCCGTGAAGGAAAATCTCATCGATCCGCACCGCTCGATCCAGATCGGCATCCGCACGCACGCGCCGGAAGATTTCGGCATCGCGATGCTGGGGCCGGACGCGGTCGATACGCTGGGTGTCGCCGGCATCGCCGAACAGATCAAGGAACGCGTCGGTGAGATGCCGGCGTATCTCACCTTCGACATCGACTGCCTCGATCCGGCGTTTGCGCCGGGCACCGGCACGCCGGTCGCCGGCGGTCTCTCAAGCCGCGAGGCGCTGGCCATCCTGCACGCCCTCGGCCCGATCGATTTTGCCGGCGGCGACGTCGTCGAGGTTGCGCCGGCCTACGACCATGCCGATATCACCGCCATCGCGGCATCGACCATCGCGATGTACTACCTCGGCCTGCTTGCCGAGCGGCGGAAGGGAGAAGACACGTGAGCGCGACGGTTTTCATCGACGGCGAGGCCGGCACCACCGGCCTGCAGATCCGGCAGCGGCTGGAGGGGCGGAGCGACATCGCCATCGCCTCGATCGACGCCGCGCGCCGCAAGGACCCGGCCGCGCGCGCCGAGATGCTGAACGACGCCGACGCCGTGATCCTCTGCCTGCCCGACGACGCCGCGCGCGAGGCCGTCGGCATGATCCGCAACAACCGCACCCGCGTCATCGACGCATCGACCGCGCATCGCGTCGCCGAAGGCTGGACGTACGGCTTCCCCGAGATGGACGGCGCCCAGCGCGCCGCGATCGTCGGCGCCGGCCGCGTCTCCAACCCCGGCTGCTACGCAACCGGCGCGATCGCGCTTCTGCGGCCGCTGGTCGAGAAGGGCCTCGTGTCGAAGGATTGGCCGGTGACGATCAACGCCGTGTCGGGATATTCCGGCGGCGGCAAGTCGCTGATCACCGCGTTCGAGGACGAGACCTCGCCAAACGCGACCCACGATAACTTCCGGCTCTACGCGATGGGCGTGGTGCAGAAGCACATCGAGGAGATCCAGGCCTATTCGGATCTCGCCGGCCGGCCGCTGTTCATCCCGAGCGTCGGCCGCTTCGCGCAGGGCATGCTGGTGTCGATCCCGCTGCAGCTCTGGGCGATGCCCGGCAAGCCGACGCTGGAGGCACTGCACGGCGCGCTGGCCGAGCACTACGAAGGCGAGCATTACGTCACCGTCGAGCCGCTGGAAGAGACGCTGGCGATCGGCAACGCGTCCTCGCTCGATCCGCGCAATCCGGAGCCCGAGGGCCTCAACGACACCAACCGCATGACGCTGTCGGTCTACGGCAACCCGAAGCATCAGCAGGCGGTGCTGCTCGCCAAGCTCGACAACCTCGGCAAGGGCGCGTCCGGCCAGGCCGTGCAGAACCTCAATCTCATGCTCGGCCTCGAGGAAACAGCGAGCTTGCCGTAGTCGCAGGTTCGCCAACGTCGCGACATTCGCCTGTCACTCTCCCGATGCAGCATTGCGGCATCCAACATCGGGAGAGACAAGATGCTCCGCGCCCTCGCAATAGCGCTTCTCTGCGCGTCCGCGTTTTCGTCGGTGGCCTCGGCCGCGCCGATCAAGTCGCTGCGCTTCATCGGCGCCGCGACCGTACCGAACGACGCCAAGGTCGATGGCGCGCTGGTCGGCGGCCTTTCCGGCATCGACTATGACGCCGCGGCCGGCGACTTCGTCGCGATCAGCGACGACAAGTCCGACATCGCGCCGGCGCGCTTCTTCACGGTGAAGCTGACCTTCAGCACCGATCGTCTTTTCCGCGCCGACATGGAGCACGCCGTGACGCTGCTGCAGGCGAGCGGCCAGCCTTACCCGAATTCCAAGGCCGGCGGCGAGGTGCCCGACCCGGAAGCAATCCGCATCGATCCGGAAAACGGCAACGTCTGGTGGACGAGCGAAGGCGACCGCAACAAGAACCTCAACCCGTTCCTGCGCGTCGCCGACCGCACCGGCAGGCAGGTCGCCGACATCCCGACGCCGCCGATCTTCGCGGTCCACTCCGACAAGGAAGCCGGCGGCCGCCACAACCTCACCTTCGAGTCACTCGCCTTCGCGCCGGGCGGCAAGTCGGCGTGGCTCGGCATGGAGGAGGCGATCTACGAGGACGGCCCGATCGCGACGCCGAAGGCCGGCGCCGTCGCCCGTTTCACCGAGCTCGATCGCAGCGGCAAGGTACTGCGCGAGGTTGCCTACCCCGTCGACGCGATCCCCGCGACGCCCGGCGAAGGCAAGGGCGCCGACAACGGCGTCAGCGATTTCCTCGCCGACGACAGCCACCTGATCGTCGTCGAGCGCTCCGGCGTGCAGGCCGCCGACGGCCAGTACAAGGACTACATCCGGCTCTACGACGTCGATCCCTCGGCCGCCACCGACGTGAGCGCCCTGCCCGCGCTCACCGGCGCGACCTACACGCCGGCGGCGAAGCAGCTCCTGCTCAACCTCGACACGGCCAACATCGGCTACGTCGACAACATCGAGGGCATAAGCTGGGGGCCGAAGCTGGCGAACGGCAGCGAGACGCTGATCCTGGTGTCGGACAACAACTTCGGCGCCACGCAGATCACGCAGTTCCTGGCGTTCGAAGTCACGCGCTAGGCGCGAGCGCGATCCGCACCGGCAGCGGCGGCAGCATGGCGCGGAGGTGCGTGACGGCGTAGCTGAGCACGATCACCGCGCCGAGCTGGTGCAACAACGCCAGCGGAAGGGCCACCATCGTCAGCAGCGTCGCGACGCCGAGCGAGGCCTGCAGCAGCACGAGGAAGGCGAGCCGCTGCGAGCCCGGCGCCTGCGGCGTGCGGCTCGCGAACAGCGCGTAGAGCAGCGACACCGCGAACAGCACGTAGCCGCCCAGCCGGTGATCGAACTGCACCGTCGCGACATTCTCGAAAATATTCCGCCACCACGGCTCCTGCAGGAACAGGCCCGAGGGCACCAGCGCGCCGTCCATCAGCGGCCAGGTGTTGAACGTCAGCCCGGCATCGAGCCCAGCGACCAGACCGCCGAGAAAAATCTGCACGAAGGCGAGCGCGACAATCAGCACCGCCGCGGCGCGGGTCGGCGTCGCCGCCGGCGTGTACGAAGGCGCCAGGCTGCGCGCCGTCCACAGCACATACGCGAGGATGAAGCAGGCGAGCGTCAGGTGCGTCGTCAGCCGGTATTGGCTGACGTCTGTGCGCAATTCGAGGCCGGACGCGACCATCCACCAGCCGACCGCGCCCTGCAGCCCGATGAGCAGAAGGATCGCGACCAGCCGCGGCTTCAGCGCGCGCTCGATGCGCCCCGTGGCCCAGAGCAGGACGAGCGGCAGGAGAACGACGACGCCGATGAGCCGGGCGAGCAGCCGATGGCCCCACTCCCACCAGAAGATGCCCTTGAAGTCCGCGAGCGTCATGCCCGGATTCAACTGGAACTCGGGGATCTGCTGATACTTGGAGAATTCGTCCTGCCAGTCGGCGTCGCTGAGCGGCGGGATGACGCCGTGCACCGGCTGCCATTCCGTTATCGACAGGCCGGCGTGGGTGAGCCGCGTCGCGCCACCGACCACGACGATGCCGATGATCATGAGCGCGACGAGATGGAGCCAGGCGCGCACCAGCCGGCGGTCGCGCGCCGGATCGCGCATCGCGACAATCGGCCCTTCGGCGGCGAGCGTGGTCATCCCTTCCCTCTCCTTCGCCGCTTCGATATAGCCCGGATGGCCGCGAGGCAATCGCGGCAAGACCGCACGGGGAATCATGGCGCTGCCGAAGAAACCGCGGAGAATATTGGGGACGGCGCTGTTGCTGATCTTCATTCCGGCATACGCGCTGCTGGCGGTCCGCATTGCGGTGGCGCACGTCCCCGAGGACGCGATCCTGCTGCAGACGATCTACTTCGCCATCGCCGGGCTGGTATGGATCGTGCCGGCCGGGCTCATCATCCGCTGGATGTTGCGGCCGGAGGCGGAAGCTTAGGTTTCCGCCGGGAGGATAGACACCCTCCCAAACGGCCTTTTGACCCTCCCACAAGGGGAGGGTTCATCCTTGTGGGAACGCTACGCTCCAGCAATCTCCGCCTGAGCCCTCCCCTTGTGGGAGGGCCAAAACCGCAAAGCAGTTTTGGGGAGGGGTGTGCCGACCCAGAACGCGGCGCGTCCGCCCTCGCCTACGCCGCCTCGCCCGAGGCCATGTCCGCCCGCTCGCCCGAATGCGGCGACGGCGGATCGACCACCAGCAGCATGATCTCCGCGTCCGACACGTCGCCGATGCGGTCGAACGCATTGACCGTGCGCGGATCGCTGGCGCCGAATTCCGAGACGACCATCGCCGCGCCGCAGGCCGGACCGACGACGCCGATCATCTCGTCGCTGGCATCGAGCAGCACGTAGTCGTAGGTCAGCGTCAGCGCGGAGAGCACCGTCTCCAGCCGCTCGTCATCGAGAAGATCGCGGCCGAGCGGCTTGCGGCCGGCGGGGATGAAATGCACCCGCGACTTGCGATCGCGGAAGATGACCTGCGCGAACGACGCGTCGCCGTCGAACAGATCGGCGAAGCCGGGGAGATCGGGTCCCTCCCCCATCGACGCGGCATCGGCGCCGTCGCCGCGGAAATCGACCAGCACGACGCGCGCATCGGTACGCGCCAGCGCGCGGGCGAGCGCCACCGCACCGAGCGGTCGGCCGTCGCTGTCGCTGCCCTCGGCGAGCGTGACCAGGATGCGTTTGGCGCCGGTCTCGACCACCTGATGCGTGATCTGCTTCAGCGACTCCTCGACGCGGTCGATCATCTCGGGAACCAGCGTCGGCTCCTTCGGCATCATGCGGCGCACGCTGTGATCGTCGGCCCAGCGCGAATGGCCGTCGACCGGCTTGGCGTCCGGCACCTGCGGCAGCGCCTCGGCGAAGGTGACGCCGCGCATCGGCCGGCCGCTGGCGAGTTCGCGCAGGAGCAGGAAGGCGATCGCCAGGATCAGCGCCGCGAAGGTCGCGGCGAGCGTCATCGGCGTCTTCTTCGGGAAGTCGGGATCGTTGGCGACCGAGGCGCGCGAGATGATGCGCGCGTCGGCCGGCAGGTCGTTGCCCTGCTCGCGCGCCAGCGCCTCGCGATAGCGGCCGAGATACGACTCGAGCAAGTCGCGGTCGGCGGCCGCCTCGCGCTCCAGCGCGCGCAGTTCCACGCCATCGTCGCCGGCCGTAGCGGCGGTCTGCTTCAGGCCGACGAGGCCGTTCTGGATCTCGTCTTCCCGCGCGGCCGCGAGCTTCGCCTCGCCTTCGAGCGAGTCGAGAATCTTGCGCGCCTCGCCGGCGATCTGGTCGTCGAGGCCGACAAGCTGCGCATTCAACTCGCGCATCTTGGGGTGCGCCGGCAGCAGCGTCGCGTTGAGCTGCGCGATCTGCGCCCGCAGCGCCACTTCCTGGCCTATCAGGTTCTGGATGAGCTGAGAGTTGAGGACGTCGCTGACGTTCGGCACGTTGTTCGACTGCAGCGCCTGCCGTATCTGCGAAGCCTTCGCCTCGGCGTCGGCGCGGGCAGCGCGCGTGCGGGTGAGTTCCGCGTTGAGGTCGGAGAGCTGCTGCTGCGGCAGCGTCGTGGTCGCCGTGCCAGTCCCACCGCTGCTCGTGTCGAACAGATCGTGCATCGAGCGATACGTCTCGACCTTCGCTTCCGCCGCCTGCACCTTGCCGCGGAGATCGACGATCTGGTCGGACAGCCACTGCGCCGCATCGGCGGTCGTGTCGTGCTTCGCCGCCTGCTGGAGCGTCAGGTACTCGGCGGCGACGGCGTTGGCGACGTCGGCGGCGAGCTTCGGATCGGTCGATTCAAAGTCGATGCCGATGACCCGCGAATTGTCGACGGCGTAGACCGTCAGCTTCTGGTAGTAGGCGTCGAGCACGCGATCTTCCGAGACCGCGGTGCTGTCCGGCTTCGAGAGGCCGACCTTCTGCAGCAGCTTGGTGATCAGCGACGGGTTCGCCTTCGGGTCGAACTCCGGCTTGTGGATAAGGTCGAGCTTGCGCACCACCGCCAGCGCCAAATCGCGCGAGCGGATCAACTGCACCTGGCTGGTGATCGCCTGCTGGTCGATGGCGCTCGCGGCATCGTTCGCGCTTTGCGTCGGCGCGGTCAGGCTGGTCTCGCCGGACTGGATGAGCAGCGTCGTCTCGGACTTGTAGACCGGCGCAAGCTGCGCCAGCAGCGTGTAGGTGCCGATCGCGACCAGCACGACGAAGACAATGAGATACGGCAGGCGCTGGCGAAGCGCCCCGAGCAATGCCTTGAAGTCGACCTCCACGTCCGTCGCCGGGACCGGCTGGTTTTCCATGGCGCGAGACTCACCTTCCCAGAGCTTCTTTGCCGGGATGATGGGGAGTTATGGTAATCACATCGTTAATTTTGGCTCATGAGCAGTATACCTTCGGTTAAGCTTGCTTAACAATGTATTAGCGGCGCCGGATACGAAGGAAACCAAGTGTTCATTTTTACGGCGCGTTAACCATACGGGCTCGATCATCCGGCCAGAGATTCTCCCGAGGCCAAAGCCCCGATGCGCCTGCACGCCCTGCCCCTGCTTCTCGGCCTCGTGCTGCTCACCGGCTGTGCCGGCACGCCCTACGTTCCCGACGCTACGCATGCGGAACTCGTCGCGCCCTACCAGCTCGACGCCGGCGACCAGTTGCGCGTCATCGTGTTCGGCCAGGACGATCTCTCCAACACCTACCTCGTCGACCAGTCGGGCCATATCGCCATGCCGCTGATCGGCAGCGTGCCGGCGCGCGGGCTGACCACCGCCGCCGTCGAGGCCGAGGTCACGCGGCGCCTCGCCGCACAATATCTCCGCCACCCGGACGTCTCGGTCGAGGTCGGGCAGTATCGTCCGTTCTTCGCGATGGGCGAGGTCGGCACGCCCGGCCAGTTCGCCTTCCTCCCCGGCATGACCATCCAGCAGGCGATCGCGGTCGCCGGCGGCTTCACGCCGCGCGCCGATAAATACACCGTCGAGGTGACGCGCAGCTACGGCGGCCGCGTCGAATCGGCGCGTTTGAAACTTTCCGATCCGATCATGCCCGGCGATACGATCTACGTGCGCGAGCGCATCATCTGAACCGCGATGCGAAACGATGAGCTTCGGCAGATGATAGCGGGAAGCGGCCGGCCCAATGCCCCGGCGCCGCTCCGCATCATTCACATGCTGCAGAAGCCCGGCGGCGGCGTTCTTCGCCACGTCGGCGATCTCGTCGAGGCGCAGCACAAGGCCGGCAACCACGTCGGCATTCTCTGCGACACGATCGACGGCGACGGCAACGAGGCGGAGGTTTTCGCCCATCTCGAGCCGATGCTGGCGCTCGGCCTCATCCGCGAGCCGATGCGCCACGGCATCACGAACGCCCGCGGATTCCTGGCTCTTGCCGAGCGCATCGGCAAACTCGATCTCGATATTCTGCACGGCCACGGCGCCCGCGGCGGCGCCTACGCGCGGACGATCGGCACACGCTTGCGGGCATCTGGTTCCCGCGTATCCCGCATCTACACCCCGCACGGCGGCCGGCTGCACGCCGACCCGCGCAGTTTCCGCGGCCGCGCCGCGCTGCGCTGGGAGCGCTGGCTGGCGCGCTTCACCGATGCGTTCATCTTCGTCAGCGAATTCGAGCGCGATGCGTTCCTGGCCAAGGTCGCCAAGACCACACGGCCAGTGGTCGTCGCCTACAACGGGCTGAAGCCGGACGACTTCGCGCCGGTCATCCCGGCGGCGGCGGCGCGCGACTTCGCTTTCATCGGAGCGCTCCGCGACCACAAGGGGCCGGATCTGTTCATCGGCGCCCTCGCCCTCATCCGCCACCGCAGCGGCAAGGCGCCGACGGCGGTGATCGTCGGGTCGGGTCCGGACGAGCAGAAGTACCGCACCGTCGTCTCCGAGCTCGGCCTCACCGACGACGTCGAGTTCCATACCGCGCGGCCAGCGCGCGACGCGATGACGCTGGCGCGCACCGTCGTCGTTCCCTCGCGGCTGGAATCGATGCCCTACATCGTGCTCGACGCGATCGCCGCGGGCATGCCGCTGGTCGCGACCCGCGTCGGCGGCATCCCCGAAATCTTCGGCGCCGACGCCGATCGCCTGGTGCCGCCGAACGATGCGCTGGCGCTCGCCGATGCGATGGCGGCGGTTCTGGCGGCTCCCGGCGCGGCGCTCGCCAAGGCCGCGGCGCTCAACATCCGCATCCGTTCGATCTTCACGGTCGAGGCGATGGCGGCGACGGTCGAGGGCGTCTACCGCGCCCACGCGCCGCATTAAGATTAACCGCAGGTTTAACGGACAAAACAGAACGAATTTAGCTACTTAGGCAGGCGTTTCCCGCCTGTCCGCACTATCTCGCGGCTAGGCCAACTCGCGGGATTTGCGGCCCATGAACCAGTACGCCAAGCACACCGAATCCATCGCCCGCCTCCCGGCATCGTCCGTGATCGGCCCGCACGGGTTGGTGCGCGCCGAACGCCCGCTGCGGATCGTGCACTGCTTCCGCTCACCGGTCGGCGGATTGTTCCGCCACGTCCGCGACCTCGTCGAGGCGCAGCGCAGGGCCGGCCACGACGTCGCCATAGTCTGCGACTCCTCCACCGGCGGCGCCTTCGAGGAGCGGCTGTTCGCCGAGATCGCTCCGACGCTGTCGCTGGGCCTCCACCGTTTTCCGATGACGCGCGAGGTTTCGCTCGCCGACGCAGCCGCTGCCTGGCGCGCGCTGGGCGAAATCCGCGCGCTAGGGCCGGACGTGATCCACGCCCACGGCGCCAAGGGCGGCGCCTACGCCCGCATCATCGGCACGCTGCTCCGCGCGACCGGCACGCGCGTCGCCCGCATCTACACGCCGCACGGCGGCAGCCTGCACTACGATCCGCAGAGCCGGCAGGGCAAAGCCTACTTCGCGATGGAACGCCTGCTCGGCCACATGACCGACGCGTTCGTCTTCGTCAGCCAGTACGAGGCCGATGCCTACATCGCCAAGGTCGGCAAGCCGAAGGCGCCGGTGGCGATCGCGCTGAACGGCCTCCGCGAGGAGGAGTTCGACGTCGTCACGCCCGATGCCGATGCCCGCGACTTCCTGTTCATCGGCATGATGCGCAGCCTCAAGGGGCCGGAAGATTTCATTCGCGCCCTGGCGCTGATCCGCGAACGCACCGGCCGCGCGCCGACGGCATGGATGGTCGGCGACGGCGACGAGAAGCCGTGGTTCCGCCAACTGGCCAAGGTGCTGAACCTCGACAAGGCCATCGCCTTCCGCGACGCCATGCCGGCGCGCCAGGCCTTCGCCCTCGCCCACGCAGTCGTGGCGCCCTCGCGGGCCGAGTCGATGCCGTACCTGATCCTGGAATCCATCGCCGCCGGAATGCCGACCATCGCCACGCGCGTCGGCGGCCTGCCGGAAATCTTCGGCGCCGAGTCCGATCGCCTGGTGCCGGCGCAGAATCCCGCCGCGCTCGCCGACGCGATGATGCGCGCGCTGGACGATCCGGCCGGAGCCCCCGCCGACGCGGCGCGCCTGCGCGCCATGATCCGTCCCCGCTTCGCCGTCGAAGCAATGGCCGCGACCGTGGCCGGCGCCTACGCGCGGGTGGTGACGCCACGTTAACGACGCCCGGTGAGCGACACACCGTTCCGAGTGACCGGCAAGCGTTTGTTAGCCGGGGGAAGCATAGGCCCTTAGCCAGGGAAGAAACGGCGGGAATGAACGAGACCGTGACTCACACCACAGACCCCGGCATCCACGCCAGCGCCGTCACCGCCGATAGCGCCGTCGTCGCCACGCCCGTCGGCGCGCCGCGCGTCGCCGTCCTTTCCGCCGCCGCCCGCGCCGCCGCCGCGACGCTCGCCCGCCGCTCGCTGTCGCCGGTCATCTTCACCGGCGCCGCGCGGCTGCTCGAGTTCACCGTGCTCCTGGCGCTCGGCGCCGTCATCTACGCCGTCTACGTCGTGCCGACCGACGGCTTCGACTCGTTCTACGCCGTGCCGCTGATCGGCGGTTCGCTTGCCGCGCTGTTCATCATCCAGGCCGCCGACGGCTACACCATCGCCGCGCTCCGCCATGGCGTGCTCCGCCTCGGCCGCGTCTGGCTCGCCTGGACCGGCGTGTTCGCCATCTTCGGCGCCATCGCCTTCCTCACCAAATCAGGCGACGCCTATTCGCGCGTGTGGATCATCACGTGGTACTTCGCCGGCCTGGCGGCCATCGCCGTGGTCCGCCCGTCGATCGCGGCCTTTGCCCGGCGCTGGACCGAGTCCGGCCTGCTCGAGCGGCGCGCCATCGTCGTCGGCGGCGGCGCCGCGGCCGAGGAGCTGATCAGCGCGCTGGCGAGCGAGCCCGACAACGATATCCGCATCTGCGGCATCTTCGACGACCGCAAGGACGACCGCTCGCCCTCCGTCGTCGCCGGCTACCCGAAGCTCGGCACGGTCGCCGAGCTGGTCGATTTCGGCCGCATCGCCCACGTCGATCTGCTCATCGTCGCGCTGCCGCTGACCGCCGAGACCCGCCTGCTGCAGATGCTGAAGCAGCTCTGGGTGCTGCCGGTCGACATCCGCCTGTCGGCGCACGCCAACAAGCTGCGCTTCCGCCCGCGCTCGTATTCCTTCATCGGCACGCTGCCGTTCCTCGACGTCTTCGACAAGCCGATCACCGACTGGAACTCGCTGCTGAAGCGGATGTTCGATATCGCCGTCGGGTCGCTGGCGCTGCTGCTGCTGTCGCCGATCATGCTGGCGACCGCCATCGCGATCCGCCTGGAAAGCCCGGGACCGGTGTTCTTCCGCCAGAAGCGCTACGGCTTCAACAACGAGGTCATCGACGTCTGGAAGTTCCGCTCGATGTACCACCGCTTCGCCGACCCGCTGGCGAAGAAGGTCGTGACCAAGAACGATCCGCGCGTCACCCGCGTCGGCCGCTTCATCCGCCGCGCCTCGATCGACGAGCTGCCGCAATTGTTCAACGTCATTCGCGGCGAGCTGTCGCTGGTCGGCCCGCGGCCCCACGCCGTCAACGCCCATACCGCGGAGCGCCTGTTCGAGCAGGTCGTCGACGGCTACTTCGCCCGCCATCGCGTCAAGCCCGGCGTCACCGGCTGGGCGCAGATCAACGGCTGGCGCGGCGAGATCGACACGCCGGAGAAAATCCGCCGGCGCACCGAGTACGACCTCGACTACATCGAGAACTGGTCGGTGATGTTCGACATCAAGATCCTGGCGCTGACGCCGTTCCGCCTGTTCGACAAGACGGGGGCGTATTGAGCGCGCTCGCGCTCGACGGCAGCGCCGCGGCGCCGGTGCGCTGGCGCGCCGGCCTGCGCATTGCCGACCTTGCCGTTGCGGCCATCGTGTTCCTTGGCGGCTTCGTCATCTTCGAGCCGGCGCCGTACGAGCTGCTGCTTGTCCCGACCCTTATCGTCTGGGCCGTCTTCGGCATGCGCCTCAATCTCTACACGCTGCCGCTCACCGTCCTGCTGCTCTGCTACCTCGCCGGCGGGTGGCTGTCGTTCACCCAGATCGACGCCTTCAACAAGCCGTTCATCTACATGGCGACGACGACGTTCCTCGCCGCCTCCTCGGTGTTCTTCGCCGCCGTCATCATGGAGAATCCGGCGCGGCGCATGGAGATCATCAAGAATGCCTACGTCGCCTCGGCCGTGATCGCGGCGGCGATCGGGGTGCTCGCATACTTCGAGATTTTGCCGCACTCCGATCTGTTCAAGCGGTACGACCGCGCCATGGGTCCCTTCCAGGACCCCAACGTCTTCGCCCCCTTCCTCGTGCTGCCGCTCTGCTTCCTGGCGCGCGACATCCTCACGCGCAAACTGCGCGAGTCGCTGTGGGAGATCCCGGCGTTTCTCATCATCCTGCTCGCGACCTTCCTTGCCTTCTCGCGCGCCGCGTGGGGGCTCGCGGTCTTCGGCGTCCTTGTCGTCGCCTACCTCGCCTTCGTCGAATCGCAGCGCTCGCTGATGCGCTTCCGCCTCGTCGCCTATCTCGTCGGCGGCGGCGCCGCGGTGATGATGATGCTGGCGGTGGCGATCAGCATCCCCGCCGTCCGCGACCTCTACGTCCAGCGCGCCCACGTCGTGCAGGATTACGACGAGGGCCGCCTCGGCCGCTTCGAGCGCCAGGAGATCGGCTTCTTCCTGATCCAGCAGCGCCCATTCGGCCTCGGCCCCTTCGAGCTCGGCAAGCAGCTCGGCGAAGACGAGCACAACATGTGGCTCAAAGGGTTCACCGTCTACGGCTGGCTCGGCGGCTTCTCGTACATCATCCTGGTGCTGTGGACGCTCGCCGCCTCCGCGCCTCTTCTCTTCAAGCCGCGACCGTGGACGCCGATCGTGCAGAGCGCCTTCGCCGTCTACCTCGGCCACGTGCTGCTGATGCACAGCGTCATCGATAACGACCACTGGCGCCATCTCTTCCTGCTCTACGGCATCCTGTGGGGCGCGATCGGCACCGAACGCATGCTCCATCGCGAGCAGCGCCGGACGGCTACCGCCGCCACCGCACTTGCCGCGCGCAATTAACTCTCCTCGCGGGCTTCGCTTTCGGCGCAACCATCGATCGCATAAGCCTGAGAGCGGAGGCGCAAAACGGACGGGGCATGACGTGAAGCGCGAAAACCGCATCGAGACGCTCGACCTGCTGCGCCTGCTCGCCGCCTTCTCGGTCGTCGCCTACCACTACACCTTCCGCGGCGCCGCCGCCGACGACATGACGTGGCTCTCGCTGCCCGCGCTGACGCCGGTCACCAAGTACTGCTACCTCGGCGTCCAGCTTTTCTTCGTCATCAGCGGCTTCGTCATCGCCTATTCGGCGGAAGGCCGCACGGCAAAACAGTTCGTCGTCGCCCGCGCCGCCCGCATCTACCCGGGCTTCATCGCCTGCATGACGCTGACGTTCGTCGCGACCATCGCCATCGGCGCACCGCGCTTCACCGCGACCGGCGGGCAGTGGCTGGCGAATCTTTTGATCTTCTCGCCGGCGCTCAAGCAACCGTTCATGGACGGCGCCTACTGGTCGATCGTCTACGAGATCATCTTCTACGGCTGGGTGCTGGTCCTGATCGCGACCGGCCTCTTCGCCCGCCGGCTGCCCATCGTGCTGGCGATCTGGCTCGCCCTGTCGCTGGTCAACGAGATGTTCCTGCACTCGGTGCCGCTGCGCCGTCTCTTCCTCACCGACGACAGCGGCTTCTTCGCCGCCGGCATCGCGCTCTACCTTCTCTTCACCGGCAACCGCACGTTCGCCACGTTCCTGCTGCTCGCCGTCGCGACGATCGTCGGCGCCAAGGAAGCCACGATCGGCGCCGAATGGCAGCGCACGCACTTCGGCATCCCGTTCTCCGACGCCGTCATCGTCGCGATCAGCTTCGCGACCGTCGCGCTGGTGGCGCTAAGCCTCATCCCGCGCCGCCTGCCGCTTCCCGCCGCGCTGGTCTTCGCGCTGGGCGGCCTCACCTACCCGCTCTACCTCCTGCACCAGCACCTGGGCTTCATGATATTCAACCGGTTAGAGGGCGCCGCTGCGCCTCCCGCCGCGATCGCCGCCGGCACGCTGCTCGCCATCCTCGCGCTGTCGTACCTGATCTTCCGGTTCGTCGAACGGCCGGGCCAACGCCTGCTGAAAGCGACGCTGCCCCAGATTCTCGTCTGGCCGCCACGGCTGCCGTCGCGATCGCGGGCAACGCCGACATCCACGACACGGCCCGCCGGCGCCGAGGCGCCCTGAGGCGCGTTGCACTGGCGGAAGGCGATCCCTATAGTCCGCGCCGTCGGAGCGTGGCGCAGCCTGGTAGCGCACTTGACTGGGGGTCAAGGGGTCGCAGGTTCAAATCCTGTCGCTCCGACCATCCGCCTTCGCTGATTTCGGCAAAGCCGAAATCTAGCTACGGCGTGATTACGTCGTAGCGTGCGAAGCGGATGTCACGCCGTAGCGCCGCAGGCGCGAAGGCGGACTTTCCTGATGAAATACGTCTACATGCTGCAAAGCGTCGAATTCCCCGGCCGCTATTATGGGGGGCAACACTCGATCTGAAGCGGCGGTTTGGCGAACATAACGACCGGCTCTCGCCGCACACCAAGAAGTTCGCTCCCTGGAGGCCGGTCGGCTACGTTGCGTTTTCCGATCATGCCAAGGCAGATGCCTTCGAGGCGTACCTCAAGACTGCTTCCGGCCGCGCGTTTGCAAAGAAGCATTTCTAGGACTGGAGTCCCTGATGTCCAAGCCCCCCGAACGCCGCCGCCCGTCCGACCCGATGAAGGCCGCCGAGGCGCTATTCAAGCCGCAGGCGCCGAAGATTCCGGCGCCGGCGGCGAAGCCCGCCGCGATCCCCGGTGTGAAGGAGAGCGTGACGCTGCGCCTCGATCAGGACGTGCTGGAATTTTTCCGCGAGGACGGCCCGGGCTGGCAGCACCGCCTCAACAACGCGCTGCGCAAGATCGTCGAGGACAGCCGCGGTTAGGCTAGCTCCCCTCTCCCTGGAGGGAGAGGTGACCAACTGGCGACGTCAGTCTCTCGCCTGATCCAGCAGCCGCTTCAGTTCCAGCAAATCCGACAGCGTCGACTGCAACCGCCGGATTTCGTCCGGTGCCAACCCGGCCGTTGCCCGCCCGCCGCTCGACGGCGGCGGTGCCGTGCGGAATTCCCGCGGGTCGAACGTCGGTTCGATGTGGTCGTCGGCCTCTGCGTCGCCGTCGGCGGCCACAGCCTCGTCGCCTTCATCCTCGGGCAGCGCCAGCGCCTCGACTTCCTCGTCCTCGCCGATGTCTTCCGGCTGCGGCGTGAAGGCTTCCGACATGTCGCCGCGGCCGGCGCCGATGACGAAACGCGGGCCCTGCTCCTTGAGGATGCGCTGGACGCCGCGGATCGTGTAGCCCTCGCCGTAGAGCAGGTAGCAGATGCCGCGGAGCAGATCGATGTCGTCGGGGCGGTAGTAGCGCCGGCCGCCGCCGCGCTTCATCGGGCGTATCTGGGCGAAACGCGTCTCCCAGAAGCGCAGCACATGCTGCGGCAGCTCGAGCTCCTCGGCGACCTCGCTTATCGTGCGGAAGGCTTGCGGGCCCTTGGACGCCATGCGTTCCCGGGAGGCTCGCCCCTACCCGCTCCCGTTCGCCTTGGCGGCGTCGTGACCCTCGCCGCTGCCATCGACCAGCGTCTCGTTGATCTTCTGCTTGAGCACGTTGCTCGGCTTGAAGACCATGACGCGGCGGGGAGAAATCGGCACTTCTTCGCCGGTTTTCGGGTTGCGCCCGACGCGTTCGCCCTTTTTGCGGACGACGAAAGAGCCGAAGGAGGAGAGCTTCACGGCCTCGCCGCGCACGATGGAGCCGCAGATCTCATCGAGCACCAGCTCGACCAGATCGGCGGATTCCGTCCGAGACAGCCCTACCGTCTGGTAGACCGCCTCGCACAGATCGGCGCGCGTCACCGTCTTGCCAGCCATGGCCTCGCTTCCGATGGATGGTGCCGCAATGCGGAATTCTTTCCAATCAAACCAATACGTTACCCTATTAGCAGCCGTTGCGAGAATCAACCGACCCCGGCTGATTCGCGCCGCCGTGACATGAGCGCCACGATTGGCAATCGGAACGGTCTACCACCGGAGAATTGCGGAGCCCCACGTGAAGCCGCCACCCATGGCTTCCAATAGCAGGAGGTCGCCCTGCTTGATGCGACCGTCGTCACACGCTTCCGCGAGCGCGAGCGGGATCGATGCGGCCGATGTGTTGCCGTGCCGGGCGACGGTGCGCACCACCTTCTCGGTCGGGATGCCGAACTTGATCGCGGTGGAGTCGATGATGCGCACGTTCGCCTGGTGCGGCACGAACCAGTCGATGTCGGCAGCAGTGAAGCCGGTCGCGGCGAAGGCATCTTCGATGACGTCGCTGACCTTCGCGACGGCGTGCTTGTAGACCTCGCGCCCCTCCATGCGGAGGTGGCCGACGGTGCCCGTCGAAGACGGCCCGCCGTCGACATACAACTTATCTTTGTATCGTCCGTCGGAGCGCAGATGCGACGACAGCAGGCCGCGATCCTGCATCGTGCCCGGCTGCACTTCGCGCGACAGCACCACCGCGCCGGCGCCGTCGCCGAACAGCACGCACGTCGAGCGGTCGGTCCAGTCGAGCAGCCGCGAGAAGGTCTCGGCGCCGATCACCAGCGCCTTGTCGGCGTGGCCGGCGCGCAGCATCGCGTCCGCGGTGGAGAGGCCGTAGACGAAGCCGGAGCACACCGCCTGCACGTCGAAGGCCGCGCCGCGCGTCATGCCGAGTTTCTCTTGCACGGTGACGGCAGCGGCGGGAAAGGTGTTGTCCGGCGTCGCCGTCGCCATGACGATCATGTCGATGTCGTCGGGCCCGAGATTGGCGGATTCCAGCGCCTTCAGGGCGGCGTTGGTGGCAAGGTCGGAGGTCAGTTCGCCGTCCGCCGCGATGTGGCGTTCGCGGATGCCGGTGCGCTGCTGGATCCACTCGTCGGACGTGTCGACGATCTTGGCGAGATCGGCATTCGTCAGGATTTTTTCGGGCAGGTACGAACCGTGGCCCACGACGACCGAACGGATGGCCGTCACATCGCACCCGTCTTCTGGGCCACCGTCTCGGTCATGCGCGCCTGCGTCTCTCTATACGCCGCAAGGTCGCTGTTGATCTCGTCGACGATGCTGCTCCGCGCCATCGTGTAGCCGATCTCGATGGCCGATGCGAAGCCTTCCGCGTCTGTGCCGCCGTGGCTCTTGATGACGATGCCGTTGAGGCCGAGGAAGACGCCGCCGTTCGACGCGTTCGGATCGAGCTTGACGCGCAGCGACCGGAAAGCGCCGCGCGCGAACAGGTAGCCGATGCGCGCCATCAGCGACGCGTTCATCGCCTCGCGGATGTAGCCGGCGATCTGCTTGGCGGTGCCCTCGGCGGCCTTGAGCGCGATGTTGCCGGCGAAGCCTTCCGTCACCACGACGTCCGCCCGGCCCTTGCCGATGTCGTCGGCCTCGACGAAGCCGACGTAGTCGAGATCGGCGAGCGCGGCATCCTTCAGCATCTGCCCGGCGAGGCGGATCGGTTCCAGCCCCTTGACCTCCTCGACGCCGATGTTGAGCAGGCCGACCGTCGGCCGCCGCTTGGCGAGCAGCGTGCGCGCCATCGCCGCGCCCATCACCGCAAACTCGAACAGCGCGTCGGCATCGGCGCCGATCGAGGCGCCGCAATCGAGCACCACGCACTTGCCGGTGAGCGTCGGCCAGATGCCGGCGATCGCCGGGCGGTCGATGCCGGCCGGCGAGCGCAGGCAGAATTTCGCCATCGCCATGAGCGCCCCGGTATTGCCGGCCGAAACGGCATAGCCGGCCGCACCGTCCTTCACCGCCTCGATCGAGCGCCACATCGACGAGACGCGGCGCCCACGGCGGAGCGCCTGGCTGGGCTTGTCGTCCATTTTGACCGACACATCGCAATGCTCGAAGGTCGCCGCGGCCTTGAGGGCAGGCTCGCGGTCGAGCAGCGGCAGCACGACGGCCTTTTCGCCGAACAGGCGGAACTTCATGTCGGGATGGCGGGAGAGCGCAATCGCGGCGCCGGGCAGGACAACTTCCGCCCCCCTGTCGCCGCCCATCACGTCCAGCGAAGCAGTGACCGTCGCCGTCATCCGTTTCCCTACCCGGGACTCTCCGTCTCGCGCGGAGTTCCGCCGGCCGCCACCAGAGGTGGGCGAGAGTACAGGCTTCCCTATGACAAACAAAGGCTTTCTGCTCGAAACCTGTGCACTCAGCCCCGCGGCTTCGGCGATTTCGCCAGCGCCGCCAGCACCGCAAAGGGCGAGTCCTTCGCACTGCCGGCGTCGTCCACGTCGGCAGGCAGAGCCGCGCCAGGCGCTCGTGGATAAGGATTGATGGCGAGAGCGAAGTGTTCCTCGGCGAGCGCCCCGACGTCGATCGCGATGCCCTCGAGCAGCTCGGGCGGATCCGGCGCGTCGACCTCCACCAGCAGTTCCTCGCCGGGCTTCGGCAGGCGGTCGGGATCGCGGACGTAGCGGAGCGAGAAGGTCTCGTCGATGTGCTCGTCCACCGGCACGAGGCTGACGACACAGTTCTGCACGATGTCGGCGACCACGCGGCCGTCAACGGCCACACCGCCGCCCGGCATCGGGCGAAGCTCGACGCTCGCCGTCAGCGCGTTCACGGCGACGACATCGTAGGCCTCGGCCAGCGCCTTCCGCTGCTTCTCGTTAGCGGTGACGACCACCGGGTCGGCCGGCAGCTCGGCGACGTTGATCGGCTGGTGCAGGATCGAGGCTTCGGTCACGCGGCCGTCTCCGCTCTGGCTCCCGCGTAGGCGGCGAGATCGGCAAAGGCGACGGTGCCCGCGGCCGGGTCGAGCGGCGCCGCGCGCGAGGCGAGCACGTAGGCGGCAAGGCCGGCAGCCGCACCGGCGTCGCCGGCCGGATAGACGTTGCGGGCGATGGTCTCGGTCAGGCGCGCAACATCGCCGGCGGCGAGCGCCTGGCGGTAGGCCTCGTGGCGGCCGAAGAACGCTTGCGCCATCTTCTTCATGCGCTTGGGCACGCCGAGATCGCCGATGCCGAGTTCGCGGAGGGAGCGGTCCATATCCAGCACATATAGGTCGAATATCCGCTGGCCTAAGGGCCGCACCGCCTCACCCTGCGGCTCCAGCCGGTCGAGCACCAGAATCACGTGCATGGTGACCATCTCGAAGCGGCCGGTGACGGTGTCGGCGACGGCGAAATCCGTGTAGAGCGCAGGATTGCGCGCCTGCGCCACGATCGCGCCGTAAAGCGCCGATGCTATGGCGTCCGCTTCGCTGTCGCGACGAAACAACCGGCCGAACATGGCCATGAGCATTTCCTAACGGGGCGGTGACGTTGCAAGCTGGCCTATCCCACGCTAGGGGAAAAGCCAAGGCTTGGGCGGTAGTGCCAGAATCGCAAGCCATATGAATTTGAGGGGACGGGGTACAGGGATGAGGGCAACGTCGGAACTGACGAAGGCGCGCCGGAGCGGCTCGCTGAAGGCCCCTGCCCTTGTCGCGGCCTGCGTCGCCTTGATCGCGCTCGCCGGCTGCCAGACGGGCCCGAAGACCGGCGGCTT
Source organism: Bauldia sp. (assembly GCA_037200845.1). Classification (NCBI taxonomy): domain Bacteria; kingdom Pseudomonadati; phylum Pseudomonadota; class Alphaproteobacteria; order Hyphomicrobiales; family Kaistiaceae; genus Bauldia; species Bauldia sp. The sequence goes on from JBBCGQ010000001.1 coordinate 2,157,682, forward strand.
GAAAAGCGGCGGCTTCAGCGAGACGACGCAGCACGGCTACGTCGTTTCCCCGGATGCGCTCGAGCAGGTGCCGGTCGGATCGAGCAAGGACCAGGTGCTGATCGCGCTGGGCTCGCCCTCGACCACCGCCAACTACGGCAACGACGTCTATTACTACATCAGCCAGACGCGCTACCGCGCCGCCGCCTTCATGCCGGACAAGGTGATCGACCAGCGGGTCGTCGCCGTCTACTTCGACAAGAAGGACACCGTCCAGCGCATCGCCAACTACGGCCTGCAGGACGGCAAGGTCTTCGACTTCGCCAGCGCGACCACGCCGACCGGCGGCGCCGACCAGAGCTTCATCCAGCAGGTGCTGACCGGAATGATCGGGTTGCGCGGGAAGTAGTCCCAATCTCCGCTTCCCCGCGCAGGCGGGGGCCCAGGAGCATAAGCGAACGCGACTCCCCGGACGACACACCTGGATTCCCGCCTGCGCGGGGAAAGCAGCGTGAGATTGAATCAAAAAGCCCGCGGCATGCCGCGGGCTTTTGTTTTGAAACCGTAGCCGAAACTAGTGCGCCAAAACGGCCAGCAGCAGCAGCGCCACGATATTGGTGATCTTGATCGCCGGGTTCACGGCCGGGCCGGCGGTGTCCTTGTAGGGGTCGCCGACGGTGTCGCCGGTGACCGACGCCTTGTGGGCCTCGGAACCCTTCATGTGCTTGACGCCGTCCTTGTCGACGAAGCCGTCCTCGAACGACTTCTTGGCGTTGTCCCAGGCGCCGCCGCCCGACGTCATCGAGATGGCGACGAACAGGCCGTTGACGATCACGCCGAGCAGCGAGGCGCCGAGCGCCGCGAAGGCCGAGGCCTTGGAGCCCGAGATCAGCAACACGCCGAAGTAGGCGACCAGCGGCGCCAACACCGGCAGCAGCGACGGCACGATCATCTCGCGGATCGCGGCCTTGGTAAGCAGATCGACGGCGCGGCCGTAGTCCGGCTTCTCCGTGCCCTGCATGATGCCCGGGTGCTCGCGGAACTGGCGGCGCACTTCCTCGACGATCGAGCCGGCGGCGCGGCCGACCGCGGTCATCGCAATGCCGCCGAACAGGTACGGGATGAGGCCGCCGAAGATCAGGCCGGCGACGACGTACGGGTTCGACAGATCGAAGGAGATTTCGCCGATGCCCTGGAAGTACGGGAACATGTCGGGGTTGGCGGCGAAGAAGTGCAGGTCGTTCGAGTACGCCGCGAACAGCACCAGCGCGCCGAGGCCGGCCGAACCGATGGCGTAGCCCTTGGTGACGGCCTTGGTCGTGTTGCCGACGGCGTCAAGCGCGTCGGTGGTGTGGCGCACTTCCTTCGGCAGGCCGGACATTTCGGCAATGCCACCGGCGTTGTCGGTGACCGGGCCGAACGCGTCGAGCGCCACGATCATGCCGGCGAGGCCGAGCATGGTGGTGACCGCGATCGCCGTGCCGAACAGGCCGGCGAGCTGGTAGGTGACGATGATGCCGGCAACGATGACCAGCGCCGGGAGCGCGGTGGACTCGAGCGAGACGGCGAGGCCCTGGATGACGTTGGTGCCGTGGCCGGTGACCGAGGCCTGCGCGATCGAGATGACCGGACGCTTGCCGGTGCCGGTGTAGTACTCGGTGATCACCACGATCAGTCCGGTCACCACCAGGCCGACGAGGCCGCAGATGAACAGGTTGAGACCGGTGACGACGACGCCGTTCTCGGTGCCGATCTCGCCCCAGCCGATGAAGGTGGTGGCCAAGGCCAGGCCGACGATCGACAGCAGGCCGGTAACGATGAGGCCCTTGTAGAGGGCGCCCATGATCGACTGGTTGGCGCCGAGCGTGACGAAGAAAGTGCCGATGATCGAGGTGATGATGCAGGTGCCGCAGATGATCAGCGGGTAGAGCAGCGCCGAGCCGAGGATCGGCTGGCCGGCGAAGAAGATCGAGGCGAGCACCATGGTGGCGACAACAGTCACCGCGTAGGTCTCGAACAGGTCGGCGGCCATGCCGGCACAATCGCCGACGTTGTCGCCGACGTTGTCGGCAATCGTCGCCGGATTGCGGGGATCGTCTTCCGGGATGCCGGCTTCGACCTTGCCGACGAGATCGGCGCCGACGTCGGCGCCCTTGGTGAAGATGCCGCCGCCGAGACGGGCGAAGATCGAGATGAGCGAGGCGCCGAAGCCGAGCGCGACCAGCGAGTCGACGACCAGACGATCGCCCGGCGCGTAGCCGGCGAACTGGGTGAGGATGAGGTAGTAGACCGAGACGCCGAGGAGCGCGAGACCGGCGACGAGCAGGCCGGTGATGGCGCCGGAGCGGAAGGCGATGGAGAGGCCGGCAGCGAGGCTCTGGCTCGAGGCCTGCGCCGTGCGCACGTTGGCGCGCACCGACACCATCATGCCGGCAAAGCCCGCGGCGCCGGAGAGCACCGCGCCGATGAGGAAGCCGATGGCGACCGGAATGCCGAGCAGCACGCCGACGATGATCAGGACGACGACGCCGACGATGGCGATGGTCATGTATTGGCGGCGAAGGTAGGCGGTGGCGCCTTCCTGGATCGCCGCCGCGATCTCCTGCATTCGGGCCGAGCCGGCGTCGGACGCCAGCACTTCGCGCGCCGCCCACGCGGCATATGCGAGGGCGAGAAGACCGCAGAGGATGACCAGGTAAAGATAAAGCACGGGCTGTTTTCCCTTCCGTCCGCCGGGCTCCAGTCGCGCACCGCCGGCGCTGAAAACTGGCCCGAATCTCCACGAAAAACGGCCGCAGGAACGGCGGCCGCCCGAAATGTGGGCGGTGTATGTACTGTCGGCAAACGGGCGTCAAGCCGTCCGGCCGCTGAGTGGCGTACCCCAGAACCGGCGCGCTATGCGGGCCGGGGGCGGAAGGCGAAGGTCGCCACCAGCAGGGCCAGCGCGCAGACGCCGGCGATGGGGAAAACCAGGACGTTGATCGTGTTCCAGCCGACGGTCGCGTAAAGCTGGCCGGACGAGAACGACGCGACCGCCACGAACGAGAACAGCACGAAATCGTTGAAGCCCTGCACCTTGCTGCGCTCCTCCGGCCGGTAAGTCTGGGTGAGCAGCGTCGTCGCGCCGATGAAGCCGAAGTTCCAGCCGAGGCCGACCAGAATCAGCGCCGCCCAGAAATGCCAGACGTCGAGGCCAAGCAGCGCGACCACGGCGCAACCCGCAAGCAGCGCCAGCCCGACGCCGACAATGGTCTCGGCGCCGAAACGCGCGATCAGCGCCCCGGTGAAGAAACTCGGTCCGAACATCGCCAGCACATGCCATTGGATGCCCAGCGCCGCGTCGTCCTGCGCCAGGCCGCAGCCGATCATGGCAAGCGGCGCCGCCGTCATGACGAGGCTCATCAGCGAATAGCTGCCGATAGCGCAGATCAGCGACACGATGAAGCGCGGCTGACGGACGATCTCGCCGAGCGGCCGCCCGCCGGAGCGGCTGACCAGCGTCGGCGCACGGCGTGCCGCGCCGGACAGCGGCAGGAGCAGCAGGATCCCGACGAGCGCCAGCACGACGATGGCGGCGAAGCCGCCGACGAACGGGATCGGGTCGAACAGGTGACGCGTGAAAATCACCGCCTGCGGTCCGATGATGCCCGAGGCGACGCCGCCGGCGAGCACCCACGAGATCGCCTTGGCGCGCATCGGCGGGCTGCCGCTGTCGGCGGCGGCGAAGCGGTACTGCTGCACGAACGCATTGGCTGAGCCGACGACCGTCATGCCGGCGACCAGCGCCGGGAAGCTGCCGCGCAACACCGCCAGCGACGCGATCAGGCCGCCGATCGCGCCGATGACGGCGCCGACGATGAAGCCGGCGCGGCGGCCGATGCGGCTCATCAGCATCGCCGCGGGAATGGCGGTCAACGCGCCGCCGACGATGAAGAACGACAGCGGCAGCGTCGCCAGCGCCGGCTGATTGGGCGGCAGGAGATACATGCCCGCAAGCCCGCCCAGCGAAAAGACGATGGTCGGCGCCGAGCCGACGACAGCGCCCGCAACGGCGAGGATAAGCGCATTGCGCCGGGCTTCGCGGTCGTCGTCCAGGACAGCGTCGGTCATCGAAACTCTAGAAATGGGTGTGGCTGGCGGCCGCGAGTTTTATCACCTTTCCGGTGAAATCGCGCACGACTGGCGGCCCCTTCCCGGCAAAGATGGTGCCGATGCACGTGACCGACACGCCGGCTGAATCGGCCTCGGCGGAGAAGGCGCGCACCGATGACGGCGACACGGTGGCGAGTATCTCATAATCGTCGCCGCCGTTGAGAATGACCGGCAGCAGCTTCGCGTCTGCCAGCAGCATCGCCGCGGCCGCGGGCGACAGCGGCACGTCCTGCACGTTGATTTCCGCGCCGACCCCCGACGCGTCGCAGATATGCGCGAGGTCGCCGACCAGGCCATCCGAAATATCCATCGCAGCGTTGGCGTAGGCACGCAGCACCGGCGCCAGCGCGACGCGCGGCTGCGGATGCAGGTACCGATCGGTCAGGTGCGCGGTGCCCTTGCCCCTGGTGCCACGGACGCGCAGGCCCAGCGCCCCATCGCCGATCGTGCACGACACGAAGATGGCATCGCCGGGCTTCGCGCCGGAGCGCAGCACCATCTTGCCCTTCGGAACGCGGCCGAGCGCGGTGATCGCGATGGTCAGCCCGCCGCTCGCCTTGGTCGTGTCGCCGCCGAGCAGCGATACGCCGTAGGTTTTCTGGTCCGCCGCGAGGCCGGCGGCGAACCGCTTCAGCCACGCCTCGGTCCAGTTGTCCGGCAGCGCCAGCGACAGCAGGTAGCCGTAAGGCTCCGCCCCCTTGGCCGCGAGGTCGGAGAGATTCACGCGGAGCGCCTTCCGCGCGATCGACTCCGGCGGATCGTCGGCGAAGAAATGGACGCCGGCCGCGACCGTGTCGGTGGTCAGCACCAGATCGTCGTCCGGGCGCTGGCGGTAGAGCGCGGCGTCGTCCATCAGGCCGAAGGCGCCGCGGTCGGTCGCCAGTGGCCGGAAATATTTGTCGATGAGCGCGAACTCGCCGGGCCGCGTCTTGGCCATCAGCGTTCGCCCCGGTGGGGAGGTAAACCCCCACCCGCCCTCGCCCTTTTGGGGGGAGGTGCGCTGGAGCGTCGCCCGGTCGCCCTCTCCCCTTGAAAGGGGAAGGCTGGGAGGGGGTCTCCCTCCACTGGCACCGCCGACCGGAGCACTACCCGAACTCCGCCGCGCGCATCTTCTTCGCCAGCGTGTCGAGCACGGCGTTGACCATCGCCGGCACCTCGCCTTCGTAGAAGGCGTTGGCGACGTCGACGTATTCCGTGATGATGACGCGCGCCGGAACGTCGGTGCGGTGCTCCAGCTCGAAGGCGCCGGAGCGCAGGATGGCGCGGAGCGTCGCGTCGATGCGCGCCAGCGGCCAGCCGTTGAGCAGTGCCGCATCCACCGCCGGATCGAGTATGCGCTGATGCTCGACCACGCCGCCGACGATGTCGCGGAAGTAAGCGGCGTCGGCGTCGCGGTACTGGTCGCCGTCGACTTCCTTGCCGAGGCGATGCGCCTCGAACTCGGCGAGCACGTCGGGCAGCGTCGCGCCGCCGAGTTCCATCTGGTAGAGCGCCTGCACGGCGGCGAGACGGGCGGCGCCGCGCTGGTTGGCCGGCCGCGCCTCGCGCGTTTTCGGCGCGACTGTCACAGCGCGAGCTTCTGGCGGAGCGCCAGCATCGTCAGCGCGGCACGGGCGGCAAAGCCGCCCTTGTCGCCCTCGGCGACGCGGGCGCGCGCCCATGCCTGCGCCTCGTTCTCGACGGTCAGGATGCCGTTGCCGATCGGCACGGAGAACGCGACGGAGATGTCCATGAGGCCGCGCGCGGATTCGTTCGCCACGGTTTCGTAGTGCGTGGTCTCGCCGCGGATGACGCATCCCAGCGCGACGTAGCCATCATATTTATCGGCGTTGATCGCCATCGCGACCGCCGCCGGAATTTCCAGCGCGCCCGGCACCGTCACGATGTCGAACGACGCGCCGGCAGCCGCCAGCGACGCCTTGGCGCCTTCCAGCAGCGCGTCCGCGAGGTCGTCGTAGAAGCGCGCCTCGACAATCAGAAAATGGGGTTTCCCGTCAGCCATTCCCGCCAGTTCCGAGATAAGTCAACTTTGACTGATGGGGGTCTAGACCGGCTGCAGCAGCCGCGCAACGTAGCGGGCGATGGTGTCGATCTCGAAATGGACCTTGTCGCCCGCCTGCCGGTCGCCCCAGGTCGTGACCTTCAGCGTGTGCGGGATGAGATGGCAGTCGAATTCTTCGCCGGCGACGTCGTTAACCGTCAGCGACGTGCCGTCGAGGCTGACCGAGCCCTTGGGCGCGATGTAGCGCGCGAATTCGTGCGGCACGCGGAAGCGGAAGCGCGTCGTGTCGCCGAATTCCTCCACCTTCACGATTTCCGCCACGCCGTCGACGTGCCCGGCGACGATGTGGCCGCCGAGCTCGTCGCCGGCGCGCAGCGCCCGCTCGAGATTGATGCGCGAGCCGACCTGCCAGTCGCGCGCGTTGGTGAGCCGCAGCGTCTCCGGCGCCGCCTCGACGTCGAAGACCGCGCCACGCTTGCCCGGCGACACTTCGACCACCGTCAGGCAAACGCCGGCGCAGTTGATCGACGCACCGATGGCGATGGACGCCGGGTCGTAGCCCGACGCGATCGACAGGCGGCGCACGTCGTTGCGCTCCTCGACTTTGATCACGCTGCCGATATCGGAAACGATGCCGGTGAACATCAGGCGGCCCTCACGTAGCGGCGCATGATGTCCTCGCCGACCTTGCCCGCGTCGATCTGGCGATAGCGCGGGCTGCGTTCTATCGCCGACAACGCCGTGCCGCCGAGCGCACGCACGCCGTCCGCGCCGACCACGACGTTGGCGCGGAAGAGAATAACTTCGTCGAGCAGATCGGCCGAGACGAACGACGACGCGACCTGCGCACCGCCCTCGGTCAATACGCGCGTGAATCCCTTGCCGGCGAGATCCGCCAGCACCGCGGCAATATCGATGCCCGCGTTGGCGAGCGGCACGGGCACGACCTCGGCTCCTGCCCCGGCCAGCGCATCGACACGCTCCGCCGGCGCCTCCGGGCCGACGTAAACGATCAGCCGCGCCGCATCGATCGACTGCAACAGGCGCGAGGCAGCCGGCAGGCGCGCGTCCTTGTCGAGGATGACTCGGGCCGGCGAGCGCCGCGCCAGGCCCGGCAGGCGGACGGTCAGCAGCGGATCGTCGACCAGCACCGTGCCGATGCCGACCATGACCGCGTCGAACTCGGTGCGCATAATCTGCACGGCGTCGAACGCCGGCTTGCCGGTGACGATCATGCGCTCGCCCTCGCGCTTGCCAATCATGCCGTCCGCGGACACGGCAAGCTTCAGCGTGACGGCCGGCCGCCCCTTGGTGACCCGCGCGATGTGGCCGGCATGGGCGCGCGCTGCTTCCTCGGCGAGCACGCCCGTGGTGACCGCGATGCCCGCCGCCTCGAGCTTGGCGTGGCCGTGGCCGGCGGTGCGCGGATCGGGGTCGACCATCGCCGAGACGACACGCGCCACACCCGCCGCGATCAGCGCATCGGCGCACGCGCCGGCACGGCCCTGATGCGCGCACGGCTCAAGCGTCACGTAGGCGGTGGCGCCCGTGGCAGCTAGGCCGGCGGCGGCGAGCGCCGCGGCTTCCGCGTGCGGCCGGCCGCCGACCGCGGTCCAGCCGTTGGCGACGACGATGCGGTCGCCGCCGACGGTCTGCACCAGCACGCAGCCGACCGCGGGATTGGGATGCGTCTGGCCGAGATTGCGCCGGCCGAGGCGGAGCGCCGCCGCCATCATGCGGCGGTCGAACTCGGCGTCGATCGCGATTGCCGGCGCGCGCGCCATCAGGTCTTGTCCCCGTCGCCGGACAGTTCGCCGAGCACGTCCTTGAAGTCTTCGGTGTTGGTGAAGTTCTGGTAGACCGAGGCAAAGCGGACGTAGGCGACCTCGTCGAGATTCTTCAGCCCCTCCATCACCAGCGTGCCGATCCGCTCGGACGACACCTCGGGCTCGCCGCTGGATTCCAGTTGGCGCACGATCCCGTTGACCATGCGGTCCACCCGCTCCGGATCGACCGAGCGCTTGCGGAGCGCGACGTTGACCGAGCGCAGCAGCTTGTCGCGGTCGAACGGCACGCGGCGCCCGCTCTTCTTCGTCACGGTCAATTCACGAAGCTGCACGCGCTCGAAGGTCGTGAAGCGGCCGCCGCAGGCGTCGCAACTGCGGCGCCGCCGGATGACGGTGTCATCCTCGGCGGGGCGCGAATCCTTCACCTGCGTGTCCGCTGTGCCGCAATAGGGGCAGCGCATCAGATGGCCACCCCGCCCACCGCGCCCGGCCGGAGACGGCGGGCGCACCAAGAAAACGTCTCAGATCCAGGTGTCATCGGGTGCGGTCCGTTCGCCGCCGGCGTCGCCGGTATTGGCCACCCCGCGCGGCTCGATGAGCATGAGCGCGACTTCGTTTTCCGCGTAGGGCTTGTGCTCGACACCCTTGGGCACGACGAACATCTCGCCTTTCCCGATGCTCACGGCGCCGTCCCTGAAATCTATCCGCAACGCGCCGTCGAGCACGATGAAGGCCTCGTCGGTGTCGGGGTGACTATGCCAGACGAAGTCGCCGAGGACCTTCACAAGCTTGAACTGGTAGTCGTTGAGTTCGGCGATCACGCGCGGTTGCCACCGATCGCTGAAAAGAGCGAATTTGGCGGCGAAGCTGATGGGTGCGTGCTTCATGGCGATCGTCCGCGGCGCTAGCGGTAGATCGGGAAGCGGTCGGTCAGCGCCCGCACCTTCTGCTTCACTGCCGCCTCGACCAGCGGCGCGGAGCCATCCTCGGACTGCGCCACGGCGTCCAGCACCTCGGCGATAAGCTGGCCGACCTGGCGGAACTCGGCAACGCCAAAGCCGCGCGTCGTCGAGGCCGGCGTGCCCAGCCGGATGCCGGAAGTGACGAACGGCTTCTCGGGATCGAACGGGATGCCGTTCTTGTTGGCCGTAAGGCCGGCGCGCACCAGCGCCTTTTCCGAGGTGTTGCCCTTGAGATGCTTCGGACGGAGATCCACCAGCATCAGATGGTTGTCGGTGCCGCCCGAGACAATGTCGAAGCCGAGCGACTTGAGCTCATTCGCCAGCGCGCGCGCGTTGTCGACGATATTTTTCGCATAGACCTTGAACTCCGGCCGCAGCGCCTCGCCGAAGGCTACGGCCTTGGCGGCGATGATGTGCATGAACGGCCCGCCCTGCAGGCCCGGGAAGACGGCCGAATTGATCTTCTTCGCCATGTCCTCGTCGTTGGTCAGGATCAGGCCGCCGCGCGGACCGCGCAGCGATTTGTGCGTCGTCGAGGTGACGACGTGCGCATGCTCGATTGGCGACGGATGGACGCCGCCGGCGACCAGCCCGGCAAAGTGCGCCATGTCGACCATGAGATAGGCGCCAACCGCATCGGCGATCTCGCGGAAGCGCTTGAAGTCCCAGACGCGCGAATACGCGGTGCCGCCGGCAAGGATCAGCTTCGGCTTGTGCTCGCGCGCGATCTTCTCGACCTCGTCCATGTCGATCAGGTGATCGTCGCGCCGCACGCCGTACGGCACGACCTTGAACCACTTGCCGCTCATGTTGACCGGCGAGCCGTGCGTCAGGTGGCCGCCGGCGGAAAGATCGAGACCCATGAAGATGTCGCCCGGCTGCAGCAGGGCAAAGAACACCGCCTGGTTCATCTGGCTGCCGGAGTTCGGCTGGACGTTGGCGAACTTGGCGTTGAACAGTTTCTTCGCCCGCTCGATCGCCAGCGTCTCGGCGATATCGACGAACTCGCAGCCGCCATAGTAGCGCTTGCCCGGATAGCCCTCGGCATACTTGTTGGTCATCACCGAGCCCTGCGCTTCGAGCACCGCCTTGGAGACGATGTTCTCCGAGGCGATCAGCTCGATCTCGTGCTGCTGGCGGCCGAGTTCCTTGGCGATCGCGTCGGCGATCTCGGGATCGGATTGCGCCAGCGTGGCGGTGAAAAAGCCGGGCGCGACCGCGCTCGGGCGGGATTCGGTCATGGTCATGGATGCGGTTCCTGTGGGCCAGTACAGGGCGGGGTTCGGGTTAGCACGGATGGCGGGGAGGAGCCAATCCACAGCCGTCCGTGCCAATCACGTCTTCGCCAAACCTGTGTCCGTCTGCAGATCCAGTACCCCGGCACGCTTGAGCGCCTCAAAAATGGCATCGACGAATACATTTCCCTGGTCGTGATCCAAGGCAACGTACAGCCTGTCACCAGGCGCCTGATGGCCGTGTGTATTGTGCGCGTTGAACAATGCTCCGCGCATGATTTGTTTAATCGTGGCTTCTTCCATTTTTAGTCTTACCCGCTGTCTAAGCTATATCGATCTGTATTTAGATGGATTTGGACGGCCGCCCGCTCCGCAAACCCCGTCGGCAGCCCATCGATGCTGCGCACGTTCTTCTCCTGCCGATACGCTGCCAGCCCCGCTTCGCCTTTCAGCGGCTCCCAATTGACGAGCGACGGCCGCTCGCCGAGGTACTCGTAGCTCGGCACGCCATAGCCGCAGGACGTCTGCACCAGCGCGACGTCGAGCATCACCATCTGGCGGGCACCGAGCGGCTCCTCGCCGCCGAAGCGCGAGCTGAGCAGATCGAGATACTCGGCGCCGCCGCGCGGCAGCACCCTGCCCCGGCCGTAGAGCCTCAGGATCAGTGGCGGCCCGTCGAAGGCGCAGAACATGATCGTCATGCGGCCGTCGGCCAGCATGTGTGCCGCGGTCTCGTTGCCGCTGCCGGTGCGATCGAGATAGACGACGGAATTGGGGCCGAGCACGCGCAGCGCATCGAGGCCCTTCGGCGAGACGTTGACGTGCGCGCCGGGCGCCGCCGAGGCGACGAAGAACAGATGCTGCCGCTCGATGAAGGCGCGCTGCTTGTCGTCGATGTGGTCGTATTGCTTGGCCATGCGTGCGGCCCTCCCGGCCGCCTGTCGGGGGCCGGGTGCCGCGTTAAGCGAATGCCTAGAGCGGCTGGCCCTGCCCGTCTTCCTCGGCGGTATACTGCTCGAGGCCGTCGAGGTTGTAGATGTCGTTGCGGAAGTTGACGATGCCTTCCGTGCTCGCCCACGCGGTGATGTACACCCAGTGCAGCGGGATCGGATTGACGACCTTCACGTCGAGACGCTGGCCGTTGCGGAATTCTTCCTCGATCATGTCCGGCGTCTGGTTGGGCGTGTCGCGCAGAATCCACGGGATCAGCTCGCGGATGTTCTGGATGCGCACGCAGCCCGACGAGTCGAAGCGGTAGTCGTCGTTGAACGTGCCCTTGTGCGGCGTGTCGTGCATGTACACGCCTTCCGGGCTCGGGAAATTGATCTTCACGATGCCGAGCGAGTTCTCATCGCCCGGATCCTGCTTGAACATGTAGCCCTTGGTCGCCTGGTCGGTCTGCCAGTCGATCTGCTCCGGCTGCACTTCCTGGCCCGTCTTGTCGAAGACGCGGATCTTCCACGTCGCAAGGTACGTCGGATCCTTCTGCATCAGAGGGATCAGGTCCTTCTTGATGATCGAGGCCGGCACCGTCCAGTACGGGTGGAAGTTGATCTCGGTGATCTTCGAATTGACGATCGGCGACGGCCGGTCGGTCTTGCCGACCACCGCGGTATGCTTCTGCACGACGACGCCGTTCTCTACCGCCTCGACGCTCGCCGCCGGGATGTTGACCATCACGTAGCGCGGCGGCAGCGGCTTGTTCAGGAACGCCTTCAGCCGCGTCAGGTTGTTGGCAAGCTGCGTCAGCCGCAGATGCGCCGGGATGTTCAGCGCGGCGAAGGTCGTGTCGCCGATCACGCCGTCCGGCTGGATGCCGTGGCGCGCCTGGAAGCGTTTGGTCGCGGCATCGACGTAGGAGTCGAACGCATCGGACGGGGTCGCCGCCTCGCTCGGCAGGTCGCCCGAGATCGCGAGGCGCTGGCGCAGCAGGACGACCGCCGGATCGCGCACGCCGATCTTCAGCGGCTTGTCGGCCGGCACGATCGGCCAGCCGCCTTTGGAGACGATGTCGGAGTATTGCGTGATCGCCGCCTGCATCGGTCCGAGGATGCTGGGCGACAGCGTCGGGATCGAGGTGCGCACGTCCGCGGCACCGACCGAGGCGGCATCGAAGCCGTCCGACCACTCGGCGCTGCCGTTCTGCAGCACCTCGGCGATCGGGTCCTGCGGCTGCCCAGCCGGCGCGCTGCCGACGATGCCGACAAGCGCCACCGACGCCACCGCGAGGGCACGGAGCGGGCGGACAAATGCGGTAGCAGACGCCAGGCGCAGAGCGATCATGAAAAATGCCGATCCAATCGAAGTGCCCCTTACACGGGGGCGTAACACGCGCACCGCAGCGAAACAACGCCGCAAACGGCAAAATGGCTGGGAATCGCGGAGATTTGACATGCCCAGCGGCGTCTGCAGATGCCGGGCCACTGTGGCGCTTTCGCGGCGCAAACAAAAAGCCCGGCGCTGAGGCCGGGCTTCTCGTTCCTCCCAAAAAGGAAGGGCTTAGAGGCGGTAGAGGATCTGGTCGGTCCAGAAGCGCTCGAGACGCTGCAGCGAGCGGTTGAGGTCGGTGAAGTCGCCCGAGGCGATGCCGCCGACCTGGTCGATCGAGCGGATGTGGCGCTCGTAAAGGCTGTCGACGATCTTCGCGACCTCGGCGCCCTTCTCGGTCAGGCTGACGCGGACCGAGCGGCGGTCCATGCGCGAGCGCTGGTGATGGATGTAGCCCATCTCGACCAGCTTCTTGAGATTGTAGGAAACGTTGGAGCCGAGGTAGTAGCCGCGCGTGCGCAGCTCACCCGCGGTCAGCTCCGACTCGCCGATGTTGAAAAGGAGCAGCGCCTGCACGCTGTTCACGTCCGAGCGGCCGGCGCGGTCGAACTCGTCCTTGATGACGTCGAGCAGCCGACGATGCAGACGCTCGACCAGCGTCAGCGCCTCCATGTAGAGCGGCTTGAGCTCGGCATTGGTGAGCGGCTGAGCAGGAGCCTCCGCCCTTTTGGGAAGTGCCATGACTATTGCCTCATCCTGTTTCGCGGCAGGCGTTTTTCCCTGCTCTGTGAAACCGAACGTACAGGATGCGACTAAAAATCGGCTTAAGGTCCACGCTTAACGAAGGCCTACCAGGCACCTCGCAATTGATTGGAATGTCTAGGTTTTTGGATTCAACGCCGCGGTTGCCGCCAGACCAGAATGGTCAACAAAAGGAAAAACAGCAGCGTCGCCGCATGGAAGGCGACGACCAGCCAGCTCGGGCCGAACGTGCCGATGAAAATCGTGTGCAGCGTGATCTCGAACAGCGCCGAATAGACCCACACTACCTTGCCGCCGGCGACGCGGAGCCACAGCCCGACGGCGGCGACCAGATCGACCACCGCCATGTGGACCGTGACCACGAACCATGGCGTCGACATGTCCTCGAACGGCCCGCCGGCGCCCTGCAGGACGCCGAGGATGATCGCCCATTGGCGGAGTCCGAACAGCAGCACCACGACCGACAGCGCCACGACATACTGATCGAGGATGATCTCGATCCGCGTGCGCGGCAGCACCACCGGCGCCATCACGTCCCTGCTGCTCATTCACCCTCCGGTACGCCGCCTGAGTCTCGCGCGCTGCGGAAAATGATATGCTAGAGCCACGCAGCGCAAGGCGATAGGCGCCCTCCCCGCGCCGCGCCGACAAGGCCCGAAACCATGACCAGCAAGCCGCCCGCCCCGACGCCTGACCCGAAGACCGCCCCCGACATGAAGGCGATCCTCGGCAGCCGCCGCATGCGCCGCAACCGCCAGACCGATTGGTCGCGACGCCTGGTTGCGGAGACGAGCCTCACCGTCAACGACCTGATCTGGCCGATCTTCCTGATCGACGGCGACAAGGGGCACCAGGACATCCCCTCGATGCCCGGCGTCCAGCGCCTCACGGTCTACGAGGCGGTCGAGGCGGCGGCGAAGGCGGCCGAACTCGGCATCCCCGCGCTGGCGCTCTTTCCCTACACCGACCCGGCGCGCCGCGACGACACCGGCTCGGAGGCCCTCAACCCGAAGAATCTCGTCAACACCGCGACGCGCGCCATCCACGCCGACGTGCCGGGCGTCGGCGTCATCGTTGACGTCGCGCTCGACCCCTACACCAGCCACGGCCACGACGGCATCATGGAAGGCGACACGATTGCCAACGACGCCAGCGTCCGCCAGCTCGTGCTGCAGGCGCTGATCCAGGCAGAAGCCGGCGCCGACATCGTCGCGCCCTCCGACATGATGGACGGCCGCGTCGGCGCGATCCGCACCGCGCTCGACGACAACGGTTTCGACCGCGTGCAGATCATGTCCTACGCCGCGAAGTACGCCTCCGCCTTCTACGGCCCCTTCCGCGATGCGGTCGGCTCGTCGAAGACGCTGAAGGGCGACAAGCGCACCTACCAGATGGACCCGGCGAACGGCGACGAGGCGCTCCGCGAAGTCGAACTCGACATCGCCGAGGGCGCCGACATGATCATGGTCAAGCCGGGCATGCCGTATCTCGACGTCCTCTGGCGCGTGAAGGAGGCGTTCGCCATGCCGACGTTCGCCTATCAGGTGTCCGGCGAGTACGCGATGATCAAGGGCGCGGCGGAGCGCGGCTGGATCGACGGCGACCGCGCGATGCTGGAATCGCTGATCGCGTTCAAGCGCGCCGGCGCCGATGGCGTGCTGACGTATTTCGCGCCGTTCGTCGCGGAGATGCTGAAGAAGGGCTAGGCGCCGCTAAAGCAGCAATAAAAGGGCAAGCGTCGCCAGGCCCCAGAGGACCAGCATGAAATGCGTGTGCTGGGCATCCTGATGGACGATCCAGTAATGGACCCACTGCCCGCCCACGAGAAAACCCGACCACACCATCGTGAAGCCGAGCGTGCCGGCGACAGCGATGCCGTGCGGGACGACCGCATTCCATAGGCCGATCCCGGCGCCCGCCAGCCCCAGCGCGCCGAACAGCATCGCGACCGCGACAACGCTTTCCGTCACGACGATCGCGCCAAAGGCGATGCGCTGCAGCCGCCGCGATTCGATCCGGTTGGCACTGACGATGGCGTAGTAGTCGGGAAACTGCGCCTTCATGCTCGTCATCGCGAGGACATCGACGACCATGTCGCGGTTCGCCTTCGGCACGCGAATATTCTCGAACGCGCCGATCGCTATCCACGCGCCCGGCGCGGCGACGAGCAGGGCCTCCACCCATGCGATCAAAACGGCCACCTCCATCTCCACCTTAATTTGAGTCTCGCGGAGCAAGTTTCCGGCCAACCGAGTTCCGCCGATGAGCGGAGGAGAGACACCCTTCCCCAAATCGCCCATGGCGATTTGACCCTCCCGCTCAACCCGTTGAGACGCCATGCTCCAACAAACTCCACTTGAGCCCTCCCCTTGCGGGAGGGCCAAAACCGCGAAAGCGGTTTTGGGGAGGGGTGTGTCCCAACACACTCGGCCTCTCCCCTAACCCACAAACCTGCCGTATCCTGCGCCCGTGACCACTCCCACCCTCGCCGACATCCAGTCCGCCGCGACCCTGATCGCCGGCCATGTCGTGCGCACGCCCTTCCTGCCCGCCCCGCGCCTGTCGCGGCTGACCGGCGCCGACATCTGGGTCAAATACGAAAACCTCCAGGCGACGTCGTCGTTCAAGGAGCGCGGCGCGCTGGTCAAGCTGCTGTCGCTGACGGAGGAGGAGAAGGCGCGCGGCGTCATCGCCATGTCGGCCGGCAACCATGCCCAGGCCGTCGCCTACCACGCCGGCCGCATGGGCATCCCGGCGACCATCGTGATGCCGCGGCCGACGCCGTTCGTGAAGATCGCCGCGACGCGGAGTTTCGGCGCCCGGGTGATCCTCGAAGGCGAGACACTGGCCGACTGCGAGACGACGGTGCGCGGCATCATGGCCGAGGGCGGTCCCGTGCTGGTGCACCCCTATGACGACCCGCAGGTGATCCGCGGCCAGGGCACGATCGGCCTCGAGGTCATCGCCGACGCGCCCGACCTCGACGCGCTGATCGTGCCCGTCGGCGGCGGCGGGTTAATCTCGGGCATCGCCATCGCCGTAAAGGCGCTGCAGCCGAAGGTCGAGATGATCGGCGTCGAGACCGAGCTCTGCCCGTCGATGTGGGCGGCGCTCCGCGGCGAAAAGGCGAAGATCGGCGGCGAGACGCTCGCCGAGGGCATCGCGGTAAAGAACGTCGGCACGCTGACGCTGCCGATCGTGAAGCAATACGTCGATGACATGGTGCTGGTCCCGGAGGGCGCCATCGAGCGCGCCGTCGCCGAGTACCTGATGCTGCAGAAGACGATGGCAGAAGGCGCCGGCGCTGCGGGCCTCGCCGCCGTGCTCCACGATCCCGCCCGCTATCGTGGCCGCAAGGTCGGGCTGGTGCTCGCCGGCGGCAACATCGACCCGCGGCTCGCCGCCTCGATCATGGTGCGCGAATTGGCACGCGAGGAGCGCGTCGTCGCGATCCGCGTCTTCATCAGCGACCGCCCAGGCGTACTCGCCGAGATCGCACGCACCATCGGCGCGAACGGCGGCAACATCCTCGACGTCTCACACCGCCGCACGATGCTCGACGTGCCGCCGAAGGGCGCCGTCGTCGAGGTGACGATGGAGACGCACGGCGGCGCCCACGCCGCCGAGATCGTCAATGCACTGTCGGCGCTGGGCTTTCGGGTGGAACGTCTGGATCCTCCGCCTCCGGGAGCGGCGTGACGATTTCGTCCTCGGCGCGCACCGCCGGCAGGTTCGCCACGACCGGACGCGCCGGCGCCGGCAGCTTCCGCACCGGAGCAGGCCCCGGCTTCGGCGCCTCCTCGCGCTTCTCCGGCAGCGCCGAGGTGATCGGCCGCGTCCCGGTCGCGATGCCGTCGAGCGCCGAACGCAGATCGCGGTAGAAGCCACGGAGCGCCGGATCTTCCTGCGCACGCGGCTTGTCGAGCTCGCTGCGGACGGTCGCCTCCATCATGCCGCGGAGCTGGCTCGAAATGACGAAGGCGCCGCGCTTCAGGACCACGATCGCCGTCATCAGCCGCAGCAGCTTCTTCGTCGGCTCGACGCCGAGCTTGCCGCGGCGCAGAACATGCGCGGCCTTGACCAGCGTCCTCTCACTCTGTTCGCCCTCGAAATCGCGGGCGCGATGGCGGAACATCTCGAGGCACTGGTCGAGGCCGAACACCTGCACCTCGGAATCGAAACTCTCGACGTAGTGGCAGAAGGTCTGCGGCAGCGTGAAGATGCCGATCTCCTTCGCCGCCACGATCAGCCGCTTCTGCTTCTCCACCGCCTGCGGCGTCACCGCGGCGCGCAGGATGCCGCTCTTGATCACCGGCGGCGCCAGGATGGCGCGCTGGATCAGGTAGTCGTGGCGCGTGTCGCTCTCGCCGATCTCGGTGACGATGCGGCGGAGCTGCCACGCCTCCTGGATCAGGATCGTGACCACGCCGACCAGCAGCACCGAGCCGATGCTCTTGACGATGAAGTAATACGCCTGCGCGACGAACGTATCGCCGAACACGACGCCGGTATTGTCGCCCGTGATCCGGTCGATGAGCCCGAGCAGCAGATCGGTCGGCAGAGCGCGCAGGCCGATCAGGACATAGTCGAGGCCGGCGAAGCCGGTCTCCGGCCGCGCCGCGGTGAGCGGCACACTCTCGACCTTGGCAAGCCAGTACGCGATCGCGACGGCATACGCCGCGACCAGCGCGATCGAAATAGCGATGGCCGCCGTCCGCGTCGCATTGCGCGCCCCGCCGATGCGCCGGCCGCTGGCATCGACGACGCCATCCATCACATCGAAGTCGTCGTGCACGATGACGTAGGCGGCAGCGACCGCGAACACATGGAACAGCCCGCCGGCAATCAGCAGCCAGCCCGGATCGGAAACCCCCGGCAACGCCACCGGCCAGAGAACGAGCGCGAAGAATGCCGCCATCGGCAGCAAGCCGACAACCACCCACAGCGCATAGCGCCAGGCGGGAATGCGCCGGCGCGCGCCGGCCGGCCGCAGAATGAAATCGAGCACCGTCGAGGCGATGCGGCATAGCGCCAGCAGCGGCCAGGCGAGCACGCCCGCGATGCGGGCCGCGATCCGCCCGGCGCGCGGAAAGCGCGCGTACGCTAGGGCAAGCCCGGCGAGCGCCGCGATCACGACGAGAAAAATACCGAAGGTCACCATTGCGTCGCTTCGACTTCCGACGCCGCATCCGAAGGTCGGCCCCGACCCCGGCGGCATACTAGCCCGAACTGCGCCGCGCGTGCCATGCGCTTCGTCCTTTTCCTTAACTGCGTCACAGTCTTGCGGCGGCGCAGCAGAATCACCATTGTCTGCGGAACCGCGACAAAGGACCACGGAAACGATGACCGACAGCGCCCCCCGCAGCGCCGACCGCTTCATCTACGACGCGACGCGCGACGCCGACCTGTTCGACGGCATCCTGTCGAAGCGCATCGTCGCCTTCGTCATCGACGCGGTGCTGATCGTCGCGCTGATGGTGCCGGCCGCGCTGGTCGTCGGCATCTTCGGGCTGGTGACGCTCGGCATCGGCTGGCTGCTGTTCTCGCCGCTCTTTGCCATCGTCGCGCTGGGTTACGTCGCGCTGACTCTCGGCGGCGGCGGCTCGGCCACCGTCGGCATGCACATCGCCGGCATCGAGTTCCGCACCTGGAGCGGGCAGAAGATGTTCCCCCTGCTCGCCATCCTGCACGCGCTGATCTTCTGGATTTCGGTTTCGGTGCTGACGCCGCTGATTCTGCTGGTCGGCCTGTTCACGGCCCGCCGCCAGCTCCTGCACGACCTCCTGCTCGGCGTCGTGGCGCTGAATTCCGGCCCGCTGCGGCGCCGCGAAGGCTGAGCGCCCCCTTGCCTTTTCGCCTGCCGCCCCTTGGTACTATGCTGGCGCGACTGAAGCTTCCGCCGACCGCATGACCCAGCACACCACCGAGACTCCGCAATTCTATCTGACCGCGCCGGCTCCCTGCCCCTACCTGCCGGGCCGCGCCGAGCGGAAGGTGTTTACCCATCTGGTCGGCGACCGCGCCGCGGCGCTGAACGATATACTGACCCAGGGCGGCTTCCGCCGCAGCCAGAACATCGCCTATCGCCCGGCCTGCGAAGGCTGCCGCGCCTGCATTTCGGTCAGGACCGCGGTCGACTCGTTCGACACGACGCAAAGCTTCCGCCGCGTCCTTAAAAAGAACCGCGACGTCATCGGCGCCGAGACGACGGCCAGCCCGAGCTCCGACCAGTACTCCCTCTTCCGCGCCTATCTCGACGCCCGCCACGCCGAAGGCGGCATGGCCGACATGACGGTGCTCGACTACGCCATGATGGTCGGCGACAGCCACGTCGATACGCTGGTGGTGGAGTATCGCTTCCGCGGCATAGATAGCGGCATCAC
This sequence comes from Bauldia sp., assembly GCA_037200845.1. Classification (NCBI taxonomy): domain Bacteria; kingdom Pseudomonadati; phylum Pseudomonadota; class Alphaproteobacteria; order Hyphomicrobiales; family Kaistiaceae; genus Bauldia; species Bauldia sp. The sequence goes on from JBBCGQ010000001.1 coordinate 2,177,212, forward strand.
CGGCCGCGGCGAAGGCCCGCTCATCGCGACGGCACTCACCGACGTCCTCGCCGACGGCCTGTCGATGGTCTACTCGTTCTTCGATCCGGAATACGCCGACCGCAGCCTCGGCACCTACATGATCCTCGACCACATCCAGCGCGCGCGGAAGATGGGGCTGCCCTACGTCTATCTCGGCTACTGGGTCGATGGCTCGCGCAAGATGAGCTACAAGCGCCGCTTCAGGCCGCAGGAACACCTGATGGCGCGCGGCTGGGTCCGCGTCGATGCCTAGCCGTCGCCGGCGATCGTCGTCAGCATGAACGCGACGTAGACCAGCCCGCCGGTCGCCGCGAGCGGCGCGGCAAACTCTATCGGCGTTCCCGCCACCTTCGACCGCGCCAGCGCGGCCAGCGCGAAGAACGCCCACGCAATGGTGTGGAACCAGCGCAGCACGAACCAGCGCAGCCCTTCGGCGCTCGCTGCGGCGGGCAGCACGGCATAGACGATAGCGATGACCGCCGCCGACGCCGCAAGGGCAACCCACGGGACGCCGTAAATGCGTTCGGAAAACAGACTAGGCATGCGGCGGGATATGGCGATAGCCGGCCGCAAAAGCAAAGCGGCCGGCGCTGAGGCCGCCCCCCCGCAACAACGGTCGCAGCGCTGGCGCGTCTGCGGCTTAGAATTTCACCGTCGCCGTGACCCGGCCGCCGTGGTCCTGCGAATTGGCGCCGATCTGTCCGGCGTATGTGGTGCTGAGCGTGAAGTTGGTGCCCACGGGCAACTCGACCCCGGCCTCGGCGACAAAGGCATCCACGGCGACCGGCACGCCGGCCACGGTGTAGCTCTGGCCCTGGATAGTCATGCTGGAGAGCGGCGTGATGTCGCCGAAGGTGTGCCGCCAGCCGGCCATGCCGCGGAAGGTGGCTCCGGTGCCGACATCGCCCGCCACGCGAAGCCCCAGCGTGGTGAACGTGAGGTTCTGCGTGCTCGCCGCCACCGACAGCGGTCCGATGCCGCCAGTCTCGGTGAAGCCATCGGTGCTGACGTTGATGTAGTTGGCTCCGGCGAAGGGCTGGAGCATCCCGAGGTCCGCACCGACCTCGCCGAACACCTGCGCAGTGCGGGCGTTGTAGCTGGCGACCGACGTCTGACCGAGCACCGTGCGTGCCGTCGAGATCGCGTTCAGCGAATACGTGCCGCCCGCGCGGATGTCGACGTTGTTGCCCACGTCGCCGCCGGCGTAGGCGATGAGGTCGAGGCTGCTGATCGTGCCGGTCGCGCCGCGGCTTGCCGAGGCCACCGAGGCGCCGCTGAAGCCGCCGCCGAAACCGCCCGCCCAGTTGCCCGACCCGCCTTCATAGCCACCGAGCAGCCCGTAGTGCGAGCCGGCGACGTCGCCGGCGTTGCCCGACGCGTCGGCCAGCGAGATGCCGTGGCCATAGGCCTGCCCCCACACGCCATCGCCCGACGACGCAAATTCGGCGCCGCCGCCGCCATTCGGCGCATTCAGTCCGTTGAGCCGCTCGCCGAGCGCGCCGGCAAGGAAGGTTGCGTCGACGCCGAGCAGATCCTTGGTGGTCGCGTGGAAGTCGCCGGAGAGCGCATCGAGCACGGCGAGCGCCGCGTCGCCGCTGCGCGTGGCGACCGCGTTGAATACCGGGTTGCCGATTCCGAGCGGATAGATCGCAGTGCCCAGCGCCTTCTGGTTCGGCGTCACGCCCGCGCTCGCGAAAGTCGTGCCGCTCAGCACGAACCTGACGGAGACATCGGCAGCGCCCGAGTTGAAGACAACGGCATCCAGGAATTGCAGGTCGTCCGACCAGTAATCGAAGCCGCCGTTGCGCCCGCTCGTCGACGACACGATCTTCACACCCGTGGTCGTCGGCGTGAAATTGCCGTCACCGCCGCGGATGTCGAGGTATCCGTCGAGGGACAGGATGCCCGACGCCTGGATAAAGTCGTGCCCGTTGCCCAACGTCATCACGACGTGTGTTTTGTCGCCGCTGGCGATGGCGAGCCCGCCGATCGTCTGATGGCCAGCGCCGGCGAGATCCCACGTCGCGCCTTCCGTCGGCGAGCCGTTTATCGCCACGTTCGGGCTCTGCGTGAAGGCGTCAGAATGCGTGGTGACGAAGGTGCCCTGGTTGATCGTGACGTTTCCGGTTGCGTTCGACGTGCCGCCGAAGACGAACGTTCCGTACCCCTTCTTGAACAGCGTGCCCGACGTGCCAACGAAATTGCCGTTAAACGTCGTGAGCGCCGTGTCGGTGCCGAACGTGAGACCCTTGACTCCAATGTTCACCGATGTTCCGGCGGCGCCGCTGAGGTCCTTGATGGTCGTCGAGATGCCGGTGATCCCGGTTATGTCGAAGATGCCGGCGTTGGAAAGAGCCACGCCGGACGACGTGTTGATGGCGCCGGCGGCCACGAGCGCGAGTGTGCCGCCCGCGATGTTGGTGGCGCCCGTGTAGGTGTTCGCGGCGCTCAGCGTGAGCTTGCCGGCGCCCGCCTTGGTGAGGTTGCCCATGCCGACGCCGTCGGTGAGAAACTGGCCGTTCCAGGTAGCATTTAGGCCGTTGGTGTCGATGGTCGAGGTCGTGCCGCCGACCAGCGTCGCGTTGACGACGGTGGTGAGATCGGTCCCGATGACACGCACGGTGCCACCGCCAAGCTTGAACAGATACGTGCCGGCGACGCCTCCCGAGGACAGAGACGAGCTGTAGATGGGCTGCAGCGCGTTGCCGCCGATTTCGAGCGTGCCGCCCAGGAGGTCGTACTCGCTGGCGCTGGCGCGACCGGAAAGATACAGCGTCGAGTTATCGCGAATCCGCAGCGTGCCGCCGGTCTGAACGATTTTCCCCGTCGTGCTGTTGGTGCCGGTAGCTTCGCGGTTGCCGATGATGAGGGCGCCGGCCTGCGTGCCATGCAGGTCGATCAGCGCGTCGCCGCTGATATTGAGGACACCCTGGCTGGCGGTCGGCCTGTTTCCGTTGGACCGCCCGAGGGTCATGAAGCCGCCCTGAAACTCGATCGAGCCGCTGCTGATAGTGTAGGTGCCTTTGCCGCCCTGGTTGCCGATGTTGAAGGACGAGCCGACCCCGAATACGACGGCCCCGCCCGTCTGGTTGACCACGCCCGTGCCGCCGAAGTCGCCGACCTGCAAGGCGGGCGACGGAAGGCCGCTGCCGACGATGTTGAGTACGCCGCCGGAGATGTTGAAGGTCCCGCTGCCACCGTCGCCGCCAACCGACAGGTAGCGAATGCTGTTTGTTGCGGTGGTTTGTTTCGCCGTGCCGCCGTTGATATGAACTTCGCCGCCGTCGGCCGTCAGCCCGGCAAATGTCACCGTTCCATTGCCGGTCTTGAGCAGGTAGTTCGTCGGCAGCATTGACGTTGCGCCGTTCACGCCGTGGACTGTTCCCGCCCACGTCGTGTCGACCCCGTTGTCATTCGAAATGAACGTGGTGCCGTTGACGGTGCCGAGATTCAGGACGCCGGTGGGCGCGATGTTCAGGAAGTCGTAGGTCTCGCCTGCGGGCGGCACATTGTGGATATCGCCTGCCCCGATATTAAGGCCCGCGGCGTATGCGCCCGTGGAGAAGAGCGCCACCGTCGCGACGCTGGCCAGCAGCGCAGCGCGACTGATGCGCGGGGCGGAAAAGACGACGGCTGACGTATTCGCAGCCGAGCGGCCACGCGCAAAACCATGGGATGACACAAACGCCCCCTACACAACGCAACACTACGTGGCCTGCCTCGGGTGCAACTGTTGATTAACTGTTGATTAACTAGCAAGCGGCTTGTGGATACAATCAGGAGTCCATGGCTCCGAGAGCGCACACGACCCTGCGACAGTGGACGTATCTATCTGGTTCAACTGCCATTTCGGCGGTGTTGCCGATTCGCAACGGACGAATGAATCCGATTCGAGCTGTATCGAGCGGCGCTGTGGATAACTCAGCGCGGCTCGGAGCCCGAAAAGACCTGCCACAACCAGTGGTGCTCCTTGCGCACCATGAGCGCGGTCAGCCGGTAGGGTTGGCGCTCCCCGTCCGTGGACAGGCGGTAGGTGCCGTCGGCCGTCAGCCAGGCGACGTTGCTCTGGGTCGATACCTTGCCGGGCTGCAGATCGAACAGGACGCGGAACGGCTGCGCGTAGATGGCCGTGAATTGAGTGCGAACCGCCTCCGGCCCGATCGCCGTTTCGCCGACTTCCGATCCGAAGAACGCCACGTCGGCGTGGTCGCTGAAGCACGCCATCGTTTCGTTGAGACGCCCGTTGGCGATGTGGTCGATCAGCGCGTTGAATGCCTTCAGCACCGCCCACTTGGTCTCGGCATTCGCCAGCACGGCTAGCGGCCGAACTTGCCGTGGCGCGGGAAGCCCTGTGGCGGCAGGCGGCCGGCCTGCGCCCGGGTACCGACCCAATCCTTCAGTTCCGACATCGGCCGGTTGAATTCGCGGCCGGAGGAGTCCTGCCACGTCAGGCCGTCGCTCTTGTTGAAGACGCGCGCGTCGGCGGCGCCGCCGTCCTTGTACTTCTGCAGGCGCACGCCCTTGCCGCGCGTCATCTCCGGCACCTGATCGAGCGGGAAGATGATGAGCTTGCGGTTGTCGCCCAGCATGGCGACCGTGTCGCCGGCAGCAGGCACCGCGATGCGCATCTCGTCCGGCGCCGACACCGACATCACCTGCTTGCCCTTGCGCGTCGTGCCGATCACCTCGGCCTCGGGCACGATGAAGCCGCGCCCGTCGGTCGAGACGACCAGCAGCTTGCGCGCCGGGTCGTGCACGAAAACCGCGACGACATCGTCGGCGGCTTCCATGTCGACCATCAGCTTGATCGGCTCGCCGTGGCCGCGCCCGCCGGGCAGCTTGTCGGCGGCGAGCGTATAGAAGCGGCCGCCGGTCGAGGCGACGACGATCTTGTCGGTGGTCTCCGCTTCCAGCGCCGCCTTGAGGCTGTCGTCGGTCTTGAAAGTGAGGGTCGCGCGGTCGATGCCGTGGCCCTTCATCGCGCGTATCCAGCCCTTGTCGGAGACGACGACGGTGATCGGCTCGCGCTCGACCATCGCGGTCTGGATCTCCTCGTCGTCATGCTCCGGCGCGTCACCGAAGGTCGTGCGGCGCTTGCCGAGCGGCGTGTTCGGGCCGAACGCCTTCCGCACTTCCCTGATCTGATCGGCGACCGCGTCCCACTGCTTGTCTTCCGATTTCATCAGCGCGTTGAGCGACTTCTGCTCCTTCGACAGCGTGTCGTGCTCGCCGCGTATCTCGAATTCCTCGAGCTTCCTGAGCGACCTGAGGCGCATGTTGAGGATCGCCTCGGCCTGCACGTCCGTCAGCTTGAATCGCTTGATGAGCGCAGGCTTCGGCTCGTCCTCGGTGCGGATGATGCGGATCACCTCGTCGAGGTTGAGATAGGCGATGAGGTAGCCTTCCAGCACCTCGAGGCGATGCCGGATCTGCTCCAGCCGGAAATTCGTGCGCCGGATGAGCACATCGCGCCGGTGGCCGAGCCACTCGTTCAGCACCTCGCCGAGACTCATCACCTTCGGCACGACGCCGTGCGACAGGACGTTGAGGTTGAGCGGGATGCGCGATTCCAGATCGGTGAGGCGGAACAGCGACTCCATCATCAGCGCCGGATCGACGGTCCGGCTTTTCGGCTCGATGACGATGCGGATGTCCTCTGCCGACTCGTCGCGGATGTCGGCGACCAGCGGCAGCTTCTTCGCCTCCATCAGCTCGGCCGCCTTCTCGATCAGCCGCGCCTTCTGCACCTGGTACGGAATCTCGGTGATGACGACCGCCCACGTACCGCGCCCCTGATCCTCCTGGCTCCAGCGGGCGCGCACACGGAATGAGCCGCGGCCCGTCCGGTACGCCTCAATAATATTCGCCCGCGGCTCGACGATGATGCCGCCGGTCGGCAGGTCCGGCCCGGGGATGAGATCGACCAGCGTCTCGATGCGCGCCTTCGGCGTCTTGATCAGATGCAGCGCCGCATCGCAGAGCTCGGCGGCGTTGTGCGGCGGGATGTTGGTCGCCATGCCGACGGCGATGCCGGCGGAGCCGTTGGCGAGGAGATTGGGAAAGGCGCCTGGCAGCACTACCGGCTCGCGCTCGGTGCCGTCGTAGGTATCGCGGAAGTCGACGGCATCCTCGTCGATGCCGTCGAGCAGCAGCCGCGCCACCTCGGTCATGCGCGCCTCGGTGTAGCGCATGGCGGCCGGGTTATCGCCGTCGATGTTGCCGAAGTTGCCCTGCCCGTCGATCAGCGGGTAGCGGACCGCGAACTCCTGCGCGAGGCGCACCATCGCGTCGTACACCGCCTGGTCGCCGTGCGGATGATACTTGCCGATGACGTCGCCAACGACGCGCGCTGATTTCTTGAAGCCGGAACCGGGATCGAGCTTCAACTGGCGCATCGCGAACAGCAGCCGGCGATGCACCGGCTTCAGCCCGTCGCGCACGTCGGGCAGTGCCCGGTGCATGATGGTCGACAGCGCATAGGCGAGGTAGCGCTCTTCCAGCGCCTCGCGGAGATCGACAGCCTCGATCTCGCCGCCGGGAATCAGGTGTTTGGCCATGGCTGGCAGTAGCCCGCAGGGCCTTGGGATTCAAGGCGCGGCCTCGCTCGAACCAGCTTCCCGCGCCGCATCCCCTCCGCTGTCATCCTTCGGCGAGGCCGGAGGCCTCGACCGGAGGACCAGCCGCAACAATCACTTTGCCGAAGCCTCCGGTCGGCGCCGCGCGCCGCCGAAGGATGACAGTGGAGGGGAGGTTGCAGGGCGAGCAGAGCGCTCGGCCTACTCCGCCGCGTCCCGCTGCCGCGCCACCAGCCCGAGGAACGCCGCCCGCGCCTCCGGTGGCTCCAGCCCGCGCGGCTCGTAGACATGCCGCGCCAGGAAATATCCCGTGAGATGGAACGCCGCGGTCACCGCCTCGGCGTCCGGCCGCGCCTCCGACGGCACCTCGAGCAGGAACGGCGGCAGGCGCAGCAGGCGGTCGTGATAGGGCTCACCGGCCGAGCGGCTGACCGCCCTCCCCGTCCGTGGCGAGACATAGGCGAGGTCGTCGTTGCCGCCGGTCGCCGCGCACTCAGAGAGGTCGAGGCCGAAGCCCAGATCCTCGAGCAGCTTCATCTCGAAGCGGACGATCAGCCCGCCGGCGATCAGCGGATCGTCGAGGAAGTCGAGGATCGCGACCAGCCCGTCGTAGAGGTTGGGATGCGCGTCGCGCTCGGGCAGCAGCCGCAACAGCGCCGCTATCGTCTGGATGCCATAGAGCCCGGTGGCGCCCTCGATCAGCCGGGCGGCCCGTTCCGTGGTTCCCTCAAGCGTATAGTGGCCGAGATGGCCGTCGAGCCGCGCCCGCCAGGTCGCGTTGACCGAGTTTCCGGGCTGGAGCGTCGGTTGCAGCCGCCGCGATCGGCCGCCGCGGACAAGCCCCAGGTGCCGGCCATGGGCGGCCGTCATCAGCTCCACGATCAGGCTGGTCTCGCCGTGGCGCCGCGTGCCGATGATGACGCCTTCGTCGGTCCATTGCATGGTCGGAATCTACACCCCAGAGCGTCCGGATCGCATATGATTTCGCCGGCTTCGGATAGGGAGACGCGAGATATGGCGGGGCGGCTGAAGGGCAAGGTGGCGCTGGTTTCGGGCGGCGCCACGGGCATAGGCGGCGCGGCGGCAAAGGCAATCGCGGCGGAAGGCGCCAGGGTCGCGATCGTCGACCGCAACGTCGCCGGCGGCAACGAGACCGCCGCCGCGATTCGAGCGGCCGGCGCCGAGGCGATCTTTGTCGAAGCCGACGTCACGGACGAAGGCGCCGTGAACCGCGCGGTTGCCGAGGTGGTCCGCCAGCTCGGGCCGGTGACGGCGCTGTTCAATCACGCCGGCTCCATCGTCATCAAGCCGTTCCTGGAAACGACGCTGGAGGAATGGGAAAGCCTCCACGCCATCAACGTCCGCTCGATGTTTCTGGTGACCAAGGCCGTGCTGCCCGCGATGATCGGCGCCGGCGGCGGCGCCATCGTCTGCACCTCGTCGATCTCGGCCGTCGCCGCTACCGCGACCGAGGTCCTGTACGACACGACCAAGGGCGCCTGCCACATGTTCGCCCGCGCCATCGCGGTCGAGTTCCGCGACAAGGGCGTCCGCTGCAACGCCGTCTGTCCGGGCTTCATCGACACCCCGCACGGCAAGCGGGAAGTCGCCGGCCTTACCCGTTACGGCATCGACGTGTCGGACGCCACCATCGCCATGCAGCAGGGCCGGATGGGCAAACCGGAGGACGTCGCCGGGGCGGTGGTTTTCCTGCTCAGCGACGAGGCCGCCTTCATCACGGGCACGCATCTGTTCGTCGATAACGGATTTACCGCGGTTTGAGCCGATTTTCCGCGACGTTCAGCCATCGTCCGTAAACCCTAGGCACACTATATCTGCTATGGTGCGGCCCGCGCCTTCCCCCGGCGGGCGCCTTCCCCGTGGTGCGCCGATATGATGCGCCAGTACGAACTCGTTGAGCGGGTCACGCGCTATAACCCCGGCGCGGACGAAAACCTGCTGAACAAGGCTTACATCTACGCCATGCAGAAGCATGGTGCGCAGCAGCGCGCCAACGGCGACCCCTATTTCTCCCATCCGCTCGAAGTCGCCGGCATCCTCACCGACCTGAAGCTCGACGATTCCACGATCGCCGTCGCCCTTCTCCACGACACCATCGAGGATACCGACGCGACGCGGGCCGAGATCGACCAGATGTTCGGCGAGGACATCGGCCGCCTGGTTGAGGGCCTCACCAAGATCAAGAAGCTCGACCTCGTGTCGAAGAAAGCGGCGCAGGCGGAGAACCTGCGCAAGCTGCTGCTGGCGATCTCCGCGGACATCCGCGTGCTGCTCGTCAAGCTCGCCGACCGCCTGCACAACATGCGCACGCTTCAGCACATGCCGGAGGAAGCCCGCAGCCGCATCGCCGAGGAGACGCTCGACATCTATGCGCCGCTCGCCGGCCGCATGGGCATGCACGACATGCGCGAGGAGCTCGAGGAGCTGGCCTTCCGGCATGTGAACCCGGAGGCGCATGCCACGATCGTGCGCCGGCTCACCGATCTGCGCGACCGCAACCAGAAACTGATCGCCCACATCGAGGAGGAGCTGACCGACAAGCTCGGCCTCGCCGGCATCTTCGCCGAGGTCAAGGGGCGCGAGAAGCGGCCCTACTCGATCTTCCGCAAGATGGAGCGGAAGGCCGTGAGCTTCGAGCAGCTCTCCGACATCATCGGCTTCCGCGTCATCGTCGGCGGCCTGGAGAAATGCTATGCCGCCGTCGGCGTCGTCCACACGACGTGGCCGGCCGTCCCCGGCCGCTTCAAGGACTACATCTCGACGCCGAAGCAGAACGACTACCGCTCGATCCACACCACCGTCGTCGGTCCCGGCCGCCAGCGCGTCGAGCTGCAGATCCGCACCGCCGACATGCACCGCGTCGCCGAATACGGCATCGCCACGCACGCCCTCTACAAGGACGGCGTGACGCCCAAGCCGAACGGAAACGGCAGCGGCAATGGCAAGCACGACGCCAGCAAGCCGGCGCTGCCCGGCTTCAACGACGAGATCCGCGCCTACGAATGGCTGCGCCGCACCGTCGAGACGCTGGCCGCGGGCGACACGCCGGAAGAATTCCTCGAGCACACCAAGCTCGAGCTGTTCCAGGATCAGGTGTTCTGCTTCACGCCGAAGGGCCGGCTGATCGCGCTGCCGCGCGGCGCCACGCCGATCGACTTCGCCTATGCCGTCCACACCGACATCGGCGACACCTGCGTCGGCGCCAAGGTCAACGGCCGCAACCTGCCGCTGATGACCGAGCTGCACAACGGCGACGAGGTCGAGATCGTCACGTCCAAGGCGCAGGTGCCGCCGCCCGCCTGGGAGTCGATGGTCGTCACCGGCAAGGCCCGTTCCGCCATCCGCCGCGCCACCCGCAGTGTCGTGCGCAAGCAGTACGCCGGCCTCGGCAAGCAGATACTGGAGCGCGCCTTCGCCCGCGCCGGCCGTGCCTTCAGCGAAGAGCTGATCGCCAAGGCCCTGCCGCGCCTGGCCCAGTCGAACACCGAGGATGCCTTCGCCGCCGTCGGCCGCGGCGAGATCCCGTCGCTGAACGTGCTGCGCGCCGTCTACCCCGACCACAAGGAAGCGCAGGCGCGCGCCAAGCCGAAGAGCGAGGAAGGCTGGTTCGGCCTGAAGCGCGGCTCGGGCATGAAGTTCCGCGTGCCCGGCCTGTCGCGCAAGCCGGCCGCCGTCGGTCCGGCCAAGCCCGGCGCCGCGTCGGCGATCCCGATCCGCGGCCTGAACGGCGAGAGCGTCGTGCGCTTCGCCGAAAGCGGCGCCGTGCCCGGCGAGCGCATCGTCGGCATCCTGATGCCCGGCGAAGGCGTCACCATCTTCCCGATCGAGTCGGCCGCGCTGAAGGAATTCGACGACGAGCCCGAGCGCTGGCTGGATGTGCGCTGGGACGTCGACGAGAGCACGCCGGTGCGCTTCCCCGCCCGCATCCAGGTGACCGAGATCAACGAGCCCGGCAGCCTGGCCCAGGTGGCGCAAGTCATCGCCGACAACGAGGCGAACATCTCGAGCATCAAGACGTTGACCTCGGCGCCGGATTTCTCGGTGATCCTGATCGACGTGGAAGTCTTCGACGTGAAGCATCTCAACCGGCTGATTGCGCAGCTCAAGGCGCGGCCCGTGGTATCGAGCGTGACGAGGGTCAGCGAATGAGCGGCGTGATGAGCGAGGACGAGGTGATCGGCGTCTTCCGCCAGGCCGGCGCCATCCTCGAAGGTCATTTCATTCTCTCGTCCGGCCTGCACAGCCCCGTCTTCATCCAGAAGGCGCGCGTCTTCATGTATCCCGAGCTGACCGAGCAGCTCTGCCACGCGCTCGCCCACAAGATCGACGACGAGGGCCACGGCGACGTCGACCTGATCGTCTCGCCCGCCATCGGCGGCATCGTCCCCGGCTACGAGACGGCGCGGCAGCTTGGCATCCCCGCCGTCTGGGTCGAGCGCGAGGAAGGCGTCTTCCGCCTCCGCCGTTTCGAGGTGCCGAAAGGCGCCCGCGTGCTGATCGTCGAGGACATCGTCACCACCGGCCTCTCCGGCCGCGAGACCATCGCCGCCGTCGAGGCGCTGGGCTGCACCGTGGTCGCCTGCGCCTGCCTCATCGACCGCTCCGGCGGCGAGGCCGACCTCGGCGTCCCGCTGGTGTCGCTCGCGCGCTACAAGGTGCCCGCCTACGCCGTCGCCGACATCCCGCCGGAGATGGCGAAAATTCCGGCCGTGAAACCGGGCAGCCGGGGATTGGCGTAACCAGATGCTGTTCCGCCGCCGCACCGAAGAACATCCGATCGACCGCCTGCGCACGGCGCTATGGCCGCGCGTCAGCTTCTCGCGCTCGGCGCAATATTTCCAGAAGCGCGTCATGCGCCTCACCGGCTCGCCGCACGCGGTGGCGCTGGGCGTCGCCGTCGGCGTCGCGATCGCGTTCACGCCGTTCCTCGGCTTCCATATCCTGATCGCGCTGCTGATCGCCTGGTTGCTCGGCGCCAACCTGGTTGCCGCGGCGCTCGGCACCGCCGTCGCCAACCCGATCACCATTCCCTTCATCTGGGCGGCGACCTACCGCGTCGGCCGCATCTTCGTCGGCGGCCCGCGCTTCCGCAGCGGCAGCGACGTGCCGTCGAACCTCGCCGAGAAGTCGCTGCATGCGATCTGGCCCGTCATCAAGCCGATGCTGATCGGCTCGATCCCGATCGGCCTCGCCGCCGGCGTCGTCGCCTACCTGATGGTGCTCGCCGCCACGCGCGGCTTCCGCGCCGTGCGCGCCGAGCGGCTGGCCGCGCGCCGGCGCAAGCTCCACGCCGCCGCGCACCCGACCCTCGAGGGAGTCTGAGATTCCGATGGGCAAGCTGCGCCTCGGCGTCAACATCGACCACGTCGCGACCATCCGTAACGCGCGCGGCGGCGATCACCCCGATCCGCTGCGCGCCGCGAAGATTGCGGAAGCCGCCGGCGCCGACGGCATCACCGCGCATCTCCGCGAGGATCGCCGCCACATCGGCGACCGCGACATCGAGCGGCTGCGCGCCGGTATCCGCCTGCCCCTGAACCTCGAGATGGCGGCGACCGACGAGATGCTGTCGATCGCGCTCCGCTACCGGCCGCACGCCGCCTGCATCGTGCCCGAGCGGCGCGAGGAGCGCACCACCGAGGGCGGCATCGACGCCGCCGGTCAGCGCCATCGCCTGCAGCCCATCGTCTCCGCGCTCAGCGACGCCGGCATTCGCGTCTCGCTGTTCATCGCGCCCGACCGCGCCCAGCTCGACGCCGCCGCATCGCTCCGCGCGCCGGTGGTCGAACTACACACCGGCACCTACTGCGAATCTTTCCACTCCGGCCCCGACGCCTTCGAGCACGAGCGCCGCCGCATCGCCGACGCCGCCGCCTACGGCCGGAGCCTCGGCCTCGAAATTCACGCCGGCCACGGCCTCGACTACGCCAACGTGAAGCCGATCGCGCGCCTGCCCGAGATCGCGGAACTGAACATCGGCCACTTCCTCATCGGCGAGGCGATCTTCGTCGGCCTCGAGGAGAGCGTGCGCACCATGCGCCGCCTGATGGACGAGGCGCGGGCGGAGGTCGCCGCATGATCATCGGCATCGGCAACGACACCATCGACATCCGCCGCGTCGAGAAGGTGCTGGAGAAGCACGGCGAGCGCTTCACCCACCGCATCTTCACCGACATCGAGGTGCGCAAGTCGGAACGCCGGCGTCTCCGCGCCGCCTCCTACGCCAAGCGCTTCGCCGCCAAGGAGGCCTGCTCCAAGGCGCTCGGCACCGGGATGAGCGGCGGTGTCTTCTGGCGCGACATGGGCGTCGTCAACCTGCCCTCCGGCAAGCCGACGATGGCGCTGACCGGAGGCGCGGCAAAGCGCCTCGCCTCGCTGGTTCCGACCGGCCATCGCCCCGAGATCCACGTTACGATCACCGACGATTTCCCACTGGCCCAGGCGCTTGTGATCATCGAGGCGGTCCCGGCCACAACCTAGGGCGGGCGGGCGTTGCGCCCGCGCCGCCTTGCCGGTATTACCGGCCCTTCTTTCCCCACGGCACCGCGACGGCCGCAACGACGGACCAGTGAATGAGCGCGACCACCGAGAAACCGGCCAAAAGCAGCAGCGGCGGCGAAACCGTAAAGGTCATCGTCCAGGCGCTGGTTCTCGCCCTCGTCGTCCGCACGCTGCTCTTCCAGCCGTTCAATATTCCGTCGGGCTCGATGGAGAACACGCTGCTCATCGGCGACTATCTCTTCGTCTCGAAATATTCCTACGGCTACTCGCGCTTCTCCCTGCCCTTCAGCCCGCCACTGTTCAGTGGCCGCATCTGGGGCAAGGAGCCGACGCGCGGCGACATCGTCGTCTTCAAGCTGCCGCGCGATGAATCGACCGACTACATCAAGCGCGTCATCGGCCTGCCCGGCGACCGCATCCAGATGAAGGGCGGCGTCCTCTACATCAACGACGTCGCCGTGCCGAAGGAATACGTCGACACCGTCGACGACGACGGCGTCCAGGCCAAGCGCTACAAGGAGACGCTGCCGAACGGCGTCACCTACCACGTGCTCGACCGCGAAGAGGGCGGCGCCGAGGACGACACCAAGGTGTTCGAGGTGCCGGCTGGCAACTACTTCATGATGGGCGATAACCGCGACAACTCGACCGACAGCCGCGTGCCGCCGCAGGCGAACGGCGTCGGCTACGTGCCGTTCGAAAATCTGGAAGGCAAGGCGACCATCATCTTCTTCTCCTTCAACGAGGAGCAGAAGCACGTCCCCACCCAGCTCGAAGCGGTGCCGACGAACCACGTCTGGGAAATCTGGAAGTGGCCGGACAAGGTCCGCTGGGATCGCATTTTCAAGATCCTATGAAGACGCCGGGCGATGCTGCGGTCGCGCCGCTTGAGCGGCGCCTCGGCTATCGCTTCCAGAACCGCGCTTTCATCCTGACGGCGCTTACCCATTCGGGAGCCGCCGCCGGCAGCGCCACCTACCAGCGCCAGGAATTTTTGGGCGACCGCGTGCTCGGCCTGATCATCGCCGAGATGCTGCTCGCCGCCTACCCGCAGGCGCCGGAGGGCGACCTTTCCCGACGGCTTGCCGATCTGGTGCGCAAGGAAACCTGCGCCGAGGTGGCGCTCGCCGTCGATCTCGGCAGCGCGCTCCGCTTCGCCAACGGCCGCGCCCCGCGCGCCTCGCTGCTCACCACCAACGTGCTCGGCGACGCGTGCGAAGCCGTAATCGCCGCGATCTACGAGGACGGCGGCCTGGAAGCGGCGCGCACCTTCATCGCCACGCACTGGCAGGACCGCCTGTCGATCAGCCTCACCGGCCGCAACGCCAAGGCCGCGCTCCAGGAATGGGCGCAGGGCCAGGGCCTCGACGTGCCGAGCTACGCCATCGCCGCCAAAAGCGGCCCCGACCACGACCCGCGCTTCGACGTCGAGGCGCGCGTCGAGACGCTCGCCCCGGCCCGCGGCGTCGGCAAGACGCGGCGCGAGGCGGAGCAGGCGGCGGCCGCCGCGCTGCTCACCCGCGAAGGCGTCTGGAGCCCCAAGCCATGAGCGACACCGACACCCGCGCCGGCTTCGTCGCCCTCATCGGCGCGCCCAACGCCGGCAAATCGACGCTGATCAACAAGCTGGTCGGCTCCAAGGTCGCCATCGTCAGCCACAAGGTGCAGACGACGCGCTCGACCATCCGCGGCATCGTCATGGCCCGGCAGACGCAGATCGTCTTCGTCGACACGCCCGGCATCTTCAAGCCGAAGCGACGCCTCGACCGCGCCATGGTCGAGACGGCATGGGGCGGCGCCAAGGATGCCGACGTCGTCGCGCTGCTGGTCGACGCCTCGGCGGGCCTGAACGACGATAACCGCGAGATGATCGCCAAGCTTGCCGAGGTCCATCACCCGAAGATCCTGCTGCTCAACAAGATCGACGCCGTGAAGCGCGAGGTGCTGCTGGAAATGGCGGCGCAGGCGAACGCCATCCTCGCCTTCGAACGCACGTTCATGATCTCGGCGCTGACCGGCGACGGCGTCGAAGACTTCACCGCCTTCCTCGCCGACCGCCTGCCCGTCGGTCCGTGGCTCTACCCGGAAGACGAAATCTCCGACGTGCCGCTCCGCCAGCTCGCCGCCGAGATCACGCGCGAAAAGCTGTTCGAGCGCCTGCATCAGGAGCTGCCCTACCAGGCGACGGTGGAGACTGAAGCCTGGACCGAGCAGCCGGACGGCTCGGTGCGCGTCGAGCAGACGATTTTCGTCGAGCGCGACAGCCAGAAGAAGATCGTGATCGGCGCCGGCGGCTCGACCATCAAGGCCATATCGATGGCGGCCCGCAAGGAGATCGGCGAGATCGCCGAAACCACCGTGCATCTCTTCCTGTTCGTGAAGGTGCGCGAAAACTGGGCCGACGACCCGGAGCGCTACCGGATGATGGGCATCGAGTTTCCGAAATAGGGCGAACGTCGGGAGGAGGATAGACACCCCTCCCCAAGCCGCCTTTGGCGGTTTGACCCTCCCACAAGGGAGGGTTCGTCGTGCTGGTAGATCTGGACTCCGCTTGAGCCCTCCCCTTGTGGGAGGGCCAAAACCGCATCGCGGTTTTGGGGAGGGGTGTCTCTCCTCCCCACCGAAACTGCGAACCACGCTACAAACAGAAAGGGCGCCAAAGGCGCCCTTTCGTATCCCGGAACGCTTGTTGCTAAAACTCTTCCGTCTTGTCCGGCGGAACCATGCTCTCGAGCCCGCGCAGCAGCTCCTCCTCCGACATGCGGTCGAAGGCGATGTCGCCGTTCTCGTCCGGCACCGGCGCGGCCTTCTCGCCGTTGGCCGACGCGATCATCGGCACCACCTCGGGCTCCGGCTCGTCGACTTCGACGTACTTCTGCAGCGAGTGGATCAGGTCTTCCTTCAGGTCCTCCGGCGCGACCGTCTGGTCGGCGATCTCGCGGAGCGCGATGACGGGGTTCTTGTCGTTGTCGCGGTCGATGGTCAGCGGCGCGCCCGACGCGATCATGCGGGCGCGATGGCTGGCAAGCAGCACCAGCTCGAAACGGTTCTCGACCTTGTCAACGCAGTCTTCGACGGTGACGCGCGCCATGGGCAAATATCTCCGGGTGGGGAATTGGGCCGGGATATAGGCGGCTTCGCCTGAGGACGCAAGGGCGATCGCCGGGTCCCCACGCCCGTTTTCAGCCATATTCGCAGGGGAAATCCCGGTTTGTTCGTCTCCGCCGGCAAGAAAGGGCGAAACGAACGTGGTAGAGACGAATTATTCCGAAGGTTTCCTTTTTCGCCTGCCGAGCAACGACCCCAGTTTTCCCGTTTCAGTTCCTTTGCCAGTCTTCCAAAGGATTGCGTCCCATGTCCGCCACCCGCGACCGCCTTGAGCAAAGCCTGTTCGACCCGCGCGAGAAGATCGCGCTCTTCATCGACGGCGCCAACCTCTACGCCACCTCGAAGTCGCTGGGCTTCGACATCGATTACAAGCGGCTGCTCGCCGAGTTCCAGTCCAAGGGCTACCTGCTGCGCGCCTATTACTACACGGCGCTCGCCGAGGATCAGGAGTATTCCTCGATCCGCCCGCTGATCGATTGGCTGGACTACAACGGCTACACGGTGGTCACCAAGCCGACCAAGGAATTCGTCGACGCCACCGGCCGCCGCAAGATCAAGGGCAACATGGACATCGAGCTGGCGGTCGATGTCATGGAAATGGTCGATGCGGTCGACCATTTCGTCCTGTTCTCCGGCGATGGCGACTTCCGCTCGATGGTCGAGGCCGTGCAGCGCAAGGGCCGCAAGGTCACGGTCGTCTCCACCCTCGCCACCCAGCCGCCGATGATCGCCGACGAGCTCCGCCGCCAGGCCGACAACTTCGTCGATCTGTCGACCATGCAGGCCCGCGTCGGCCGCGACCCGGCCGAGCGCCAGGCCCGCCAGTCGGAGCGCATCCAGACCGAGGCGATGTTCCACGACGAGTTCGAGGACGAAGGCACCGTCTGAGTCCCGCGTGACTCCGCCGGAGCCCGGGCGCGACTGCCCGCTCTGTCCGCGCCTCGTCGCCTTCCGCGAGGAATGGCGCGCGAAGGAGCCGACTTGGCACAACGCGCCGGTGCCAACCTTCGGGGCGCTGGACGCGCGTCTCGCCATCGTCGGCCTGGCGCCGGGTCTGCGCGGCGCCAACCGCACCGGCCGCCCGTTCACCGGCGACTACGCCGGCGACCTGCTCTACAAGACGATGCTGGATTTCGGTTTCGCCACGGGCACTTACGCGGCGCATCCGGAGGACGGCCTGACGCCGAAGGACGCCGCGATCGTCAACGCGGTGCGCTGCGTCCCGCCACAAAACAAGCCGACGCCTCTGGAAATTTCGACCTGCCGGCGGTTCCTCGTCGGCACGCTCGACGCGATGCCCAACCTCGAGGCTATCCTGGTGCTCGGCCGCATCGCCCATGACAGCACCGTCTCCGCACTCGGCCTCAAAAGATCGGCGACGCCGTTCGGCCATGGCGCCGTGCACAAGGTGCGCGACGGCCTGACCCTGCACGACAGCTACCATTGCTCCCGCTACAACACGAACACCGGCGTACTGACGGAAGCCATGTTCCGGTCGGTTTTCGCTACCATTCGACGGCGGCTCGGCTAACGCGGGCCGTCGCCCGGCGGAAGCAGGGGTCCGGCGCTGCAGGCCCAACGCATCCAGCGCTGCGCTAGATGCCGCGCCGCTGGATGACAAAGGCGTCAGCGCCCCGAACGAACCTTTCGCCCCTCCCCGTGTTAACGTGTCTCCAATCCCGCTGGAGGTTCTCCCATGCCCGAATTGCAGATCGCGCCAGAGAAGGTCGGCTGGCTCATCCTCAAGGCCCGCGCCTTCGACTCGAAGGTCTCGCCCGTCATCCCGGCCGACGAGGCGAGCGATGACGACGAGGTCGAGCTGGTCGAAAACCGCGCCGACGACCCGGACGTCGCCGAGATCGTCGGCTTCGTGCGCGGCCTGAACGAGGACGAGGAAACCGACCTCGTGGCGCTCACCTGGATCGGCCGCGGCTCGTTCGACCTGGAAGACTGGGAAGAAGCCCGCCAGACCGCGCGCGAGGAAAAGACGACGCGCACGGAGCGCTATCTCCTCGGCATGCCGCTCTTGGCGGATTACCTCGCCGAGGGGTTGGAGGCTTTCGGCATCGATCCCGGCGAGGCCGAGGAAGACGCGCTGGAGGAGTAGGCGGGCACCGTTACCCCTCCCCAAACCGCCTTCGGCGGTTTGACCCTCCCGCAAGGGCGATTATCAGGGACTTGACAGTAACGGTCAGGCATGGAAATATCCTTCCATTGAAGGGAGTTTCCTATGACCGCTCGCCGCCCCAAGCCTGTTCATCAGATGACGATCCCGCAGTTCGAGGCGATGTTCGTCACTGAGGAAGATTGCAAGGGCTACTTGAAGGCGCGGCGCTGGCCTGAGGAAGTCGCCTGCCCACGCTGCGGCAACACCAAGGTCTATGAGTTGAAGTCGCGCCCGTGGCATTGGCAGTGCCAGAATTGCGCCCCGCAGGGCTACCGTTTCTCGGTCATCGCCGGGACGATTTTCGAGAACACGAATAAGCCTCTGCGCCAGTGGTTCCGCGTTGTGCATTTGATGCTGACCAGCAAGAAGGGAATGAGCGCCCTTCAAATCCAGCGCGTCATGGGCTTCGGTTCTTACGAAACCGCATGGAGCATGTGCCACAAAATCCGCACCGCGCTTGTCGAGCCGGAAGTGAAACTTGGCGGCATTGTCGAGGTCGATGAGACGTTCATCGGCGGCAAGGACAAGAACCGCCATTGGGATAAGAAAAGCTACGGCGTTGGCGGTCAGGGATCGAACAAGTTCGTCGTTATCGGAGCCGTGAAGCGCAAGGGCAACGTCATCGCCCGCGTGATTGAGAACACCGATACCGCCACGTTCGATAGCTTCGTTCGCCAGACTGTTTCGGACAAGGTGAGCCTTCTCACCACCGACGAACATTCCGGCTACCGGCACCTCGCCAAGGACTTCCCGCACAAGTTCATTCGCCACGGTGCGGGGCAGTACGTCATCGGTTCGATCCACACGAACACGATTGAAGGGTTCTGGTCGATCCTTAAGCGTGGCGTCGTCGGCACCTTCCACAAGGTCAGCAAGAAGTACTTGCCGCTGTATGTCGCGGAGTTCCAGTTCCGCTACAATAACCGCATGAATGAGGACATTTTCAGCGCGGCGATTGAAGGATGCTAGGATCATTTACGTCCTAGTCCCCGCCATTGCTGCCAAAGGCTGGTTAGCCCGATTATCACGACGCCGATGAGTACTGGGAAAAAGAGCCAATCCGGAAAAGGTATGTGGCCATTTGCAGGAATGTCGCTTGAGTCCGCGACGTGGTGGGGCGATGCAGCGAATCTAGCGCTGCTGGCTTGCCTGCTCGGCGGTGTTGTCGCGACGTTTGTGATTGTTCGGACTGCGACCGTGAAAGAATTCCATTGGGACCGATTGCGGGAGGTCTCTCGTGCCGAAACGGCAAGAGCGGCGGCCGACGCAGAGGCAGCAAAGGAAGGCACAGCCGTAGCAAAAGAGGGCGCCGCCAAAGCGAACGCCGAAGCGGCGCGCGCAAATGAATCAGCGGCGATAGCGACAGAAAAGGCGGCAGGCCTTGAGAAAGAAGCTGCCGAGTTGCGGCTTGCGTTAGAGAAAGAAGTGGCCGCCCGCTCTCCGCGCGTTATTAGCGATGCGCAACGAGTGGCGCTGTTGAAGGCGCTGGAGGGAGTTCCGAAAGAGCCCGTCCAGATAAAGCCGAAAATGTGGGATGCGGAAATCAAACAATACGCCGACCAGCTGGAGGCCGTTTTTAAAGAAGCTGGTTTCCCGGTCACAAGGGAAGACGCCATTTCATACGGCATCTTCGGCACATTCCTGGTAATCAAGAACTTGGATGCACGACCACCGCACCTCGAAGGCATCCACGCAGCCTTAGCGGCTGTCGGCATTGCGACTTCCGCATATGCGGAAGAATACGTTCCCGACGATAAGACTGTGACCGTCGGAATAAGCACCAAACCATAGACGACTAGAGCGCCGGCCTGTCGGAGCCAGCGGTAGGATCGTTTCCTAGCACTGTCAAGTCCAGGATAATCGCCCCCGCAAGGGGAGGGTTCGCCGAATTGAAACACCGCGCCCCAACAAAACTCCGCTTGAGCCCTCCCCTTGCGGGAGGGCCAAAACCGCGCAGCGGTTTTGGGGAGGGGTGTGCCTCAGGAAACGCCGACCTCCACGCCCGCGCCCTATCCCTTATCCCGCAACAACCGCGCCTTCTCCCGCCCCCAATCCCGCGCCTTCGAAGTCTCGCGCTTGTCGTGCAGCTTCTTGCCGCGCGCCACGGCCAGCTCCACCTTGGCCCGCCCCTTGTCGTTGAAGAACACCTTCAGCGGCACCAGCGTCATGCCCTCCTTGTCGACGGCGCCGATCAGCCGGCTGATCTCGCGCTTGTGGAGGAGCAGCTTCCGCGGACGCCGCGTCTCGTGGTTGAAGCGGTTGGCCTGCAGGTATTCCGGGATATAGGCGTTGTAGAGCCACAGCTCGCCGTTGCGTTCGCCGGCGTAGGAATCGGCGATGTTCGATTGCCCGGCGCGCAGCGATTTGATCTCCGTGCCGGTCAGCGCAATGCCGGCCTCGTAGACCTGCCCGATTTCATAATTGTAGCGCGCACGGCGGTTCACCGCGGCGTCGCGGTTCGCCGGGTCGTGTTTCTTGTCAGCCATGAGGCTTATCTAGTTGATGAGGCCCGCGTGTACCATGGCTTCGCGGATCTCGGCCTTGGTCCCGTCCGTGACCCGGACAATCGGCAGGCGGACGTCGTCGCGCATCTTGCCGATGACCGAGAGGGCGTACTTCACGCCAGCCGGGTTGGGCTCCAGGAACAGCGCCCGGTGCAGCGGCATCAGCCGGTCCTGGTAGAGCAGCGCCTTGGCATAATCGCCGGCGAGGCACGCCTGCTGGAACTCGGCCGAAAGCTTCGGCGCGATGTTGGACGTGACCGAAATGCAGCCGTGGCCGCCGTGCGCCATGACGGCGAGCGCGGTAGAGTCGTCGCCCGACAACTGGATGAAGTCGGCGCCCATGGCGTGACGCTGCAGGCTGATGCGGTCGATCCGGCCGGTCGCGTCCTTCACGCCGGCGATATTCTTCAGTTCGAACAGCCGCGCCATCGTCTCGACGCTCATGTCGATCACCGAGCGCGGCGGGATGTTGTAGATGAAGATCGGGATGCCCACGGCGTCGTTCACCGCCTTGAAGTGCTGGTAGAGCCCTTCCTGGTTCGGCTTGTTGTAGTACGGCGTCACCACCAGCAGCCCGTCGGCGCCGGCTTCCTCGGCGAACTTCGCGAGCTCGATCGCTTCCTTGGTGTTGTTGGACCCGGCGCCGGCGATCACCGGCACGCGCCCGTCGGCGACCTCGATGCACAGCTTCACGATCCGCCGGTGCTCGTCGTGGCTGAGCGTCGGGCTTTCGCCGGTGGTGCCGACCGGCACCAGGCCGTGCGTCCCTTCCTCGATCTGCCAATCGACAAAGCCGCGGAAGGCCTCCTCGTCGAGGCTGCCGTTCTGCATGGGAGTCACCAGTGCGGTGATCGAACCCTTGAACATCGGAGCGTTTTCCCCGCTTCCCGGGCGCCCGTCCCCATCAGGCGCTTGTTAAAATTGGCGGCGACCATAGTCCCGCCCCACCGCACGGGCAAGGATACCGGCCCTTTTCGGCGGGTCGTCAAACAATCGTTCACTATGGCACACTAGCCTCAAGCGGCAATGGCGGATGGCAGGGCGGGCCGTCGGCCGGGCAAGACGAAACGGGCGATTCTTGAAGCGGCGCGGACCGGAAGGGACCGACACGGCATGGCGTTGAGACTGCCCGGCGATTGGCGCCGGCGGCACCCGAGTTTCAGTTTCCGGCTGCTCGCCGGCGTGGCCGTCGCCGCGCTGCTGCTGCCGCTCGCCGGCGAGGCGCTCGCCGCATCGAAGCCCAAGCCGAAACCCGCCGCCACGGAGGCGGCTCCCGTTCCCCTGCCCCGGCTGAAGCCACGCATCGCGGGTGCCGCCGCCATAACCGCCAGCACCAAGCCGGCCGCGAAGACCGCTGCAGACAACGGCACCGACGGGATCGGCGCCCTCATCTCGCAGGCCGCTCCGGACGAAGCGAGCGCCAGCGAGGATAGCGACGCACCGGAAGCCGCCGCCGCGCGGCCGGACCTCCACGCTCCATCGCCGCCGCCGCCGATCGGCGGCAAGCCGATCGATGCCGTCGGCTTGCGCCTCGCCGCCAAGCTGCTCGAAAACAACGACCCCGGCGCCGCGGCGCTCGCCGCCTACGCCCTGCCCGACCGGGTCGACATCAAGATCGTCAACTGGCTGATCGCGACCGGCGGCTATGCCGGCGTGAGCTCCGCCATGCTCGCCGACCTGCAGAAGAAACTCGCCGACTGGCCCGGCCAGGCGCTGATGCGGCTGCGCTACGAGCAGGCGCTGGCGCGTGAGAAGCCGGCGCCCGACGCCGTCATCCGCGCCTTCCCGAGCGGCCGTCCAAGTTCCGACGACGGCAAGGTGCTGCTCGCCAACGCCTACCTCGCCGCCGGCCGCCGCGATGACGCGGCGAAGCTGATGCGCGCCTTCTGGCGCGACGGGAATTTCTCGCAATCGACCGAGAATGCGGTGCTGAAGTCGTTCGCCTCGCTGCTGCGCCCGGCTGACCACAAGGCCCGCCTCGACCGCCTGCTCTACACCGAGCACACCAACGAGGCGCTCCGCACCGCGGCACTGATCGACAAGAGCGAGGTCGCCCTCGCCAAGGCCGTGCAACTCGCCATCCGCGGCTCGTCGAAGGCCGGCAAGGCGCTGGACGCCCTCCCCGCCTCCGTCAAGCGGGACACGGTCTACACCTACGCCCGCATTGAGGTCGCCCGCCGCGCCGGCAA
This sequence comes from Bauldia sp., assembly GCA_037200845.1. NCBI lineage: Bacteria > Pseudomonadati > Pseudomonadota > Alphaproteobacteria > Hyphomicrobiales > Kaistiaceae > Bauldia > Bauldia sp. The sequence goes on from JBBCGQ010000001.1 coordinate 2,200,298, forward strand.
GATCGACGAGGCGGCGCGCCTGCTCGCCGCCGCGCCGCGCGACGTCGCCAGCATCGTCAGCCCGGACACCTGGTGGGTCGAGCGCCGGCTCGTCTCGCGCGCCCTCATCGAGCAGGGCGAGGCGAAGCTCGCGTACAATCTCGCCGCCAACCACGCCGCCGAGTCGCCGACGCTGCAGGCCGAGGCCGAGTTCCACGCCGGCTGGTACGCGCTGGAATATCTGCACGACCCGGCCCTGGCCCGCGGCCACTTCGCCGCCATCGCCGCGCTCTCGACCATGCCGCTCAGCCTGTCGCGGGCCGAGTACTGGCTGGGCCGCACCGCCGAAGCCGCCGGCGACACCAAGAACGCCCGCGCCCAATACTCAAACGCCGCTGTCTTCCGCACCACCTTCTACGGCCAGCTCGCCGCCGCCCGCATCGGCGCCGGCCCGCTCGGCATCGCGCCGCCGCCGGCGGCGAGCGCTACCGCCCGCGCTACCTTTGCCAATCGCGAACTGGTCGTCGCCATCCGCCACCTCACCGCCATCGGCTACAACGACCGCGCCGCGCTGATCTATCGCCATCTCGCCGAGACGCTCGCCGATCCCGGCGAGATCGCGCTGCTCGCCGGCATGGCCGAGAGCGACGGCAACCACCAGCTCGCGCTGCAGATCGGCAAGAGCGCGGCGGTGCGCGGCCTGCCGGTGGAGGCGCTGGCGTTCCCGACTTCCGCCATCCCCGACTCAGCCAAGACGCCGAGCATCGAGCGCCCGGTCGTCTTCGCCATCGCGCGCCAGGAGAGCGCCTTCAACCCCGGCGCCATCTCGAGCGCCGGCGCGCGCGGCCTGCTGCAGTTGATGCCCGCCACCGCCAAGGGCGTCGCCAAGGACGTCGGGCTGCCCTACTCCAAGGCGCGGCTGACCTCCGATCCCGCCTACAACGCGACGCTCGGCGCCGCCCACCTCGGAGACCTCGTCGATAATTTCGGCGGCTCCTACGTCATGACCTTCGCCGCCTACAACGCCGGCGCCGGCCGCGTCGCCCAGTGGGTCAAGGATCACGGCGATCCGCGCGACCCGAGCGTCGACGTCGTCAACTGGATCGAGCTGATCCCGTTCACCGAGACGCGCAACTACGTCCAGCGCGTCATGGAAAACCTGCAGGTCTACCGCGCCCGCCTCGGTGCGCCGACGCTGCGCATCGAGGCGGACCTGCGCCGCGGCGCGCCCGGTTGACCGCGCGCCGTCCGCCGGCCGATAACCGGCGGCGATGGCAAAGCAGCCGCCCCCGCCGCCCCTCGAGGAACCCGCGCCGCCGGTCGTGGCGCGCGACATGTTTTACTCCAGCACCGATGGCCTCTCGCTCTACGCCCGCGACTACGGCGAGCGCCTGTCGCCGTGGCTGCCCGTCGTCTGCCTGCCGGGGCTGACGCGCACCACCCGCGATTTCGATACGCTTGCTACGTTCCTCGCCGGCCATAAGGCGCGCCCGCGCCGCGTCGTCGCCTTCGATTATCGCGGCCGCGGTCGCTCGGCCTGGGACCGCCGGCGCGACGGCTACAACCCGATCACCGAAACCAACGACATCTTCGACGGCATGACCGCGCTCGGCGTCCCGCGCGCCGTGATCGTCGGCACCTCGCGCGGCGGCATCGTCGGAATGCTGATGGCGACCATGCGCCCGGCGACGGTGGCGGCGCTGGTGCTCAACGACATCGGCCCCGCCGTCGAGGCGCGCGGCCTCGCCCGGATCAAGACATACGTCGGCCTGACGCCGACGCCGGACGACTGGCCCGACGCCGTCCGCATCCAGAAGCGCCTCCACGGCGGCAGCTTCACCGCCTGGGGCGAGGCCGACTGGGACCACTTCGCCCGCATCACCTACGCCGACGATCGCGGCACGCCGAAAGGCGACTACGATCCGGCGCTCTCCGCCACGCTTGCCGGCGTCGAGTTCGACCAGCCGATCCCGGCGTTGTGGGACGAGTTCCGCGCCCTCAAGGACATTCCGGTGCTCGCCATCCGCGGCGCCAACTCCGATCTCCTCTCGTCGGAGACGCTGGCGGCGATGACCGCGGCGCACCCCTCCGTCGAGACCGCGCTGGTGCCCAACGAAGGTCACGCGCCGCTGCTGCGCGGCCCGTTGTTGACGCGCATCGCCGCATTCATCGCGCGGGTCGAAGGCGGTGATCCCGCGCCCGACGCCGTGATCGCGAAGGAAATGCCGCAGTTCGACCTCGACGCCCCATCGGGCTAGGTGTCGTCGTCGCCTTCGTCGTCGGCCGCGGGCGGCCCCGACGGCCGCCGTCCCATGATGGTCTCGACGTCGACGGCAAGCTGCTCGGCCCCCGACGAGCGCTTGCGCTCCTGCCGCCGACGCCGGCGCCGTTCGGCCGACTTCTCAAAGCCGGTGTCGCCGCCGCTCGCCAGTATCATCGCCTGGCCGACCCAGTCGTCGCGCTCGATCCGCTCGGGGAACGCGAGGTACTCGCCGATCCAGCGCACCTCACCCGGCGTCCACGCCGCGATCTGGCCGAAGTGATAGATGCCCAGCGAATTCAGCCTCGCCTCGTTGCGCTCGCCGACGCCGCGGATGCGCGTCAGATTGTCGGGCACCCCGGCGCGCGGCGCCGCAAGCCCGGCCGGGCGTATCGGCGCCACGTCGTCGGCCGCGACCGCCTCGGCGGAACCGGAATGCGTGACTTCTTCCTCCGCGGGCGGCGCCTCCCGTTCCTCTTCCTCGACAATCGCGGCCTCGCGGCGCGGACGTCGCTCCGGTGTCGGGGCCTCGACGAATCTCGGTTCCTCGCGCGCCGCGGGCTCGGGCAGCGGCAGGTCGTCGAGTTCCGCATCGTCGATGTCGTCGGCCGCTTCCTCGCGCGGCAGCGGCCGCTCGACGACGCGGGAATGCTGCGGCCGCCAGTCGGGACTGAGACCGAGCGACGCCTTCACCCGATCGACGATGTCGCCGACCTGATCCGCGACGGCGCCCTGCGCCAGCGCCAGCCGGCTTTCCGCGATGAAGCTGTAAAGATAAGTGCCGAGCACGCAGCCGATCGCGAATGCGATGGCGAGCAGGAACCAGACCTCGAGAAAATGCCAGATCATGGCTCGTCGCGCCCCGGCTCGAGCCACGCCGTCATGTCGTCGGCGCTACGCGGGTCCTGGTACCACCAGCCGACCAGCACGCCGAGCACCAGCGCCACGATCAGGAACGGCCAGTACTGCGCGATGACGTAAAGCATGCTAGCCGCCGTCCGGAAGCGCGACCGAGAATTCGATCCGCTGGTTCGCCGCCTTGCCCGCGGCGGTGGTGTTGTCGGCGATCGGATCCTTTTCGCCGTAGCCGACCGCCGTCAAACGCTCGCGCTTGATTCCGGCGGATACAAGGAAATCGACGATCGCGTCGGCTCGCGCCTGCGTGCGGTCGCGGTTGCGCGATGTCGAGCCTTCCGAATCGGAATGGGCGCCGACCTCGATGTTCGCGTCGGGGCAGCGCGCAACCACCGCCGATACGCGATCGAGCACGCCGACGCTGTCGGTTGCGATCTCCGCCTGCGCACCGTCGAAGGCAATCCGCCCCGCCTGCAGCACGGCCTGCAACTGATCGCGGCAATCGGCGGCAGCTACAGTCTGGTCCTCCTGCCGCGTCTCGACTCCGGTAGCGTCGCCGGTGAACCCGTCGGGCAGCGCCGCCGACAGCGCGTCGGCAATGTCGCCGACCGCGGCCGGCTGGTAGACCAGGCCCTGCACGCTGACGGTGTTATCGACGACGTCGACGTGGCCGCCGACAAGGCGGCTCAGCGCCTGCAGCGCGGCGATCGCGGCATCGGCGAAGCCGTCGGGCGCGCCCGCGGCAAAAACCAGATCGCCGGAAATTTCGACCGCACCGAACTTACGGTGCGCCGCATCGAAGATCGCCTCGCGTGTCGCTTCGTCGGGAACATAGCCGCTCATCGCGATGCCGCCGGCGCGGCGCTCGGCCGTGAAGCGGAACGGCGTCACCCGCGGCGGCGTGACTGCGCCCCGCGCCAGCGTAAGGCTCGCCGGCAGCGTGCGGCCGTTGGCGTCGAGGATCTCGCCGTACGCCTCGGCCGTCGCCGCCTCGCCTTCGATCGCGTACGTCTGCTCGCCGATCTCCACCTTGCCGCGCCCGAGGCGCCCAAGCTGGCCCATCGCGAATTTGATCGCGCCGATCCAGTCCATGCGCGGCTCCCCGGCCGCAACGCGCACGCGGTCGTCGATAGTGTCGCCGGCGAACACGATGCGCGCCGTCGCCACGACCTCGTCGTGATCCTCCGCCGACGGCACATAGCCGCTGAGCACGACCGCGGCCCCGTTCTTCTCGGCCGACCAGCCGTACGGCGAAGCCACCGCCGGCGCGATCGCCGCCGAGACGATCTTCATCCCTTGCGGCAATCCGCTCGACAGATTCTCGAGCAGCGCCTCGTAATCATCGACGCTCTTGGCCGTGCCCGAGACGTCGAGATTAAGTCCGTCGAGCGTGACGCCGCCGTCGTGCATGCGGTCGAGCTGCGCGATGGCGAAACTCGCCGCCTCGGCGAAGCCGGGCGGATCGCCGGAGGCAACCACCACCGCGTCGGAGATCGGCGCGCCGGGCAGCGTCGCCTTCGTCGTCGCGACCAGAGTCCGGTGCACGATGTCGTTGGGCACGAAGCCGACCAGCGTCACCGCCTTGCCGTCGAAATTCGCGGAGAAGACGAAGGGGTCGGCGCGCGCCGGCAGGACGTCGATCGGCCCGAGGTTGATCGACGCCGGCAACTGCTCGGCGAAAGCCGCGCGGGCGTCGGCATATGCCTCGGCGCTCGCCGCAGTGCCGTTCACCGCCAACGTCGAGTCGGTGAGCGTCACGACGCCGTCGCCCAGCGCTGCCAGCCGCGCCAGGCTGAAGGTCGCCGCCGAATTGAAGCTCGCCGGCGCCCCGCGCCCGAGCGCCATGGTGTCGCGTATCTCGGCCTCCGGCAGCGCCCGCCGCGCCGCGGCGAGCAGCGCGGCCCGCGAACCTTCCGAAGGCACCGCCCCGGATAGTGTGACGGACCGGCCGTCGCGCTTCGCGCTCCAGACGTAGGGTGAAACAATCGGCAGGAGCTCGCTGGCGTTGGCCACGCCGCGCACGCCGCGCACCGCCGCCGTGACCTCGGCCGACTGCTGTTGCGCCTCGACCGACGGAGCCATGCCGTGGATGGTTACATCGCGCGCGGAAACATCGACCGACGCCCAGCCCAGCCCTTGGGCGGCAAGCTCCGCCGTCACGCGTCCCGCAATGTCCCGCTCCACCGGGCCGTCGCGCATAACCAGCGCGATGACCGCGACCAGGAAAGTCGCGACCAGGCCGGGCCGGATCCAGCGTTGCCAGTTCATGCCGCCTGTTTACCCGAAATGCGCCGCAGACAGCAGATGAACCAGCGATCGCGGTGAGAATGCGGCGCCGGCCGGGTTGCCGACAGCCACAAATGAAAAGGCCCGGCGGAAGACCGCCGGGCCCAATCCAGTTTGCGTCAGGTGATCGCTAAGCGATTACCAGGAACGAGCCAGCGAGACCCGGCCAGACCAGGTACCCGTGTTCGTCCAACCGGCAATGAGCTTGCCCTTGAAGTTGGTGTACGGGGTCCAGACCAAGTCACCAGCGATATTCCAGGTGTCAGCAGTCGGCGAGCCCTGAGCGGCGTGCAGGTACGAGTAATCGACGTCGAAGGCGAGCTTCGAGCTGAACAGGTGCTGGAACGACGCGATCGCGCTCCAACCGTTGTTGTAGCCGTTGCCGCCGCCGCCGACGAACTTGCCGTCGCCGTAGATGCCGATCAGCTTGAGCTTGTCGTTGGCGCCGATACCGATATCGACCTTGCCGGACACGCCCCAAGCAGTCGTCGAGGTTCCACCGGAACCATCGAGCTGGACGAAACCAGCCGACAGGAAGCCAGCGACGCTACCCGAAGAGGCAGTGATCGCACCCGTGATGAGAGGCATCGACCACGAGTCCGGGAGCGACGAGCCCCAGGTCTCACGCGGATCTTCGATACCGAGGGCGAGGCCAAAGCCAGCCGCGGCCCAACCGAGCTGCAGCTTGTTATTGGAGCCAACATTCGAAGTGGTGGTGATGTAATCGACGAAGCCCGAACCCGGCTTGAAGGGCGAGTCAAAGTGACCAGCCTTCAGGGCGCCGAGAGACAGCCAGGCCTCATCCGTCGTCACGGTCGGCGTAGTGCCAACACCGTCAAAAGTTCCCTTGATCTTGACGTAGCCCTCGAGCGTGCCGACATCGACGACCGAACGCGCATCGGCAGTCAGGCCGAACTTCGTGAGGAAGTCCCAGTTGCCCGAGTGAGACGGCGAAGCGTTTGACGCCAGCGAGTGCAAGTTCACCTGGAATTCGACGCTGCCACCAATCTTGAGGCAGGTGTCCGAACCCGGGATGTACCAGTAGCCACCAGCGAAAGCGTCACAAATCCGTACGCTCTCGACCGGCTCGGCAACCGAAAGGTCTGCGGCCTGGGCACCACCAACAACCGCGAAAGCGGCAGCGGAGCCAAGGAGTAAGGTCTTAAGTGTCATGTCCTGACCTCCAACCAATTGTTTAAGGGGCAGGTTCGTTCTTGCCGAAGCTCCCGTTCGCCTTTCGGCATCCGGTCAATTCCGAGCTCTTGCTAAGTCTGTCCCAGTTCCCCGCGAGATAGTTCTGCCGAGAGATTGTCGACCCACCCCTGGGTCACCGCCCGAAGAACACGATCCGCAGGGCACCCCGCGTTTCGCCAGTGGAAACTGATCCAACCCCCGGCCACGTGCAATCGAGAAAGCAGCTTCGGACCCCGCTACCCCCCTGTTTTCAAATCGATGTTGCAGATTTGGCACGAAAGTCTCCTCCGGAATTAACGCACGCTTGAGGAACGGCGACCTGCACGGCCATTTGGACGCCGAACGATTCGCTGAATCCGGGATGGCATTTCTGCCACATGTGCCCATCCGGGGTCAGCATGATTCCCCTTGATGCGGCATTGTTTGGTGCGTATTCCCCCGTGTGTGGGGAGACGTGGCCGAGAGGCTGAAGGCGGCGGTTTGCTAAACCGTTATACGGTTGAAAAGCTGTATCGAGGGTTCGAATCCCTCCGTCTCCGCCACCTTCCGTTTCACATGCGGTAGTGGCGAATTGCATTGTCCCTGAACAGCTTACGCTGCTCGGCCGGTGACGCGCCCGCGACGATCCGATCGACGATCCCGACCCACTGCGGATAGGTGCAGCGGGCAAGATCCACCACCGGCCAGTCGCCGCCGAACATCACCCGGTCGAAGCCGAACACGTCGATCGCGTGCGAAATGTAGGGAGCGACGGTGTCGTAGCTCCACGAATCGCGATCCGCCTCCGTAACCACCCCCGATATCTTGCAGATGACGTTCGGGAGCTGAGCCAGGGCCCGAATCTCCGATTTCCACGGCTCGACCAGCCCGGCCTTTATCCCCGGCTTTCCGATGTGGTCGAACGAGAATCGGACGTGCGGGAAGAGCTCCACCAGACGGATGGCGTCACGCATCTGCGAATGCTTGATGCCGATTTCGCAGCCAAGACCGTACTCCGCGACGATCTTCACCCCGTCGAGGTAGTCCGGACGCAGGCACCAGCCGGGCTTGTCGACATGCCCCTGGATCAGCCGGCGGATGTCGCGCGCAAGTGGCCGGCGAGCGAACCGGGCAACCTCCGATTCGACGGCCTTGCCCTTTTCGAGGGCGACCGTAGCCACCATTGCCTGGATGCGCGGGTCGGTCTTGGCGGCGTTCTCGACCCAGCCCACCTCGTCGAAGTTGGTGCCCGGCGCCGCGTCGACCTCCACGAAGACGATCTTGTCCACAACGACCGGCGCGATAGCCGCGCTGAACACCGCCGAGTCGTGGTTGCGGTCCAATACCGGCTCGCCCTTCATCCACGGGTAGACGATCGACTTCCCGTCGTAGAGGTGGACGTGACAATCGACGATCGGGAAGTCGGGCATTTTTGATCCTCCGGGTTCTTATCGTTGCGGTGGGGATAGCGGGGGCATCGCGGCGGCGCCTGTTGCGCCCAAGGGCCGTAGCGACCGACGATGCCCGGTAGTTCCACCGTTTTCCACCATTGTTGTTTTTGCCATTTTCCAGACACTAGCCGAACCATTTCTCACCAAGAATTGACGGGACGATCCCCACCGGGCGGGGCGCGTGCGGGAGCCTCGAAAAACAAGATGAAGACAAGCGTAGCGTTGTGTTGTCTTGCGTTGGGAGTAGCGGGGGGATGGGAACCGGCGTCGGCGGCATCGCCGGCCTACTGCGCGCTGTACGCCCGCGAATACGCCTCGGCGCGCATCGACATGGCCGCCGGCGACCAGGCGGAAGGCGCCCGCCAGCGGGTCGAGGACCAGGCCTATTATCGCTGCCTCAATCTCGATGACGAGCCGGAATTCCCGACGTCCTCGGCCTATTTCGGCACCGCCGACACGGACCAGGCGATCGGCGGGCCGTTCGATGTGTTCCCGCAAGGAGACGCCGACCCCGGCGACACGGGCTCCATTGACCTTGCGCCGGGCGATGCGGCGGTCACCGACACGACGGCGGACCCGCCGGCAGCGCCCGTGAAGCCCAAGCCGAAACCGGCCGAGACCGCGTCGGCGTCAGTCGGCACTAGCAAGGGACCGGCGAGCAGCGGACTGACGCCGTGGTCGGACGAGTGGCTGACGTGGTGCAAGGCGCATTACAAGTCGTTCAATATGACGACCGGGATGGTGGTGACGCTGTCGGGCGATAAGCGGATGTGTCCGTAGGGGGTCGCTGTTCCGCGCCGCGTTGGGGAGGAGAGGAATACCCCTCCCCAAATCGCTCATCCTCACCGTGCTTCCGATGCTGCATGAAGCTGTGGGCGGGAGACACACCCCTCCCCAAAACCGCTTTGCGGTTTTGGCCCTCCCACAAGGGGAAGGGCTCAAGTGGCGTTTGTTGGAGCGCGGTGTTTCAACAAGGCTGAACCCTCCCCTTGTGGGAGGGTCAAAACGCCGGAGGCGTTTTGGGGAGGGGTGTCTATCCTCCCCTGGCCCCTGCGCTCGGCCTACGCCTGCGTGTACGCCGTCTTCACCGTCGTGAAAAACTCCTGCGCATACCGCCCCTGCTCGCGCGGGCCGTAGCTCGAGCCTTTGCGGCCGCCGAACGGCACGTGATAATCGACGCCCGCCGTCGGCAGGTTGACCATCACCATGCCGGCCTCTGAGTTGCGCTTGAAGTGCGTCGCGTACTTGAGGCTCGTCGTGCAGATGCCCGAGGTCAGGCCGAAGGGCGTGTCGTTCGCCACCGCCAGCGCCTCGTCGTAGTCCTTGACGCGGATGACGCTCGCCACCGGGCCGAAGACTTCCTCGCGGTTGATGCGCATCTCGGGCTTGGTGTCGGTGAACAGCGCCGGCTCGAGATAGAAGCCGGGCGTAGCGCGCGTCAGCCGGCTGCCGCCGAAGGCAAGCGTCGCGCCCTCGTCCTTGGCGATTTTGATGTAGTCCTCGTCCTGCTTGAGCTGCGACGGATCGACCACCGGGCCGATGTGCGTGCCGTCCTTCAGCGCGTCGTCGACGACGAGGCCCTTGAGGCGCTCGGTGAGTGCCGCGACGAACTTGTCGTGGATGCCGGCGGTGACGACGAGGCGCGACGATGCCGTGCAGCGCTGGCCGGTCGAGAAGTAAGACCCGTTGGCGGCAACCTCGACGGCGACTTTGAGATCGGCATCGTCAAGCACGACCAGCGGGTTCTTGCCCCCCATCTCCAACTGGAACTTGCGCAGCACCTTGACCGACGCATCGGCGACGCGGCGGCCGGTGGTGACCGAGCCGGTGAAGGTCAGCGCGTTGATGTCGGGCGAGTCGAGCATCGCCTGGCCGACGACCGAGCCCTTGCCCATGACGAGATTGAGCACGCCCTTGGGCAGGCCGGCGCGCACGAGTATATCGACGATCGCCCACGATGAGCCCGGCACCAGGTCGGCCGGCTTGAAGACGATGGTGTTGCCGTGCGCGAGCGCCGGCGCGATCTTCCACGACGGAATCGCGATCGGGAAATTCCACGGCGTGATGATGCCGACGACGCCGACCGCCTCGCGCGTCATGTTCACCTCAATGCCGGGGCGGACCGAGGGCACCGACTCGCCGGTGAGGCGCAGACATTCGCCGGCGAAGAAATCGAAAATCTGCCCGGCCCGCACCGTCTCGCCGATGCCCTCGGCGAGCGTCTTGCCTTCCTCGCGCGACAAGAGCCGCCCGATCTCCTCGCGCCGCTTCAGGATCTCGTCCGACGCCGCCTTCAGGATGTCGTGGCGCTGCTGGATGCCCGAACGCGACCACGCCGGAAAGGCAGCCTTGGCAGCGGCGATGGCGTTCTGCACGTCGGCCGCCGAGGCGCGGGCGTACTCGCCGACGACGTCGTCGGTGTTCGACGGATTGATGTTGGGGATACCCTCGCCCGCCACCCATTCGCCGGCGATGAAGTTGCGGTGGAGTTCGGTCATGGCGGCGGCTCCGTCGGGGACTTGTCGGGGTGGATGGATCGCGCGGGGGCGGCGCTGGGTCAAGCGGGATGGCCTATTAGATAGGGCAAGCGGATGCCCGAGAAATCCCCCCTCCCGAAATCGCTGCGCGATTTCGACCTCCCCTCGAGGGGGACCTTGACGCGCCGATCCGGCAGCAAATCAACCTCCCCCTTGAGGGGAGGTCGAAGTTCGGCGAGCCTCTTCGCTCGTCGAACTTCGGGAGGGGGGATGCCGCGCCGCAAGATCGCTTCGAGCAACAGGCGATTTGCCAAGACCATGCGGCGGGAGATGACCGAGGCCGAGGCATTGCTCTGGCGCTATCTGCGCAAACCCGGCATCGGCGAGCTGCGGTTCCGGCGCCAGACGCCGATCGGGCCGTACATCGTCGATTTCTTTTGCCCGCAACGAAGGCTGATTGTCGAGGTCGATGGTGGCCAGCATGGTTCGCCCGATGCGGCTGCCCGTGATGCTGACCGCGACACGTGGCTAGGCCGGCAAGGCTACCGGCTCCTGCGCGTCTGGAATAACGGCGTCATCGGCAACATCGAGGGCGTCTGCGCGGCAATTCTCGCGGCGGCGAACAGCCCGCCTCCCGAAATTCGCTGACGCGAATTCCAACCTCCCCTCAAGGGGGAGGTTGGCGCCTCGCGGAGGCCCACCCAGTCGACAGAAAAAGCCGCCGGGTGCTAACACGCTGCGTGGCGCCGCCTCCCTGCGGCCGCGTGGCTCGAAGGCAATCGCGATGGCAAAGAAGAACAAGGCCGATCTCCGGTCGAAGGCATGGTTCGATAATCCCGCCAACCCGGGCATGACCGCGCTCTATCTCGAGCGCTACCTGAACTATGGCCTGACGCGCGAGGAGCTGCAGTCGGGCAAGCCGATCATCGGCATTGCCCAGACCGGCTCGGACCTGTCGCCCTGCAATCGCCATCACCTGGAGCTTGCCAAGCGCGTGCGCGAAGGCATCCGCGCCGCCGGCGGGCTGGCGATGGAGTTTCCGGTCCATCCGATTCAGGAGACGGGCAAGCGGCCGACCGCGGCGCTCGACCGTAACCTTGCGTACCTGGGGCTAGTCGAGGTCCTGTACGGCTATCCGCTCGACGGCGTCGTGCTGACCACCGGCTGCGACAAGACCACGCCGGCCTGCATCATGGCGGCGGCGACCGTCGATATTCCGGCAATCGTTCTGTCGGGCGGGCCGATGCTGAACGGCTGGTGGAAGGGCGAACGCTCCGGCTCGGGCACCATCGTGTGGAAGGCGCGCGAGCAGCTCGCGGCCGGCGAGATCGACTACGAGGAATTCATCAAGATCGCCGCGTCCTCGGCGCCCTCGGCCGGTCACTGCAACACCATGGGCACGGCCTCGACGATGAATTCGCTGGCCGAGGCGCTCGGCATGTCCCTGCCCGGCTGCGCCGCGATCCCGGCGCCCTACCGCGAGCGCGGGCAGATCGCCTATGAGACCGGGCTGCGCGCCGTCGAGATGGTGTGGGAGGACCTGAAGCCGTCCGATATTCTGACGCGCGAGGCATTCGAGAACGCCATCGTGGTCAACTCCGCCATCGGCGGCTCGACCAATGCGCCGATACATCTGAATGCCATCGCCCGCCACGTCGGCGTCAAGCTCGACATCGACGATTGGGAGACGATCGGTCACAAGGTGCCGCTGCTGGTCAACCTGCAGCCGGCCGGCAAATATCTCGGCGAGGAATATCATCGTGCCGGTGGCGTCCCGGCCGTGGTCAACGAGCTCGACAAGCAGGGCCTGATCCGCAACGCCATCACCGCCAACGGCAAGACGCTCGCGGAGAACTGCAAGGGCCGCGAGATCGAGGACAAGGACGTCATCCGTCCGTTCGGCGAGCCGCTGGTCAAGGATGCCGGCTTCATCGTGCTCCGCGGCAACCTGTTCGATTCCGCGATCATGAAGACCAGCGTCATCACGCCGGAATTCCGCAACCGCTATCTTTCCAACCCGAAGTCGCCCAACGCCTTCGAGGGCAAGGCGGTCGTGTTCGAGGGGCCGGAGGATTATCACCACCGCATCGACGATCCGGCGCTCGCCATCGATGAAAACTCGATGCTGTTCGTCCGCGGCACCGGGCCGATCGGCTACCCCGGCGGCGCCGAGGTCGTGAACATGCAGCCGCCGGCGGCGCTCATCAAACGCGGCATCCACTCCCTGCCCTGCATCGGCGACGGCCGCCAGTCGGGCACGTCCGGTTCGCCGTCCATTCTCAATGCTTCGCCGGAGGCGGCGGCCGGCGGCGGGCTGGCGCTGGTCAAGACCGGCGACCCGATCCGCATCGACCTCAACAAGGGCGAGGCCAACATTCTGGTCGACGATGCTGAGCTGGCGAAGCGGCGCGCCGACCTCAATGCGCACGGCGGCTTCCCGATACCCGCGAGCCAGACGCCGTGGCAGGAAATCCAGCGCGGCATCGTCGATCAGTTTTCGGAAGGCATGGTCCTCAAGCCGGCGATCAAGTACCAGCACGTCGCCAAGACGTTCGGCATCCCGCGCGACAACCACTGACGGATTGATCTGGCGCAAGGCCGGCGCGGCCGGCCTTGCCGAGGATGACGGCATGGGCAAAATCAACGCCGCCTGGCACGACGCCAACCCGATGCCGAAGAATCCGACGCTCGATCAGCGCATCGCCTGGCACGTCGCGCACGCCAGGCATTGCGGCTGCCGCCCGGTGCCCGACAAGCTCGGCGAGGAGATGGTGAAGCGCGGCATCAAGGTGCCGGTGTTCAAGGGCTAGCGACCGGGCCAGCAAACAGGACTCGGCGCCATACCTTCGCCTTGCGGGGAGGCATCCTCTCCCCCGCTTTCCCCGCGAAGGCGGGGATCCAGGTGGCGAAATTCTGCCGCGGCGCCTGTTCCGATCTCCGCACCTGGACCCCCGCTTTCGCGGGGGAAGCGGAGATTGAATCTCCGCCCGATCCACCCTGGCGAAAGGAGCGACTAGTGCGTGCTCAGCCACTCGCGGGCAGCGCGCTGCGCCTCGGCGACGGCGACCGCCGTCATCTCGCGCGCCACTTCCTGCCGGTAGGTCGCCGCCTCGCGCAAGCCCCGCGCCGCGGCGATGTTGAACCACTTGTGCGCGGCGACGAGGTCGGGTTCGACCTCCGCGCCGGCCGAGTAGGCAATGCCGAGCTCGAAGAAATTCTCCGGCGTCGGCTTCGCTTCCGCCATCGCCGACATCTCGGCGCCCATCTCGTAACGTCCCATGACACTGCCCCGTAATTTGCCGGTTGTGGGCGTCCGCGGTCTTTTTTCCCCGCCGCGTTTTGCCCGTTCGATGGCGTGGAGGATGGCGGGCGCGGCTCAAGGGGCCCTTAAAACTTGAGATGAATTTTCTTCAAATGCCGCGGTAATCCCTCGTTGACGAACGGCGGATTTCCTCGTGTTTCCGGCCGCGGATTAATTTCCTAGTCACGCCTTGGCAACGGAGCGCTAACCGCAACTGCGAAACCGCCGCCGCTTGGCGGCCGCGCCACACTCGCGTTAGATGGCACCGGGAAAAAATTTGGGGGCGACGAGATGAAACCGATCCGCTTTGCCGTCGCGGCGCTGGCCTGCGCGCTGCTTGCCGGCTGCTACACCAGCGACAAGCTGCTGGTCACCGACGCCGACTCCGTCGCCGACTATTCCAAGATCACGTTCACCGGCAGCGAGGACGACGCCAAGCCGGCCGCCTTCACGCGCGCCGACAAGCACTACGTCACCGAGAGCGACGGCAACACGGTCGAGCTTCGCCTGAAGCGCATCGACGGCGACTACTACGTCGCCCAGCTTTCCAATCCGAAAGTGCCGGAAGGCGAGAGCGGCGCGCAGATCCTCTACGGCTACCTGCACCTCGACGCCGGCAAGGGCGAGGCCCAGACATGGCGCACCTACGGCACCAAGGACGACGTCCAGGCCGGCATGCGCATGTGCAAGGACGTGATCTGCATCGACGATCTCGCCGCCTACGTCGCCTATGCGCAGAAAGCGGTCGCCGACGGCGACAAGCCCGACTCGACATTCAAGGTGGCGGTGGAGAAGTAGGCCATGGTCACCGGCGGCTTGGCGCTCGCTCTCATCGTCATTGCGCGCATTGCGCTTGGCCTGATGTTCCTTGCCTCGGCGATCGGCAACTTCGGCAGGTTCGCAATGTTCGAGCAGCTCCTCGCCGAGAAGCGGCTGCCGCAGCCGTGGCTGCTGATCCGCGTTGCGGTCGCCGTGGAGGCGATCGGAGCGGGGCTGCTGATCCTCAGCCTGTGGCCGGCCGTCGGCGCCGCGCTGCTTATCGGCTTCACGGTCGTGGGAACGTACGTCTTCCACGACTTCTGGCAGCGCACCGGAGAGGAGCGCCGCAAGGAGATCGACAGCGTGCTGACCAACACCGCGATTGTCGGCGGCCTCCTGCTCGCGATCGTGACCGGCTAGGCCGCCATCGCGTCGGCTTGCTTCGGCGCGATCTTCGGGAACGGCCGGAAGGTCATGGCGATGAGGAACGCGCCAATGCCCATGCCGAAGCAGGTGAGGTAGAGCGCGCCGTACGTGCCGGTGGTGTCGAAAAGCCAGCCGCCGAGGATGGGCCCGGTCGCCATGCCGAGGCTGCCCGCCATCGACGTGCCGCCGATGATGGTGCCCATCATGCGCAGCGGGAAATTCTCGCGCGCCAGCACGGCGTATAGCGGCATGATGCCGGCGTAGACGAAGCCGAACAGCGCCGCCGCGGCGTAGAACGACGGCAGCGTGCTGGAGAAGAAGTAGCCGAGCGCGCCGAACGCCTGGATGAGCAGGCCCCAGACCAGCACGTTCTTGGCGCCGAGCTTGTCGGCGACGACGCCGAAGCCGATGCGGCCGAACATGCCCGCCAGCCCTTCGACGCTGTAGATCGTCGCCGCCGTGACCGCCGGGATGCCGCAGATGATGGCGTAGCTGACGGTGTGGAAGATGGGGCCGGAGTGCGTCGCGCAGCAGAAGAAGTTGGTGAGCGCCAGGATGATGAAGGGCGGCGACAGCAGCGCCTGCTTCACCGTCATGTCGCTGCGGTCGGCTTCTTCCAGCGGAGCCGCGGCGGACGCACCCGCGACGGCAGCCCGCGCCAGCGCCGGCGGACGGCGCAGCAGGAACGTCGCCGGGATGAGGATGACCGCGGCGATCAGCGCCAGGATCTGCATCGACACGCGCCAGTCGTAGGTCGTGATCAGCCACGCCGACAGCGGCGTCATGGTGA
This sequence comes from Bauldia sp., assembly GCA_037200845.1. Taxonomy (NCBI): domain Bacteria; kingdom Pseudomonadati; phylum Pseudomonadota; class Alphaproteobacteria; order Hyphomicrobiales; family Kaistiaceae; genus Bauldia; species Bauldia sp. The sequence continues at coordinate 2,216,055 of JBBCGQ010000001.1, forward strand.
GCGGCGCCACGCCGACGCCGGCCGAGACCAGCGAGACGGCGAGGCCGCGCTGCGTATCGAACCAGCCGGTGACCGCGGCCATCAGCGGCGCGAAGAACGCCGCGACCGCGACGCCGGCGACCAGGCCGAAGAGAAGCTGGAAGGCCAGCAGCGAGGTCGCGATGCTGGCGAAATACAAACTGCCGACGAGCATCACCGAGCCGACCAGGACGACGATGCGCGGGCCGAAGCGATCCGACAGCGAGCCCCAGAAGAGCGACGCGAACGCCATCGCCAGGAAGCCGATGGTCATCGCCGCCGAGATGCCGGTGTGCGACCAGCCCGTCTGCGTCGCCATCGGCTGCAGGAAGATCGGCAGGGCGAACAGGCAACCCATGGCGACGCAGCCGATGAGGCCGCCCGCCGCGACGATCACCCAGCGATACGTTGAATTCGGCATCTGCAGGCTCCCCGCGATTTTTGATCCGCGACACGCAGCTTCCCGGCGTGTCGGCATCTTGTCGACCGCGCCTTGCCGGATTCGACATATGTTGATATCAAAACATCATGACAGCGACAACGCCTTTTCCACGCCCCGTGGCGCTCGAGGTGCGCGACCGGTGCCTCTGCTTCACCGCGCAGCGCGCCGCCCGCGGCCTCGCCCGCCGCTTCGACCGGCTGTTCGCCGGCCTGGGGATAACCAACGGCCAGTTTTCCATGATGGTCGCGATGGGCGGCATGGGCGCGCCGAAGCTCGGCGAGCTCGCCGCGTTCCTGGCGATGGACCACGCGACGGTGACCGCGGCGGTGCGCAAATTGGAGCGGCGCGGGCTGGTGACGGTCCGCGTCGACGGCAGCGACGCGCGGGCACGGCGCGCCTCGGTCACCGATGCCGGGACCGCGCTGGTCGCCCGTGCCATGCCGCTATGGCGCGAGGAGCACGCGCGACTTGGGGTGGAACTCGATGGCGAGGCGGCGGAGGTCCGCCGGCAGATGATGCGGCTGGCGCCGCCGCTGCATCGGGCGGCGGCGGCCACGTAGGCGGACCAACATCTCCTGCCCCGCTCCTCATTGCGGCGCAGGTTTCCATTGGGACACCTCTCCCTCAGGGAGAGGTGACCAACAGGCGTCGCCGCTTACGGAGAGACTTAAAGCCCGAGCTTCGCCTTCAGCAGCGCGTTCACCGCCTGCGGGTTGGCCTTGCCGCCGGATGATTTCATCACCTGGCCGACGAACCAGCCGAGCGCCGCTGGCTTCGTCTTCGCATCAGCGACCTTGTCGGGATTGGCGGCGAGCACCTGATCCACGATCTTCTCGATCGCGCCGGTGTCGGTGACCTGCTTCAGCCCGCGCTGCTCGACGATCTCAGCCGGATCACCGCCTTCGCTCCACAGAATCTCGAATACATCCTTGGCGATCTTGCCGGAGATCGTGTTGGCCGCGATCAGGTCGAGGAGGCCGCCGAGCTGCGCCGCCGAGACCGGGCTCTCGCCGATGGTCTTGTCTTCGCGGTTGAGCCGCGCGGCAAGATCGTTGATGACCCAGTTCGCCGCAACCTTGGCGTCGCGTCCCTTCGCCGCCGTCTCGAAGAAATCCGCCGTGTCCCGGTCGGCGGTCAGCACGTCGGCGTCATAGGGCGTGAGGCCGAGGGCGGAGACGAACCGCGCCCGCTTCGCGTCCGGCAACTCCGGCAGCGCCTTCGCCAGCCCATCGACGTACGCCTGATCGAACTCCAGCGGCAGCAGGTCCGGGTCGGGGAAATAGCGGTAGTCGTGCGCCTCTTCCTTCGAGCGCATCGACCGCGTCTCGTTGCGGTCGGGGTCGTAGAGGCGCGTCTCCTGGTCGATGGCGCCGCCCTCCTCCAGGATCTCGATCTGGCGGCGCGCCTCGTGCGCGATGGCTTCGCCGACGAAGCGGATCGAGTTGACGTTCTTGATCTCGCAGCGCGTGCCGAGCGGCTCGCCCGGACGGCGCACCGAGACGTTGACGTCGGCGCGCAGCGATCCTTTTTCCATGTCGCCGTCGCAGGTGCCGAGATAGCGCAGGATGGCGCGGAGCTTGGTGAGGTAGGCCTTCGCCTCGTCGGCGGAGCGGATGTCCGGCTTCGACACGATCTCCATCAGCGCCACGCCGGAGCGGTTGAGATCGACGTAGCTCATCGTCGCGTGCTGGTCGTGCAGTGACTTGCCGGCGTCCTGCTCCAGATGCAGCCGCTCGATGCCGACGGTGAACGCGGTGCCGTCGGGCGTTGCGGCGGTGACGGCGCCCTCGCCCACCACCGGCTGCTGATATTGCGAAATCTGGTAACCCTGCGGCAGGTCGGGATAGAAGTAGTTCTTCCGGTCGAAGCGGCTCCGGAGATTGATCTTCGCGTTAAGCCCCAAGCCGGTGCGCACGGCCTGCGCCACGCACTCGGCGTTGATCACCGGCAACATGCCCGGCATCGCCGCATCGACCAGGCTGACGTGTGCATTGGGCGCGCCGCCGAATTCGGTCGAGGCGCCGGAGAACAGCTTCGACTTCGAAGTCACCTGCGCGTGCACCTCCATGCCGACGACAATCTCCCACTCGCCGGTGGCGCCCTTGAGCCGCTGCGCTGGGAGGGAGTCGCGCACTACCAGCCGCCCTCGAGCAGGGCCGCGTTGGCGATCTGCTTCCATTCCTCCTCGGTCTCGAGCTCGAGGTAGGTCTTCCCCGCGCGCTCGTACCAATAGTCCGCGTTCGCCCGATCGCCTTCCATGCGGTGGAGATGGGCGTGCACCCATGCCGCCGCCTGCCCCTCTTCGTCCTGGACCAGCGCGTGCGCCTTGTCCCATTCGCCGTGCGCAGCGTGCCAGAGGGCGGCGAGCGGCGCGCTGGCGCCTTCCGGCGGCGCCGGCATGGCGCGGAGTTCGGCAGCGTTCATGGCTTCGCCTTTTTGTTGGCACGCGCGGCAATTGCCTGCCGCTCCCACTCGATGTTCCAGTCCATCAGCGTCGTCCACAGGTCGGCGGCAAGATCGACGTCGAGCCCGCGTTCCTTGGCCAGCGCAGTAACCTTGGCGAGCACGTCGTTGACGCGCGAATCGATGCGCGCTTCGTCCGGATCGTTCTTGATCTCGGCCATGCGGCGGATGTAGCCGAAGCGTTCGACGAGCAGATCGACCAGCACGCGATCGAGGCGATCGATCTCGCGCCGGATGTCCTCCCGCGTCGTGCATTCGGCCGGTGTCATCTATCCCTCGATCACGGCGTCGGCTTCGATCTCGACCAGCCAGTCGTCGTCGAGCAGCGCCTTGACGACGATCATCGAGCTCGCCGGGCGGATGGCGCCGAAGACTTCGCCGTGCGCCTTGCCGATCGCCTTCCAGTCGGCCTGCCGCGTCATGAACACGCGGGTGCGGATGACGTCTTCAAGCTTGGCGCCGGCCTGCTCCAGCGCGGCGCGGATGATTTCCAGCGACCGGCGCACCTGGCCGGCGGGATCGCCGATTGCGGCGCTCTTGCCGTCCGGCCCGATCGGCGCCGTGCCGCCGACGTGCACGATGTTGCCGATGCGGACGGCGCGCGAGAAGCCGATGACCGGCTCGTACGGACTGCCGGAGGAGATGTTCTGACGACTCATGTTGCCCACCATGGTTGCGGGGTGAAATGGCCGGCCGCATCTTCGATCACGGCGGCGGCGCGGAAAAGCATCTCCTCGTCGAACGGCCGGCCGATCAGTTGCAGGCCCATCGGCAGGCCGTCGGGCGATTTGCCGGCCGGCACCGCGATGCCCGGCAGGCCGGCCATGTTCACCGTAACCGTGAACACGTCGTTGAGATACATCTCGATCGGCGAGGCGAGCGCCATCGCCTCCAGCCCGAAGGCGGCCGAGGGCGTCGCCGGCGTCAGGATGGCATCGACGCCGGCCGCGAAGGCGATCTCGAAATCGCGCTTGATCAGCGTGCGCACCTTCTGGGCGCGCAGATAATAGGCGTCGTAGTAACCGGCCGAGAGCACGTAGGTGCCGATCAGCACGCGCCGCTTCACTTCCTTGCCGAAGCCGGCGGCGCGCGTCTTCTCGTACATATCGATGATGTCGTCGCCGGGCACGCGCAGGCCGTAGCGCACGCCGTCGTAGCGCGCCAGATTGGACGAGGCCTCGGCCGGCGCGACAATATAATAAGCCGGCAAAGCATATTTGGTGTGCGGCAGGGAAATATCGACGATCTCGGCGCCGGCCGCCTTCAGCCACGCCTTGCCCTCTTCCCATAATTTCTCGATCTCGGCCGGCATGCCGTCGACGCGATACTCGCGCGGGATGCCGATCTTCTTGCCGCGGATGCCCTGCCCCACGGCCTGCTCGTAGTCGGGCACCGGAATATCGACGCTGGTGGTGTCCTTGTCGTCGACGCTCGCCATCGACTTGAGCAGGATCGCGGCATCGCGGACGTCGCGCGCGATCGGCCCCGCCTGATCGAGCGACGAGGCGAAAGCGACGATGCCCCAGCGAGAGCAGCGGCCGTACGTCGGCTTGATGCCGACGGTGCCGGTGAACGCCGCCGGCTGGCGGATCGAGCCGCCGGTGTCGGTCGCCGTCGCGCCGGCACAGAGGCGCGCCGCGACCGCGGCGGCCGAGCCGCCGGACGAGCCGCCGGGCACCAGCGGCGCATTGGAGCCGGTCGAGCGCCAAGGGTTGACCACCGGGCCGTAGTACGAAGTCTCGTTGGACGAGCCCATCGCGAACTCGTCCATGTTGAGCTTGCCGAGCATGACCGCGCCGTCGGCCCACAGGTTCGCCGTCACGGTCGAATCGTAGGTCGGCTTGAATGCGTCGAGCACGTGCGAGGCGGCCTGCGTGTGCACGCCCTCCGTCGCGAACAGATCCTTGATGCCGAGCGGCACGCCCTCCAGCGCCCGCGCGCTGCCGGCGGCGATGCGCCTGTCGGACTCCGCCGCCATCGCTAGCGCCTTCTCCGGCGTCTCGACGATATACGCGTTGAGGCTGCGCGCCTTCTCCATCGCCGCGAGATAGGCGCGCGTCAATTCGACGGCGGAAAACTGCCTCGCCGAGAGGCCGTCGCGAATTTCCGCGATCGTGAGCTGGGTCAGGTCGCTCATGCCGACAGATGCTTCTCGTAAAAGACCGTCCATTGCGTGACGGGATAACCGAGCACGGCGCCACAGCGCACGAAGCCGGCCCGCTCATAGACACGCCACGCGGCCGGGTGGCGGTCGCCGGTCTCCAGCACCAGGCGGCGGAAATTTTCGCGCCGCGCCAGCGCCTCGACCTCGGCGAGGATAGCGCCGCCGATCCCCTGCCCCTGAAATTCGGGCCGCGTATACATCCGCTTGACCTCGGCGATACCGTCGCGGTCGCGGCGCAGCGCCCCGATCGCCACCGCGCGGCCCTTGTCGCGCGCGACGAACACCGTCGTGTCGCCGTCGGCCATCTGCTCGACGCTCATGTGATGGCAGAATTCGCGCGGCGTCAGCGCCAGTAGCGCCTCGTTCAGTTCGGCAACGAGTTCGCGCACATCACCCTGCAGGGGCGTTTCGATTGCGATGACGACAGAGTTCCGGCCGCGCGAAATCCCCGGGTCACGCCCGGGGATGGCTGAATGATCCGCTGCTCGTCTCATTCAACCACCTTGGGCACGACGAAAAACCGATCGTTGCCGCCCGGCGCGTTGGCCAGCACCTTGTCGGCCTTCTCGCCGTCGGTGACGACGTCGGCGCGCATCTTCGCCTGCATCGGGATGACGGCGGTCATCGGCTCGATGCCGGTGACGTCGACCTCGTTCAACTGCTCGACGAAGCCGAGGATGGTGTTGAGGTCGCCGGTCAGCTTCTCGGCCTCGGCATCGCTGACGGCAATGCGGGCAAGGCGCGCGACGCGCTTGACGGTGTTCGTGTCGACCGACATGAAAGGAAATCCTTGAAGCTGCGCATGGTCTTAGCAACCGCGTTTTGCAGCGGCAAGGGCGGTGGTCGTCGCGTTTCGAGACACCCCTCCCCAAACCGCCTCCAGCCGTTTGACCCTCCCACAAGGGGAGGGTTCAAGTGGAGTCCGGATCGTACAACCTGCCTGAGCCCTCCCCTTGTGGGAGGGCCAAAACCGCACTTCGCGGTTTTGGGGAGGGGTGTGCCGACTTCTGGTAAATTTCCGCCATGGCGACCGACTCCCTGCCCGGCTTCTGCCGCGACTGCCTGACGCCGGCGGGCGCCGCGGAGCGTTGCGCCCATTGCGGCAGCCCGCGCCTGCTGCGTCATGCGGAGCTCTATTCGCTGACCATCGCGCACCTCGACTGCGACGCCTTCTACGCCGCGATCGAGAAGCGCGACGACCCCTCGCTGGTCGACAAGCCGGTGATCGTCGGCGGCGGCAAGCGCGGCGTCGTCTCGACCTGCTGCTATATCGCGCGCATCTATGGCGTGCGCTCGGCCATGCCGATGTTCCAGGCGCTGAAGCTTTGCCCCGACGCGGTGGTGGTGCGGCCGAATTTCGAGAAATACACGGCGGCCGCGCGCGACGTGCGCCGCCTGATGGGCGAACTGACGCCGCTGGTCGAGCCACTGTCGATCGACGAAGCCTTCCTCGATCTCGCCGGCACGCAGCGGCTGCACCGCGCGCCACCGGCGCTGGCGCTCGCCAGGCTGCAGACGAAGATCGAGAACGAGGTCGGCATCACGGTGTCGATCGGGCTGTCGTTCAACAAATTCCTCGCCAAGGTCGCGTCCGATCTCAGGAAGCCGCGCGGCTTCTCGATCATCGGCGAGAAGGAGGCGACGACGTTCCTTGCCGACAAGCCGGTCGGCCTGATCTGGGGCGTCGGCAAGACGATGCAGGCGCACCTCGCCGCCGACGGCATCCGCACCATCGGCGCGCTGCAGCGGATGGACGAAGCCGAGCTCGGCCGGCGCTACGGCTCGATGGGCCTGCGCCTCGCGCGCCTGTCGCACGCCCGCGACGCGCGCACCGTCGAGCCGCGCGGCGAGGCGAAAAGCGTCAGCGCCGAGACGACGTTCGACGGCGACATCGCCGATGCGCACGACCTCCGCGCCATCCTGCGCACGCTGGCGGAGCGCGTGTCGAAGCGGCTGAAGCGCGCGGCGATCGCCGGCGTGACGGTAACGCTGAAGCTGAAGACGGCCGACTTCCGCATCCGCACGCGCAGCCGGCAACTGACGGACCCGACGCAGCTCGCCGACCGCATCTTCGCCGCCGGCGGCGAACTCCTGGCGCCGGAGGCGGACGGCACGCGGTATCGGCTGATCGGCATCGGAGTGTCGGATTTCGCCGATCCGCGATTGGCCGATCCGGACGATCTGGTCGATGACGGGGCACGCAAGCGCGCCGCGGCGGAGGCGGCGGTCGATCGCATCCGCGGGAAGTTTGGCGACGATGCCGTCGGGCTTGGGCTGACGTTCGAGCCGGAAAAGCGGGAGTAACCTCCTCTCCGCTCTTCCCCGCGAAGGCGGGGACCCAGGAGGTGCAATTGTGCGCCGGCCTGAAGTCTCGCGCTCAGGTGACACCTGGATCCCCGCTTTCGCGGGGAAAGCGGAGAATGGATCGTCCCCGCATCCCTGCCCTACGGACAGGGCGTGTTCGGCAGCGTGTCCAGCCGCACCAGTTTCCCGATCAGCACGAAGCGGCCGTAGTCCAGCCGCAGGCGACGCATGACGCCGTTGTCATAGAGCAGCGCCGACATCGAGTAGGTCGGCGCCTGGTCGATCGTCGCGTCCTGGTCGAAGTACGTGATCTTCACCGGCCAGTGCATCATTGTCGCGAAGCCGGCGTCGGCGATCGGCGCCTCGTCGCCGACGTCGCTGGGGTCGGTCGAGCCTTCGCCGATGACCACGGTCGCCGGCGCGGTCGTCTCGCCGCCGTCGAGGCCGTCGTAGGTGGTGAAGGAGAGGAAGCGCTCCCCTGCCCGCGCCGCATCGAGCGTGCGCGTCACCTGCTCGGTCGGGAAGACGACGTCGCGCGCGATGTCGAACGATTTCTTCTCCGGCTTCTTCAGCTTGACGTGCACGCCTGTGGCGCCGCGTAGCGCGTCGCCGATCGAGATATCGCTGGGGTCGCCGTCGTCGATCGTCTGGTTGTCGAAGCTGAGCGAGCCGTCCGGCTTCTCGACCGTCGCCGAGCGCGAATCGATCACCTTGCGCTGGTCGTCGGAGTCGGTGGCGTCGGTGACGAAGCGCGTCACAGTGGTGTAGCCGGCGCACTCCGAGCCCTTGAACTCGGTGACGACGCGGCCCGTCATCGTGCCGATATCGGGCGAGTCGACCGTCGGGTCGAGAACGAGGTCGTGGACGGCGCGGTAGCTGGCGAGCGGCACGCCGGCGGATGCCGGGCCGGCGGCGAAGGCCGCCAGCGCCAGCAGGTGGACAAGCTTGGACATCGCGCGAGCGGCCCCTTGCGGCATCAGGTCTTTTGAGCGAAACACGCTGAAACGACTTTCGGGCGAATGGGTGGCGAGCGCAATGGCTGAATCGGCGGAAACCATACTGAAAGCGCTGGGCATCGAACTGCCGGCGATGGCCGCCCCGGCGGCCAACTACGTGCCCTCCGTGCGCACCGGCAATCTGCTGTTCGTCTCCGGCCAGGTGTCGATCTGGCCGGGCGCGCGCTACGTCGGCAAGGTCGGCCAGAGCCTCACCGTCGAGGAAGGCCAGCAGGCGGCGCGCGTCTGCGCCATCAACATCCTCGCCAACATCAAGGCCTCGCTCGGCAGCCTCGAGAAGGTCGGCCGCATCGTGAAGCTCGTCGGCTTCGTCAACTGCGCCCCCGAGTTCCAGGACCCGCACAAGGTCATCAACGGCTGCTCCGATCTCTTGACCGAGGTGCTCGGGCCGCGCGGCAAGCACGCCCGCTCGGCCGTCGGCATGGCGACGCTGCCGATGGGCGTCGCCGTCGAGGTCGAGGTCATCGTCGAGATCGCAGCCTAAGGCATGGCCGCGCCGGACTGGCTGACCCGGCGGCCGATCGCGCACCGCGGCTACCACGACATCGCCGCCGGCCGCATCGAGAACACGCTGTCCGCGGCCGAAGCGGCGATCCGGCACAACTTCCCGATCGAGTGCGACCTGCAGCGCACCAGCGACGACCGCGTCGTGGTCTTCCACGACGACACGCTGGAGCGGCTGACCACGAGCAGCGGCCCGGTGGAGCGCAAGCCGCTTTCCGAACTCCGCGCCGCGACCTTCCGCGGCGGCGACGCCAGGATCCCGACACTGGAGGAGCTGCTCGACCTGGTCGACGGCCGCGTGCCGCTGGTGATCGAACTCAAAAGCGGCTTTACCGGCGACCGGAGGCTGGAGGCCGCCACCGCCGCGATCCTCACCGAATACACCGGCCCCGCGGTGGTCATGTCGTTCGATCCGGCGTCGATGACCGCCATGCGGCGTCTTGCCCCGGGGCTGCCGCGCGGCATGCTGGGCGACCGCTTCAAGGCCGCGGACTGGCCGATGCTTTCCGCGCTCCAGCGCTGGACGTTCGCCACCTTCGCCATGGCGCCGGCCGTGCTGCCGTCGTTCGTCTCGTATCACGTCGGCTCGCTGCCCGCCTCGCCGCCGCTGGCGCTCCGGCATTTCTTCGGCCTGCCGCTGATCACATGGACGGTGCGCACCGCGCGCGACCGCGAGATCGCGAAGGCGTGGGCGGACCAGATCACGTTCGAGGGATTTGACCCGGACGCGCTCGGTTGATCTCGGCGCTGCGTCGCTTCCTCTCAACTGTCATCCTTCGGCGGCGCGAAGCGCCGACCGGAGGACCAGCCTCAGCAAACAGGCATCGTGGGGAAGAGCACGGTCCTCCGGTCCAGGCCTTTGACCTCGCCGAAGGATGACAGTGGAGGGGATGCGGTGGCCGACATCGGAGGCGCACGCCTCACTTGCACGCCCTGCCCCACGGCCTAAGTTGACGCAGTGGCACTCTTTTCCAGCAAGACTCCGGACACCGCGACCTTCCACGTCGTGACCTCGCTCGCCGAAATCGCGCGCGACGACTGGGACGCCGTCGCGAACCCGGAAGGCGCCCAGTACAATCCGTTCCTCGCCCACGATTTCCTCTGGTCGCTGGAAGAATCCGGCTCGGCGGTCCGCAAGACCGGCTGGCTCGGCCAGCATCTGGTGATGGATGGCGCCGGCGGCAAACCGGCGGCGATCCTGCCCTGCTATCTGAAGTCGCACTCGATGGGCGAATACGTCTTCGACCATGGCTGGGCCGAGGCCTACGAGCGCGCCGGCGGGCGCTATTATCCGAAGCTGCAGGCGGCGGTGCCGTTCACGCCCGCCACCGGCCGGCGGCTGCTGGCGCGCGACGACGACGCGCGGCGATTGCTCGCCACCGCGGGCGCGCAACTGACGGAGAAGGTCGGCGCCTCCTCGCTGCACGTGACGTTCGCGACCGAGGCGGAATGGGCGCTGCTCGGCGAGGCCGGCTACCTGCAGCGCACCGACCAGCAGTATCATTTCATCAATCAGGGCTATCGCGACTTCGACGATTTTCTGGATTCGTTGTCCTCGCGCCACCGCAAGACGATGAAGCGCGAGCGCCGCGACGCGCTCGACAACGGCGTCACCATCGAGCCGCTCACCGGCAGCGCGATCACGGAGACGGCGTGGGACGCATTCTACGAATTCTACATGGACACCGGCGGCCGCAAGTGGGGCCGGCCGTACCTCAACCGCCGCTTCTTCTCGCTGGTCGGCGAGCGCATGGCCGACAGGATCCTGCTGGTCATCGCCAAGCGTAACAACCGCCCGATCGCCGGCGCGCTGAACTTCATTGGCTCGGACACGCTCTACGGCCGCTACTGGGGCTCGCTCGAGGAGCAGCCCTTCCTGCACTTCGAGGTCTGCTACTATCAGGCGATCGAGTGGGGCATCGCGCACGGCAAAGAGATCGTCGAGGCCGGCGCGCAGGGCGAGCACAAGGTGGCGCGCGGCTATCGCCCGACGACGACCTACTCCGCCCACTGGATCCCCGACCCCGGCTTCCGCCGCGCCGTCGCCGATTATCTCAAGACGGAGCGGCGCCAGGTGGCGAAGGACGTCGAGGCGCTGGCCGAGTATCTGCCGTTCAAGGACGGCGGCGAGACCTGATCACACGACGGTCCAGCCCGGGAGGTAGCGGTCGGCCGTCCCGAAAGCCCGGTTCTCGTCGAGGTTGGCGAACCATCGCCGCGGCGCCGTCACCGACTGGCCCGGGCGGCTGGCAAGCCACGCGCCCCACCACGAGAAGGTTGAGTTGGCGATGATGTGATGCCGCGCCAGCGACATCAGGTGCATGTCGTGGTGCGGCGCCTCCCTGTGCTCGGGAAAATCGACGACGGTCGCGGCGTGCCCACGCGTGTCGAAATTCGCGCGCACCCAGACGGGATCGTCACTGAACAGGAACAGCGTCAGCGGATCGGACGCCCTCGCCTCCAGTTGCTCGAGCGCGGCGCTGTAGTATTCCGGCGGGCAGCAATTAGCGAAGCGGAAGCTGAACGCCCCGTCGATGTAATCGGTGCGGCGTACGTGGATGGCGACGGCCCCCGGCGCGGTAACCATCGCGGCCGCCAGTTCGCGGGCGGCCTCCGATGGCAGCGGCGGAAACGCAAAATCCTGGCGAATGACGTCGGGCGCCGGATCGAAATAGCGCGGCGACTGCCAATAGCCGTCGAGATAGGCCGGCCCGTTGATGGCGGCGATCTCCGGCCAGTAGCGCCGGTACGGCTCGCGAAAGAACGTGATTACCTCCGTGAGCGGCACCAGACCGAAACGGCGCTCCAGCAAGTTCTGACGGACGGCAACGATCTGCTCCCGTGTGGCGATCTCGCCGGCCAGCGAAAAGACATCGAGGCCGTAGCGCCGCGGCGTGACCTGCCCGCTCGGGCGGCTGAACCAATCGAGATCGAGCATCAGCGGCAGCCCGGTGCGAACCGACATCGCCCGCCCCGCGGCGTACTGGAACATCTGGTTGCCGAGGCCGCTGCTCACGCCGACGAAAATTGCTGGCCTCATTCCGGCTGCCGACCTGTGACGCTCTGCAAAACGTGGCACTGGATAGCCGACCGCATGACCGGGAACAACCCGACCGTGAGCGCTCGCTTGCCGCCATCCGTCCCGGGCGGTAGACCCGCGCAACGAACGGAGCCGTCCGATGCCGTCTCAGCCGACCTACGACGATACCAACATCTTCGCCCGCATTCTGCGCGGCGAGATTCCCTCGACCAGGGTCTACGAGGACGACGCCGTCGTCGCCTTCATGGACGTGATGCCGCAGGCGGCGGGGCACACGCTGGTCGTGCCGAAAGCGCCGTCGCGGAACCTGCTCGATGCCGATCCCGCGACGTTCGCGACGCTGATGCCGGCGGTGCAGAAGGTTGCGCGGGCGGTGAAAGCCGCCTTCGCCGCCGACGGCATCACCATCCTGCAGTTCAACGAGGGTGCGGCGGGGCAGACGGTGTTCCATCTCCACTTCCACGTCATCCCGCGCATGGAAGGCGTGCTGCTCAAACCGCATACCGGCGGGATGGAGCGGCCGGAGGTGCTGGCGGCGAACGCTGAGAAGATACGGAAGGCGCTAGCCTAACCGAACCTCTAGTGGCAGTCCCCGAGTTCGAGCACGCCGCGCGTATCGGAATCCAGGTCGAACGTCCACGCCTGGCCGCCCGCGTTCTCCGGTACAGCGACCTTTGACTTGATTGCCACCAGCACCGGCTCATGCGGCGGCTCGCCCGGATCGGTGAACATATGAAATACCTGCATCTTGCCAAGCAGCAGGCCTTTGTCGGTGATGCCGATATTCGCCGTGACGAAGCTGTCCGGAGTGGCAGTACCTCCGACAAGCCACTGCCCCTTCGTGAATGAAATTCTGCCGTCGAGCACTGATATCTTGCCGATGGCGATAAGATCCGGCGTCTGCTTCTCGTTCACCAAAATCCGGCTGAGCGAGAAATTGCAGGCTCGGCCGTCAAGCTCATGCCCCAGTTTCACCTTGGAGAAATTGAAGGCGTATTGTTTCGGAACCCCGGGATCGGCTTCCGGCTCCTTCGGCTTCAATTCCGATGGATAGATACGCAGCCGGCCGATAGCGGCAACCTCGACTCCTTTCGCTGACGTCGTGAAGGCACACCACGCGCTAACCGTTTCGCCGGAAAGCGGCGGCAGCGCGTCGCCCAAGCCGAATTGCTCGGACAACGCCGCGGCCGCGGCGATCGTCTTCTTGTCGAGCTTGCCCGTCGCCGCGCCGGGCCTGAAGGCGGTGTTGCCGAGATAAGCCTGAACGCACTTCGCGTCGTCCACCGGGGCTGCGGCCATCGCGCCACCACCCGGGGCGGTCGCCGCGAGGCCCGTGAGCAGCGCGAGTGGCAGAAGGCTACGCATTGGTTTTGAAAAGAAGGTCATGGACATGGGCCAGTTTCGGGGCGCCGAAAATGCGTTCGGCGATTTCGTCGTGGGGCAGCCGGAATGCCGCCTCGATGGCGGCGGCGCATACGGCGCGGTAATCCAGCGTCGCCGCAAGGTCGCGGCCCTGGAACATCTCCTTCGCGCCGACACCCGGCCAGTCGGCAAGGACGCTCGCGCGCTTCAGCAGGCCGCCTGCCAACAGCCCGCAGGTGCCATAGCCATGGTCGGTTCCTTCGCTGCCGTCTTCGCGCACCGTGCGCCCGAATTCGGTGAGCGTCAGGACGATCGAATCCTTCCATGCGGCGCCGAGGCCATCTTTGTAGTTCTTGAATATCTCGTCGATGGTCGAGAAGAGGCGCGGCAGACGACCGTCGTCGCGGCCCTGATTGGAATGCGTGTCGAATTCGTTGAGCCGGATCACCGAGACGTTCGGCCCGCCGGGCTTCGCCATCTCCTGGCCCGCTTTGAAAGCCAGCGCCGGCGCCTCGCGCCGCTTGGCCTCCGTGGTCTGGCTGTCGGCGCGCTCGTAGAGCTTGGTGTAGGCCTTGGCGACGTCGCCATCGTAGCTAGCCGCAAGCGCCTTCATCATGCCGCCCTTGAGGTCGAGGGTTCCGTGAAGGTTGGCGGGGAAAAGGTTGTCGAGATCCGAGCCGCCGCGAATGATGAGCGGCATGTCGAGCGCCAGCGCCTTTCCGGGTATGCCGACAAGATCGAGGGTCCGGCCGAGCCAGCCGGTCGGCAGCGCGAACGGATTGGTCCCGCCCGACTGCATCAGGTTCTGCCCCTCGAAGTGCGATCGATTGATGTAGGGGATCGACGTGGCGTGCACGATCGCCGCTTCGTTGTTTGCCAGCATTTCGGCAAAGTTGACGAAGTTCTGATGCAGGCCGAAAAACGGATTGATCTTTATCGGCGAGGACGAGATCAGGCCGTTTCGCACCTTGACCAGCGAAGGGTCGCCGATCGCAGGCACGGCGGCCAGGCCATCCATGCCGCCTTCCAGAATGATCACGGCGATCTTGCCGAGGTCGCGCGTCTGGGCGAACCCGCGCGCCGGAAAGCCCGCGTAGAACACGCTCGCCGATCCCATTGCCAAGAATTCGCGCCGTGAGATCATGATCAGGCCTCCGTGAATTCCGGGCTGCACCACAGAAGAATGAATTGCGCCGACAACGACGTCTCCGTTGCCATCAGCGTGCGCGTGCTCGGGCCAGCTGCTGCCCGGTCTGCGATCGCCGGCGCCGCGAGGAGCAGTGCACCGCCGCGCCCGATAAGGTCGGAGAAGCGGACACGACGCTCCATGTGCTCCGGTGAAACCCAGTCCGCTTTCGCATCGGAGAATCCGTCCGGCTGACGCGACGCCCAATCGAACTGGCCGAGCTCGCGCAACATCGTCTCCGCGTCGCGCTCGTATGGGTCCATCTTCTTTTCATCGACCTCGTCGAAGCCGAGGAACGGATTTGCACCCGACGTCCGCGCCATCTGGAACAGCCACGCTTCCGGCTGCTGGAATTTCCGCGCATCCAGCTCGCTCGCCGCGCGCTCGACCACGGCACGATGGATCGTCTGCAGATCGCCGCCGCCCGTCTTCCAGGCATCCGCGATGGCGGCAACGTCAGCGTCGGTCGGCTCTTCGCGAATGAAATGCCGCGCGAGCTTCTTCGAGACGTGATCGATAGTCTCGGTTTTCGCCGCGAGAAAATCCGTCAGCGTGCGCAGGCCGGCTTCTCCGGCCGGGATCTTCTGGCCCAGCACGACCTTCTCGCCCGGTTCGTGCCTTTGCGGGAAAAACGCCTGCGACTTGTCGCGCTTGGGTTGCTCAGAGGGCAGTTCGTAGACGTATCCCCACCCTGTCAGGACCTTGGCTGTCTCCGTCACGTCCTCCTGTGCATAGCCAGCGACAGGCGAGACCGTGTGCAGCTCCAGCAGCTCGCGCGCGAGATTCTCATTGATGTTCGACTGGAACCCCCCGGCCTTCTTGCCGCGTCCTTCGGATGAGTTCGGCCCGATGGAATAGATATTGTCGAGGTAGCTGACCATGGCCGGGTGCGATGTCACCGCGAACAGCATGTCGGCGAACGTCTTGAGCATGTTCGCCTTGATCGCGTGATCGACCATATGCTCGGCGAGATCGTTGGCCTTGTTGCCGTCCCCCACGGTGAAGTGATTGCGCCAGAAATTGGCAAAGCGCTCGAACACCGGCGCCGCTGAATAGAGCGGCTGATGGCAATGCCTGAGGATGTCGAACCTGACCGCGCTGTGTTCAGTCTGCAGCTTGTAGCGGCCGATGCCGTATTCCGTGCTGTTATTCTCCAGCTTCCGGTCCAGAACGTCCATTCCGGCGCGGTAAGCCAGGATGTTGATGACCAGCTTTTCGAGATCCCAAATCTGATCCTCGGGCCACGGGACGATCTTCGGACCCGCGCGCCGCGCAATTCCTACCGGCGGCGGCACGGCGGAAAGCTGGGCGAGCGCCCACTCGACGATGTCGGCAGGGTCTTCGCCCGGACGCAGGCCATACCCGATCTTGCGCGCAAACCGAGCCGTGTCCGATGGTCCCAGCGCCATCCAGTTTCCCCCGAAACAACCAGCAACCCGCTCAACCATAGCGGGATGCTGTGGCTTTGCCATCTACAATTTTGGGTATCGTGGGCGCGCCAAAAACGGAAAAGGACGGTCCGATCGGACCGCCCTTTTCTAATTCTGCGTGCGCCGCCTAGTTCGTCTTCAACGGCACCTTCGGCACCAGGCCGCGCTTGCCTTCGCCGCCTTCCGGCGGCTTCTTGGCGACGGCGACCTTGGGCTTGCGCGGCGCGCGCTTCTTCTTCGGCGCGTCGTCGGGCGTCGGTTCCGGCTTCGGCATCACCGGGCCGTCTTCCAGCGCCTCGAGGATCAGGTCGGAGCCGTCTTCCTTGACGGTGACCTTGACCGTGCCGCCCTTCTTGAGCTTGCCGAACAGCACCTCGTCCGCGAGTGGCTGCTTGATGTGCTCCTGGATCACGCGCGCCAGCGGCCGCGCGCCCATGCGCTCGTCGTAGCCCTTTTCTGCCAGCCATTTGATCGCGTCCGGCGACAGATCGAACGTGACGCCGCGGTCGGCCAACTGGGCCTCGAGCTGCAGCACGAACTTCTGCACGACGTGATTGACGATCTCCGGCGGCAGGCCGGCGAACTGCACGATCGCGTCGAGGCGGTTGCGGAACTCAGGAGCGAAGAGCCGGTTGATCGCTTCCTGGTCGTCGGCGTCCTTCATCGACTTGCCGAAGCCGATCGCCGGCTTGGCAAGATCGGCGGCGCCCGCGTTGGTCGTCATGATCAGGATGACGTTGCGGAAGTCGACGCTCTTGCCGTTGTGGTCGGTCAGCTTGCCGTGATCCATGACCTGCAGAAGGATGTTGTAGAGGTCCGGATGCGCCTTCTCGATTTCGTCGAGCAGCAGCACGCAGTGCGGATGCTGGTCGACGCCATCGGTGAGCAGGCCGCCCTGGTCGAAGCCGACGTAGCCCGGCGGCGCGCCGATCAGGCGCGAGACCGTGTGCCGCTCCATGTACTCCGACATGTCGAAGCGGATGAGCTCGACGCCCATCGCCTTGGCGAGCGCGCGGGCGACTTCCGTCTTGCCGACGCCGGTCGGACCCGCGAACAGGTAGGAGCCAATCGGCTTCTCGGGCTCGCGCAAACCGGCACGCGCCAGCTTGATCGCCGAGGCCACCTTCTCGATTGCCTTGTCCTGGCCGTAGACGACGCGCTTCAGCGACTCGTCGAGATGGCGCAGCACCTCGGCGTCATCCTTCGACACCGACTTCGGTGGGATGCGCGCCATGGTCGCGATCGTCTCTTCGATTTCCTTGACGCCGATCGTCTTGCGCCGCTTGCTCTCGGGCAGCAGCATCTGCGAGGCGCCGGTCTCGTCGATCACGTCGATCGCCTTGTCCGGCAGCTTGCGGTCGCTGATGTAGCGGGCCGACAGCTCCACGGCCGACTTGATCGCGTCGGCGGTATAGCGGACGCGGTGGAACTCCTCGAAGTACGGCTTGAGGCCCTTCAGGATCTCGATGGCGTCCGGGACGGTCGGCTCGTTGACGTCGATCTTCTGGAAGCGGCGGACCAGCGCCCGGTCCTTCTCGAAGAACTGGCGGTACTCCTTGTAGGTGGTCGAGCCGATGCAGCGGATCGAGCCCGAAGCGAGCGCCGGCTTGAGCAGGTTCGATGCGTCCATGGCGCCGCCCGACGTCGCACCCGCACCGATCACGGTGTGGATCTCGTCGATGAACATGATGGCGCCGGGGAACTCCTCGATCTCCTTGATCACCTGCTTGAGGCGCTCCTCGAAATCGCCGCGGTAACGCGTGCCGGCGAGCAGCGTGCCCATGTCGAGCGAGAACACGGTCGACTTGCGCAGCACGTCGGGCACGTCGCCGTCGACGATGCGCTTGGCGAGGCCCTCGGCGATCGCCGTCTTGCCGACGCCGGGGTCGCCGACGAGCAGCGGATTGTTCTTCTGCCGGCGGCAGAGAATCTGGATCGTGCGGCTGATCTCGGAGGAGCGGCCAATCAACGGATCGATGCGGCCCTTCTTCGCCTTGTCGTTGAGGTTGACGCAGTACGCCTCGAGCGCGTCGGCCTTCTTCTTCGGGTCGGCGCGGTCCTCGACCGTCGCCGCGTCGTCGTCGACGCCGCGCACCGGGCGCGCGTCGCTCATGCCGGCGCGCTTGGCGATGCCGTGGCTGATGTAGTTGACCGCGTCGTAACGGGTCATGTCCTGCTCCTGCAGGAAGTACGCGGCGTGGCTCTCGCGCTCGGCGAAGATCGCGACCAGCACGTTGGCGCCGGTGACTTCTTCCCGGCCCGACGACTGGACGTGGATCACCGCGCGCTGGATGACGCGCTGGAAGCCGGCGGTCGGCTTCGAGTCTTCGTCGGCGCCGGTAGCGAGGTTCGCCAGCTCCGTGTCGATGTATTCAACGAGGTTGCGGCGGAGCATGTCGAGATCGACGTTGCACGCGCGCATGACGGCGGCGGCATCCTGATCCTCGAGCAGCGCCAGGAGCAGATGCTCCAGCGTTGCGTATTCCTGATGGCGTTCGCTGGCGAGCGACAGCGCCTGATGCAGGGCCTTTTCCAGACTGCGGGAGAATGACGGCACTTAGGACCTCACTTTTTCTCCATCACGCATTGTAGCGGATGTTGGTGCTTGCGTGCGAAGTCCATCACCTGCGTCACCTTGGTCTCGGCGACTTCGTAGGTGTAGATGCCGCACTCCCCCACGCCATGCTGATGCACATGCAGCATGATATGGGTCGCCTCCTCGCGTCCCTTCTGGAAAAATTTCTCGAGGACCAGAACCACGAACTCCATCGGCGTGTAGTCGTCGTTGAGCAGAATCACCCGGTAGAGCGCGGGCCGTTTTGTCTTCGGCCGTGTCTTGGTGGCGATTCCGGTTCCGGAATCGTCGTCTTCGAAGCTCGGTGGGCGAATCGAATTGCTCATTGACGCGTGCGTGGTTACCGATCCGCTTGGAATCCTGCCGAGAAACCGGCGGTAGCGCAATCCGCCGCCAATCAAATTATTGATGAGCGAACAGATGGCGCAGTCGGGTAGGACGCGCTGGTGGGCGCGATTGACAGTTAATGTAGGTGGTCCGGCGCCGTTTTGTAGACGTGCCGAAAAAGCGAAAGGGCCCGGCGTTCCCGCCAGGCCCTTCGGCAATGGTTAGCAGAGGCGAAGCGGCTTACTTGCCGAACTTGCCGTAGAGCGACTGGTAGGGCGCCGCGGCGCTCTTGGCCATGTCGGAGAAGATTTCGCCGAAGCGGGTGACCTGCCCGACGTAGCCCCGATACGCGGTGCGGACGAAGTCCTGCTGGAGGGCGACGACGGTGTCGACGCTCTTGGCGGCGGCGAGCTTCTCGAAGGCGGCGGTGCCGGCCTCGAAGCTGCGCTTGGAGTAGTCGGCGGCCTCGGTGGCGATCGTCTGGAAGCCCTTGGTGACGGCGTCGGCGGCCTTGAGGGCGGTATCGACGTTGTCCTTGCCGAAACTCTGGATTGAATCGAAGGCATTGCTCATACGGGTGGTGTCCTTGTCTGGGGCGCCGGAAGCCGGCGAATTCCCTTGTGGCGCGACATATGTGCACCGCACCAATTAATGTCAAATGAATTTGTGCACCGCACAAATACCCCGGAAAAATGGCGGGTACGTGTGGCCCAAATGCGCTTTACGGAAACGTAACGGCCCTTCCATACTGTCCGTATTTCGTGATGGCCGGCAGGGCGCAAGGGACGGCGCCCGCTACTGACAGTCGGCATTCTCGGTAAAACCGCCGATGGCGGCACGGGGCAAAACCCAATCGTGAATGCGTGTCCGAAGCAGCCGGCTTGTTTGAATTAGGCGGATACCGGCGCTGGGCACGCCGGTAAGGTGCGGAGCAGGATTTTCATGCTGAAGCGTAGAGGCGCGCTTCCGCGGTTGCGACTTGATTTCCGGCGTTCGGTCCTCAAGGCCTTTGCAGTCGCGGCAGTGCTGATCATGGGTCTCGGTGCGACGCTCGAAACGAGCGCTGCCGCCGTGCCCAATTCCGCCATCGTGGTCGACGCCAAGACCGGCAAGGTGCTGTACGGGTCGAACGTCGATGCCCAGCGCCATCCGGCCTCACTCACCAAGATGATGACGCTCTACCTGCTGTTCGATGCCCTGGCATCCGGCAGGGTCACGCTCGATTCCCGCATGCCGATTTCGGCCTACGCCGCCGCGCAGGCGCCCTCCAAGCTCGGCCTCAAGCCGGGCAGCTCGATCAGCGTCCGCGACGGCATCCTCGCCATCGTGACGAAATCCGCCAACGACGTCGCCGTGGTCATCGCCGAATACATCGGCGGCAGCGAGAAAAGCTTCGCCGCCCGCATGACGCGCCAGGCGAAGGCGCTCGGCATGACGCGCTCCAATTTCGTCAACGCCTCCGGCCTGCCGGCCGCCCAGCAATGGACCTCGGCGCGCGACATGGCGACGCTCGGCCGCGCGCTGCGCGAACACTTCCCGCAGTACTACGATTATTTCTCGACGCCGAGCTTCGTCTGGAACGGCCGCCGCATCGGCAACCACAACGGCCTGCTCCGGCGCATGGACGGCATCGACGGCATCAAGACCGGCTACACCCGCGCCTCCGGCTTCAACCTCGTTTCCTCGATCGACCGCGACAACCGCCTGGTCGTCGGCGTCGTGCTCGGCGGCTCGAGCACCAAGGCGCGCGACAACCGCATGGCCGACCTTCTGGCGACCTACCTGCCGAAGGCGAGCCGCGGCGCCCGTGTCGCCAGGCTGATCCCCGGCAAGCCGTCCGCGGCGCCGACCAAGCCCGATGCGGCGATCGCGGTCGCGACCAACAACGTGCCGCTGCCCCGTCCGCGCCCGACGCTCGATCCGATCGCGACCGACGCGCCGATCGTCGTCGCCAGGGCCGACATTGCGCCGGACACGGCCGACGTCACCGCCTCGACCAGCGACGCCGCGACAACCGTCGCCGACGCCGCACCGGCCGAGACCCAGGCGCCGTTCGCCAACGCATCGGTCGCTTCGCTGATCGGCGCCAATTCGCTGTTCGCGCTTGACGCGGCCGATGTCGCCGATACCGGCGAGGGCGATACGAATGCCGATGACGACGACGCTACTGACGCGACTCCGCCGGCGGCGACCAAGGCCGGCTGGCGCATCCAGATCGCCGCCGCGCCGACGCAGGCCGGCGCCGAGGACATCCTCGACCGCGCGCTCGCCAAGGGCGGCAAGGTGCTGGCTTCTGCCGCGCCGTACACCGAGCCAGTCGATCGCAACGGCTCGACGCTCTACCGCGCCCGCTTCTCCGGCTTCGCGACGAAGGACGCGGCGCGCGCTGCCTGCGCCTATCTCGCCAGGCAATCTTTCTCCTGCCTCGCCGTCAGTGACTGACCGGTAACCACTTTCCCTTACAGTCGCTTCAGGTCGTTTTGTAACGCGTAGGCCTAGTGATGGTTGTCGAGCAGTCTGTCCTTAGCCTGGTTGATTTTCGCGGCAAGGAACGTCGATCCCCCCTGGTCGGGGTGCACGGCCTTCATCAGCCGACGGTGAGCCGCCCGGATTTCCGCCTCAGTGGCGCCGGGAAGAAGGCCAAGGACCTCATAGGCCTCCTTGTCAGTCATGGCGCCCGCATTCGCCGCGCCGCCCGCCCCCGCGTTTCGATCACCCTCGACGTCTTCACGCCAGCCGGGTATCCGGCGGTCGAGATAAGCTTCGAGTAGCGCCGCGCTGTCGGCGATGCCGGCAACCGCCGCGGCAAGCTTCATCAACTGAATCTCATTGAGATCGTCGAGCCCGCGCCCGGCAAATTCGCCGCGCCGCACGACGCCGCTCATCGCGCCGGTGTCGTGATCGAGCCGCATGTCGAACCAGTCGGTCTTGACGCTGGAGTCGGTGCCGGCATGGCGCACGCCGCCGCCGAGATCGAACGGGCCGAGCCGGCCGGTCGCGATCGCCGAGAACCCGGCCGCGATCAGTATGCCGCCGACGCCCCAGCGGCCGGTGAGCAGCAGGAGCAGCCCGACCAGCGCCACCGCCCCGCCGATGCCGTAGCGGATGCTGCGCACCAGCGCACGCGCGTCGGCGTTGGCATAAGCCTGTGCCAGCACCCACAGGATGCCGAAGGTGACGCCGCCGGCGATGAGATAGGACATCGGCGCTACTTGAGCTGTTCGATGAGCAGGGGCGGCGCCCCGCTCCTGGCCAGCGCCTTCAGCCCGCCGGCGGCATAGACCGCGGCGGCGCGCAGCA
This sequence comes from Bauldia sp., assembly GCA_037200845.1. NCBI lineage: Bacteria > Pseudomonadati > Pseudomonadota > Alphaproteobacteria > Hyphomicrobiales > Kaistiaceae > Bauldia > Bauldia sp. Next base: position 2,238,186 of record JBBCGQ010000001.1, read on the forward strand.
ACTGCGCCAGTTGCCCGGCGGCATTCGGATCGAACCGGCCATAGGCGCCGCGTGACAGCCGCGCCAGCTCGCGGAAGCCGCGCTCGACGGCAGCGTCGCGCCCCTCCTGGAAGATGAAGATGCGCACGCCGAGGAGCCCCAGCTCGCCCGCCGTGCCGGCGAGCGTGTCGAGCTCCTCCTCCAACGCGTCGCCGATATAGACCAGCGCGTTGACCTTGCGCTTGCCGGTCTCCTTGCGCGCGTGCGCCAGCACCTTGCCGATCTGCGTATTGCCGGCGCGCACCGATATGCCGGTCATCAGGTCGCGCAAGCCCCGCGCGTCGCTCACCCATTTCGACGCGCGGCACTCGTTGAAGCCGCGGAAGTAGACAAGCTGGACGTCGAGCGACCCTACCTTGCCGGCCTCCTCGAACATTTCTCCCTGCAGACGCTGGGCGGTGTCCCACGTCGGCTGCCGGCTCATGGTGGCGTCGAGCGCGAAGATCAGCCGGCCGCGGCCATCCACATTGGCCGGCGCCAGCGACCGCGCCTCCGCAAGGAAGGCAGCCACGTCGCCGGTGGGCGTCGTCGTGGGCTTGGCGGGAGTGCGCTTGGTGTCGGCCATCTTGTCGGAATATGTGGCGTTTGCGGCGAAAGGTGCAACCACGCGCACCGCTCTTAGTTAGTCACCTCTCCCTGAGGGAGAGGGCCTTGAGCCTTGGTGACCCCGGACTTGATCCGGGGAAACTTAGGCGAATGGGGTGAGGGGTTAGGGACCCATCGCTCAAAACTTCTGTCCCTAACCCCTCGCCCTTCAGCCCTAACTCGCTCCGCTCTTAGGAGCTGAAGCCCTCTCCCTCAGGGAGAGGTGTCCCAACCGGCAGCTTCAACTCCGCCAACAGCCGCCTGATCTCCTTCCGCGCCGCCACATGCGACGCCGTCGGCTCCAATCCCAATGTCTTCCGGTCGAGCGCATCGAGCGCCGTCAGCCCGCGCGGGAACAACTCGCGGAACACGACGCGTTCGCTGATGCCCTCCGCAATCCGGCATCCGACCAGATCGGCGAGCGACGCCAACCCGGTGCCGAGCTTCTTGCGGTTGCGCGTGTCCTTCGCCTGCAGGCGGTTGCGCACCACGATCCAGTCCATTGGCCTCGGATCGATCAGCGCCCGCTGCCGCCGCGCTTCGGCGACCAGCTCGGCGTAGTGGCTGGTGCCCCTGACCGCGTATGTCTCCGGATCGACCTGCGCCAGTACGTCGAAGTCGACGAAGCTGTCGTTGATCGGCGTCACCAGGGTGTCGGCCATCGCGTGGCTGACACGCATCAGGTACGTGTTGCTGCCCGCCGTATCGACGACGATGACGTCGAAGCCGTACTCGGTGCGGCTGACGGCTTCGGCGAAGGCGCGGAACTCGCGGCCCTCGATGTCGGCGACAGTGTCGCCCTCGCCGACCGGCACGGTGAAATGCGTCGGCAGCGGGAGGGCAAGGCCGGTCTTCTGCTTCCAGAGCGCGCGGTTTTCGATGTAGCGCGTCAGCGAGCGCTGGCGGCCGTCGGTGTCGATCGAGGCGACGCGGGCGCCGGTCTGCAGCAGCGCGACGATGATGTGCATCGCCGTCGTCGACTTGCCGGAGCCGCCCTTCTCATTGCCGAGAACGATGACGTGCGCGGGGCCTGGCGTGCGCGGAGGAAGCGCCATGAGAAACTCGGATCCAGCCAGCCCGAAGCGGAGCATGGCATGGATTCGGGCGGGCGACAGGCTCTAGAGGGCGGGAAGCGGCGCGTTTGCCACAAGAGTCGCGGTAAGCGCGCCCGACACCGGCGCCGAAACCGACCAGCGCACCGGCAGGCGGAGATTCTCGATCAGTTCGCGGATCTCGCGCCGCGCCGCGACGTGCGACATGGTCGGGCGGACACCCAGCACCGCCGGGTCGAGCGGATCGAACGCCGTCAGGCCGAGCGGGAAAAATTCGCGGAAGATGACCCGCTCGCTGATGCCGTCGGCGACACGGAAGTCGAGCATCGCGGCGAGCGCCTTCAGGCCGGCGATGACTTTTTTCTGGTTGCGGCTGGCGAGAGTCGAGATGCGGTTGCGCACCACGATCCAGTTGAGCGGCGGCTGGCCGGCCATGGCGCGGTTGCGCCGCGTCTCCAGCACCAGCTCGGCATACTGGCTGGCGTTCCGCACCGTCATGGTGGCGCCGTCGATGCGCCCGAGCACGTCGAGATCGACGAAGCTGTCGTTGACCGGCGTCACCAGCGTGTCGGCCATCGCGTGGCTGAGGCGCATCCGGTACGAGTCGTTGCCGGGCGTGTCGATGACGACAAAGTCGAACCGCGCGCCCATGCGGTCGATGATCTCGGCGAAGGCGGCGAACTCGCGCGCCTCGACCTCGGCGATCACCTCGCCCTCCTCGAGCTGCGCCGAGAAATGCGTCGGCACCTCGAGCGTGATCCCGGACTTGCGGGCGAAGCGCGAGCGGTTCTCGATGTAGCGGGTGAGCGACAACTGCCGGCTGTCGGTGTCGATCGAGGCGACGCGATGGCCGGCCTTCATCAGCGCGACGATGATGTTGACGGCCGTCGTCGACTTGCCCGAGCCGCCCTTCTCGTTGCCGATGACGATGACGTGAGCCGATTTGGACGGCGGAGAAATAATGCCCATCGGGGCGGACACCGCTACTCTGACGCTACTGCCGCCCCCATATTTGACGAGAAACGCCAACATTCCGTCAACGGCCGATTGCGCCGCGGGCGGATTGTGCCGCGGTGCCCGCTTTTGCTAGCGTCCCGCGGCTTTTCGAGGAGATTGCCGCCGTGCCCACCCCGCCCGTTGACCGTACCGTCAAGGCGCTCCGCTCCCGCGTCACGCTCTGGCGCGGCGCCGGCGCCAGGATCGCGCTCGTGCCGACCATGGGCGCCCTCCACGCGGGCCACCTGGCGCTGGTCCGGACCGCGAAAGAGCGCGCCGGCAAGGTCATCGTCTCGATCTTCGTAAACCCGACGCAGTTCGGCCCAACCGAAGACTTCGACTCGTATCCGCGCAACGAAGCCGCCGACCTCGCCAAGCTCGACGGCCTCGCCGACGCCGTCTTCGCGCCGACCGTCGCCGAGATGTACCCCCAACGGTCCGGGCACCACGATCGCGGTGGCAGGACCGGCCACCGACCTCGAGGCGGTGACGCGGCCACATTTCTTCGGCGGCGTCGCGACCGTGGTGGCGAAATTGCTGCAGGCGGCACTGCCCGACATCGCCGTGTTCGGCGAGAAGGATTACCAGCAGCTTCTGGTCATCCGCCGCATGGTCGCCGACCTCGCGTTCCCGGTCGAGATTGTCGGCGTGCCGACCATCCGCGAACCAGACGGCCTCGCGTTGTCATCGCGCAACGCGTACCTCTCCGCCGGCGACCGCGCCAAGGCGCCGCGCCTCCACGCCGCGCTGCAGGCCGCGGCCGAGGCGATCCGCTACGGCACCTCGCCCGACGTCGCGCTGCAGGCGGCGCACGCGAAGCTGACCGCGGTCGGGTTCATGGTCGACTACGTCAAGATGCGCAACGCCGACACGCTGGCCGCAGTGACGGACGTGGCAAAGGAACCGAAACGGATATTGGCGGCGGCGTGGTTGGGCAAGACGCGGCTGATCGACAATATTCCGGTTTAGCGGGATTCCGGTGCAGCGGCTTTCACCGCCGAAACCTCCCTCGCCTTGTCCCCTCTCCCTGAAGGGAGAGGGCCATGAGCCTTAGTGAGCGAAGCGAACTTAGGCAAATGGGGTGAGGGTCAGGGACAGGAGTTGTAGGCCGATACGTCGCTGACCCTCACCCTTCAGCTCTAACTCGCTTCGCTCCTAAGAGCTGAAGCCCTCTCCCTTTCAGGGAGAGGGGAAAGACCGAGGGCAGGCTCGGCCGAGGATGGAGTTACCTCAACCCCAAACCCGCCAGTTCCGCAGAAAGCTCCGGCGGCAGATCATCGTCACCATTGCGTCCCTTGCGCAAATCCCTCGGGGCGTCGTCGGCGGCGTAGTAACGCCAGCCCTGGAACGGCCGTTTCGGCTGCCACTCGGTCCGGACCAGCTTCGCGTCCAACACGAGGCGGCAGCGGCTTATGCCGTCCTTGTCGGTGAACGGCTCGACCGCCACCAGCTTCTGGCGCACCTGCACCGTGCCCTTGATCACCCAGTAGAGCGAGCCGCCCTTCAGCTCGGCGATGCGCTTCGGCACCATCCGCGTGACGTGGTTGTGGAACGGCTTCTCGCCCTTGCGCTTCTTCTCCTTGAGGCGCTGCTCGATCCACTCGGCGAGGTCCTCGACCGAATCGCAGCCGACGCAGAGCTTGATGAGGTTGAGGGCCATGGATCGCAGCTTTGGCGCGGTGGGCGGGCCCCGTCAAATAGGCGCCCGGCCGTTGTCCACAAGGCCGCTAGACGATGACCTGCGTGCCGATCTCGACGACGCGGTTCGTCGGCAGGCGGAAGTAGCTCGAGGCGTCGTCGGCGTTGCGCGCGAGCAGGATGAACAGCTTGTCCTGCCAGAGCGGCATCGCCACCGCCTCCGACGCTTTCAGCGAGCGCCGCGAGAGGAAAAACGTCGTCGACATGATGTCGAACGAGAACCCTTCCTTACGCGCGATCGCCAGCGCCTTCGGCAGGTTCGGCGTCTCCATGAAGCCGTACTTCACCGTGATGCGGATGAAGGAGTCGGAGAACGGCCGCACGGTCACGCGGTCTTCCTCCGGCGCGCGCGGCGTGTCGACGGTCTTCACCGTCATGATCACGTTCTTGTCGTGCAGCACCTTGAAATGCTTCAGCGAGTGGAGCAGCGCCGTCGGTGTCGAGTCCGGATCGCCGGTCAGGAAGATCGCGGTGCCGGCAATACGCGGCGGCGGGTGCTTCTCGAGACTGTGGACGAGATCGGCGAGCGGCACTTCCAGCCGGCGCGTCTTCTCGAACAGGATTCGGCTGCCGCGCCGCCAGGTGAGCATCAGCACCATCAGCGCGCCGCCGGCGAGCAGCGGGAACCAGCCGCCATGCAGGATCTTGAGCAGGTTGGCGGCGAGGAAGGTCGAGTCGAGCACGAGCAGCGGCAGCACGACGGCGATGGCCGTGACGATGTGCCAGCGCCACACGCGCCACACCACGATGAAGGCGAGCAGCGTCGTCACCACCATCGTGCCGGTCACCGCGATGCCGTAGGCGCCGGCGAGCGCGCCGGAGGAGCGGAACAGGCCGGTGACGAGCAGCACCGAGACCAGCAGGAACGCGTTCACCCGCGGCACGTAGATCTGGCCGAACTGCGATTCCGACGTGTGGCGGATTTCGAGGCGCGGCAGGAGACCGAGTTGCACCGCCTGGCGCGACAGCGAATAGGCGCCGGTGATCACCGCCTGGCTGGCAATGACAGTGGCGGCGGTCGCCAGCACGACGATGGGCAACTGCAGCCAGTCCGGGAACATCAGGAAGAACGGGCCGTCGGCGGCATCCATGTCGCCCAGCACCAGCGCGCCCTGCCCGAGATAGTTAAGCGTCAGCGCCGGCAGCACGAGCACGAACCACGCCGTCTGGATCGGCTTGCGGCCGAAGTGGCCGAGGTCGGCGTAGAGGGCCTCCGCCCCGGTGACGGCGAGGAAGACGGCGCCCAGCGTGATCAGTCCGATGATGCCGTGGTGCACCAGAAACTCGACGCCGTAGAACGGATTGAAGGCGTAGAGCACGACCGGATTGGTCACCATGTGCGCGACGCCGGCGATGGCGAGCACGATGAACCACACCACCATGACCGGGCCGAAGAACACCGCGACCCGCGCCGTGCCGCGCGACTGCACGACGAAGATACCGACCAGGATCACGATCGACAGCGGGATGACATAGGCATCGAGATGCGGCGCCGCGATCTCCAAACCTTCGACGGCGGAGAGCACCGACAGCGCCGGTGTGATGACGGCGTTGCCGTAGAACAGCGCCGCCGCCGTGATGCCGAGGAAGACGATGAACGTCGTCGCCCGGCCCGCGGTGCCGCGCATGGCGAGCGCCATCAGCGCGAGCGTGCCGCCTTCGCCGTTGTTGTCGGCGCGGATCAGGAACAGCACGTACTTGATCGTCACCGTGATGATCAACGACCAGATGATGAGCGACAGCACGCCGAGCACGATCGAGGTGGTGATCGGCCCCTTGCCATCGACGGCGGCGTGCACGGCCTCGCGGAAGGCGTAGAGCGGGCTGGTGCCGATATCGCCGTAGACGACGCCCACGGCGCCTACGGTCAGCGCCACGATTCCGGTCTTCGGGAGATGCTTACCGTTTCCGTTGGCCGGCGCCGGGACTTGGACAGTGCCCGGCAGTTCGGTGGCCATGGCGGCAACCTTGTTGCACTGCACGGGGGCAGCGGGACTGGCCTTCTAGCACCTTTGGCGGGGTTTGTGGTAGCCCGCCAAATGTGCCGCACAGGTATGCGCTAAGCGGTTACGCCGTATGGGCTTTCCGCCCCGACCGACGTCGCCGCCATCCTTCCGGACGCTGTGCGCAATCCCGCTCCGCCCATCGCCGGAATCAACGATCCGCCGTATTCCAAGGCCATGCTCGCGGCACGGGCGGGAGGAGGAATTGGATGCGTACTCTGTTCGGGATCGTGCTCGGCGCTCTGCTGAGCGTCGGCGCGGCATGGCTGCACGACAACAACGTCACCTACGATCCGCTGAACCCACGCGTTGCCGACCGCCAGATCGTCAACTGGGACGTGTTCGGCGCCGTGCTCCGCGAAACTACCGATGGGCTCGGCAACGCCTTCCACGCGATCACCGGGCGGTAGCGCCGTCTGCCGCCGCGGCATAGGATCGGCGGCACGTGTTGAGCAGGGTAGCGCCGATGTCGATCACCCGCCGCCAGTTCGTCGCCGGAGCCTCCGTCGTCGCCATCGTCGCGGCGCTGCCGCAGTGGGCGTTCGCCGCCGACGACGCCGCGGTGGCCTTCGCGAAGTCGCTCTACGCGCTGCCCGGCCTGTGGGGCGACGTCACAGCCGACGACGCCGCGATAAAAAAATATCTCGACAAGAATCTCGGCGACCTAATCACCGCCAACTACGCCAAGACCGACGCCGAAGCGGCGCTCGACTACGACCCGCTCGTCCAGGCGCAGGATTTCGAGGACGTGAAAACGACCTTCACCGTCACGTCGGAATCCGACACCGCGGCGGTCATCGACGCGCATGTCGATAACTACGGCGAGGACTCGGTGGTGACCCTCGACCTCACCAAGACCGCAGACGGCTGGCGCCTCGCCAACATCCGCACGGACGCGGAGACCCCGAGCCTGGTCGACGAGCTGAAGCAGCTTAACTCGGGCGTGCCGCCGGCTGACGGGAACTAGCCCGGCAGTCGACTTCCCCGGCTGTCATCCTTTGGCGGCGCGAAGCGCCGACCGGAGGATCAGCCCCAACAAGCATCTCCCGTTGGTATGAGCCGAGCGTGGTCCTCCGGTCGAGGCCTTCGGCCTCGCCGAAGGATGACAGTGGAGAGACGCAGCCCCGGGCGACTACATCAAGGATCCCATTCCGGGTTTGCCGGCGGCCATCCCGCGATGCGCTGCTTCTTCGCGCCGAGCGCGGTCAGCGCCCCCATGTCGGCCGCGTCGAGCGTGAAATCGAAGATATCGAAGTTAGAGCGGATGTTCGCCGGCTTCGTGCTCTTCGGGATCGGCACGACGTTCGGCTGCTGGATGTCCCAGCGCAGCACGATCTGCGCCGGCGTCCGCTTGTGCTTCGCGGCGATGCCGGCGATCACCGGATCGTCGAGGATCACCTTGCGGCCGAGCGGCGAGTAGGCGGTGAGGATCATGCCCTTGCCGCGCATGAAGGCGACGAGATTCTCCTGCGTCAGGTACGGGTGATATTCGACCTGGTTGGTGACGATCGGCTCCTTCGTCGCCGCCCACGCCTCGGTCAGCAGCCTGATCGTGAAATTCGAGACGCCGATGTGCTTCGTCCAGCCGCGGCGCTTCGCCTCGTTGAGCGGCTTGATGGTGTCGGCGACCGGCAGCACCTTGCTCGCCCAGTGGATGAGCAGGAGGTCGACCTGATCGACGCGGAGCTGCTTCAGGCTGTTCTCGACCGAGGCGTAGAAATCGCGCTCGGCAAGATTCTCCGGCCCGACCTTGGTCGTGATGAACAACTGCTCGCGCGGCACGCCGCCGGCACGGATGCCTTCGCCGACGCGGTCCTCGTTGCCATAGCCGGCGGCGGTGTCGATGTGGCGGTAGCCGATCTTGATGGCATCGGCGACCGAGCGGGCGCAGAGCTCGCCGCTGATGTTCCAGGTGCCGAAGCCGAGGACGGGGATGGTGGCGCCGTGCGCGCTGACGGTTTGCAAGGCAGGCTCCGATGGATGGAGGAAGGCGACGAAGGATGGCGCGCCCGAGACGAGGCGGTCAACTCCCCTCCCCCATCATTGGGGCTCCGCCTCTCATCATTCCGGCGAAAGCGGAATCCAGCGCGAAAATCGCGGCTGGGAGGATGGCTGCGCTAGGCCCCGGCTTTCGCCGGGGGTACGAGGGCCGGTGGGCGACGGTGGAGCTAGACTACGGCCTCGGCGACCGCCGCAACCACCCGATCGACCTCGTCGTTGGTAAGATCCGGCCCCATCGGCAGCGACAGCACCTCGTTCGCCAGGTGCTCCGACACCGGCAGGGCGCGGGCATTGAGGCCGGCGAAGGCCGGATGCTGGTGCAGCGCCAGGCGGTAGAACAGGCCGGTGCCGATGCCGACCGCGTCGAGCTTGGCCCGCACCGCGTCGCGCTCGCTCACGCGGACGGTATAGAGCGCCCACGCGCTGCGATAGCCGTCGGCGACCTGCGGCTTTACAACGGAGCGCGGCAAGCCGGCGGTGTAGCGCGCCGCGATCTCGTTGCGACGCTGCAGTTCGTCGCCGAACGCCGAAAGCTTGGACAACAGGATCGCCGCCTGCAGCGTATCGAGCCGGCCGGTGAGGCCGAGCACGACCGCGGCGTCGCCCGTGCCCGAGCGGCCGTGCGAGCGGATCATGCGCACCTGCTCCGCCACCCTGGCGTCGTCGGCGAGCACCGCGCCGCCGTCGCCGTAGCAGCCGAGCGGCTTGGTCGGATAGAAACTGGTGGCGCTCACCGGCGCGAGGCCGCCGACGCGGCGGTTGCCGAAGGCGCCGCCGAAACTTTGCGCCGCGTCCGCCAGAACCTCGAGGCCAGTCTTCGCGGCGATCGCGTTGATGGCGGCGTAGTCGGCGGGCAGGCCGTAGAGATCGACCGGCATGATGGCGCGCGGGCGGAGTTGCCCCGCCGCCCTCACCTCGGCGATGGCGCGTTCGAGATCGGCCGGGTCCATGTTGAAGGTCGCCGCCTCGACATCGACGAACACCGGCGTCGCGCCGACGGTGACGACCGCGCCCGCGCTGGCGGAGAACGTGAAGGCCGGCACGAAGACCGCGTCGCCCGCCTTCACGCCCATCGCCATCAGCGCGATGGTCAGCGCGTCGCGGCCGGAGGAAACGGCGATGGCGTGGCCGGCGCCGGCGAAGGCCGCCAGCTCACGCTCCAACTGATCGACCTCGGGGCCGAGGATGTACTGGCCGTGCGCCAGCACCGCATCCATCCGCTGGCGGATGTCGCGCTCCAGCCGCGCACGCTGGCGCTGCAGGTCGAACAGCGGAATTTTGCCCCCGCCGGCCTTGGTGGCCGCGACGGCGAGAGCGGGGCGGGCTGTGGTCATGCGGTCACCGCGATCTGTGCCGGCTCGCCCTCGGCGACCGCCGCGCGGATGCGCTCGGCGATGTCGAGGGCGGCAAGCCCGGCCATGCCATCGACGACCGGCGGGATGCCGGTTGCGATGCTCGTGAGGAAGGCGTCGATCTCGGCGCCGAGGTTGTCGCGCGCCGTAAGTGCGATGGGCACCGCCACCGCGCCGGACTTGCGCCGCGCCGTCGTCGTCAGCGACGGGCCGGAAAGATCGGCGTCGTAGATCGTGTCGGGCTCGGTGATGGTGAGGCGGCGCTCGTTTTCGGCGGCGACACGCGACGCCGACAGCGTCGCGATGGCGCCGTTGGCGAAGGTCAGCCACGCCTCGCACTCGTCGGTCATGCCGCTGAGGCCGGTCATGCCGCTCGCCGCCACCGACGCGACCGGCGCGCCGGCAAGCGTCAGCACCAGATCGATGTCATGGATCATAAGGTCGAGGATCACGTCAACATCGATCGACCGGCCGCTCCATTTCGTCCGCCGCCGCGCCGTCAGCCGGCGCGGGTTGGCGGCCCGCGACTGCAGCTCGGCAACCGCCGGCGAGAACCGTTCGACATGCCCGACCTGCAGCACGACGCCGCGCTTCGCGGCACGCGCGATCAGATCGCGCGCATCGGCGACGTCGATGGCGATCGGCTTCTCGATCAGGACATGGACCCCGGCGTCGATGAAATCGCGCGCGACGGCGGCGTGATAGGTGGCGGGCACGGCGACGGAGACGGCATCGACCTTGCCGATGAGGTCGCGATGATCGGCGAACACCGGCGCGCCCTGCCCGTTGGCGGCGCCGCGCGCGCCATCCTGGTCGGATACGGCAACGAGCCGCGCCCTTCGGATTATTTGCGTAATGCTTCGCGTGATGCCTGCCGAAGGAGCCGAGGCCGACGACGCCAACCTTGATCGTGCCTTCCGTCAAACCATGCGAGGGCGAAGCGCCCTCCTCCAGCAGCAAGCCGCATGGCTGGTCTAGCCGATTCACGGCCAAAGTCGATTATGTGCTGCGTCGCAGCGATAACGTTTTGCTGCGAGGCTTAACGGGGCGCGAGCCCCAAATGCAAAAAACCGGCGGCCCTTGCGGACCACCGGTTCAGGCAAATGGTGCGGCCAAGAGGACTCGAACCTCCACGGTGTTACCCACTAGCACCTCAAGCTAGCGCGTCTACCAATTCCGCCATGGCCGCGAAATCGCGGCTCCGTGTAACAAATCGCCCTTGGCCTTACAAGGCAGCCGGCTTGGCGGCCTAGACGACCGCGGCATCCTCGTTCACGCGGCTTTCCGCCACTTCGGTGAGCTTGGCGTCGGCCGCCTTCTCCTCCTCCAGCGTCGCTTCGAGCTCGTCGGCGCAATCGTCGCGGCCGAGTTCCCGGGCCCACGCGATCAGCGTGCCGTAGCGCGCGATCTCGTAGTGCTCGACGGCCTGCGCCGCGGCGATGATCGCGGCATCCAGCACGTCCTCGTCGGCGACGTCGCCGGTCACCTCGCGCGCCTCCTTGAGGATGCCGTCGATCGCCGGGCAATCGACCGCCTTGGCCTCGGAGCCGTGCATGCGGAAGACTTCCTGCAGCCGCTCGACATGGCCATTGGTTTCCTCGAGGTGGTTCTCAAGCCCCTCGCGGAGCTGCGGATTGGAGACCTTTTCAATCATCTCCGGCAGCGCCTTCACGATCTGCTTTTCGGCGTAATAGATGTCGCGGAGCTGGTGAACGAAGAGATCGTCCATTGTCTTGATGTCTTTTGAGAAGATTCCCATGTCGGTGGCTCCCTGAGCGCGGATATGGATACGCCCCCTGCCTTTGCCGCTAACGTGCCGCCGCTGACGTTGTTCCGGCTTTAGCCGCGGCGCTTGAAGAATTGAACGGCGCGCTCGTGCTTCTCGGCGGCGGCGCGCGAGGCAAAGGTGCCGAGGTTGCGGCGCTTGCCGGACTTCGGGTCGAGCTTCCGCGAGTAGAGCCGGTACTGGCCGGACGCAAGCTTCCTGATCATGGCTGCCTCCCGGTGGATTTCGTGGCTGTGCAGGGCCATATTCCGCGCCATGAACGCTCCGCTCCCGCCCCAGGTTCCCGCTCCGATGGCCGCGGCCGACACGGTCGACTGGACGATCGCGCCGGCGCCGGTCGCCTACCCGGATGCGGTGGCGGCGATGGAGGCGCGGGTCGCCGCGATAGCGGCCGGCACGGCGCCCGAGCAGGTGTGGCTGGTGGAGCATCCGCCGCTCTATACCGCCGGCACCAGCGCCAAGGCCGACGACCTGCTGCAGCCGGACCGGTTTCCCGTGTTCCAGAGCGGGCGCGGCGGCCAGTACACGTATCACGGCCCCGGCCAGCGCGTGGCCTACGTCATGCTCGACCTGCACAGGCGCAAGCCCGATGTCCGCCAGTACGTCGCGAGCCTTGAGGACTGGATCATCGCCACCCTCGCCGCCTTCAACGTCCGCGCCGGGCGGCGGAAGAATTGCGTCGGCATCTGGGTGCCGCGACCAGACAAGGGAGAAGGCCGCGAGGACAAGATCGCCGCGATCGGCGTGCGCATCCGCCGCTGGGTGACCTTCCACGGCATCGCGCTGAACGTCGATCCGGACCTCGATCATTTCAGCGGTATCGTGCCGTGCGGGGTGACCTCGCAGGGCGTCACCAGCCTCGCCGATCTCGGCATCGCAGCGAGCATGGAAGACGTCGATGTCGAGCTGCGCCGCGCTTTCGCCGCGACGTTCGGCCCGACGCGGAGCGCGTAGCCGATTTCTGCCGGAGAATTTCGAAGGACTGCAGCGGGCGGCGACCTTGGCGGCCGCCGCCCGCGCGCTTAGCTGGCCGTCGGCGCTTTCACAGCATCGATGGCCTGAGCCAGTCCGTTGACGCTCAGCTTGAACGTCAAACCCTGTCCGGCGACCGTGTAGACGGTCGCCGTCGCGCTGGTTGCCCGCGCCAGCGTCTGGATGAAATCGGGGGCGAGGTTGGCGACCGCCTCGCAGTGCCCGGTGACGCACGAGGTGAAGGGCACCGACACCGGCTTCTCTTCGCCGAGGTTAACCACGACGCCGCGGTTGACCAGGATGCCGATGGGCGTCTGCCAGATGGCGACGAGATTGCCGCTGCCGTCGTTTCCGATCAGCCACGCGAACACCACCGACTTCGATTTCTCGTCGGTAAGCTGCTGCGAGATCGTGCACTGCTTCTTGATCGTCTGCGGATTGACGCCGCAGTTGAGCACCCAATCGCCGATCGGCTGGCCCTTCAGCACCGTCACTGGCGGCTGCGGCGGCTTGTCGGCGGAAGCGATCGCGGCGTCCGGCGACGCTGCCGCCGGTGACGACGGCCACGGCACCGGAACATTGGCGGGCAGGAAGCTCGCCAGCTTCTTCAGGAGGCGTGAGCTCTGCTCGGCAATTGCCGACGCCGGCGAGTCCGTAATCGCGGCGACCGTACCCGGCGCGCCCTGCTCCGCGGTCGAGAAGACCACGACGGCGACACCCGAGGCGATGATCAGAACGACAAAGAAAAGACTGAACAGAAAACGCACGGCTATGCACCCCACCCCGTCCGAGGGGACTGAATTCTGCCTCTGCCTCCTCTCCGCGTCTTCGCCGCGCACCCTCCGCCAGGCAGGCGCACGACGATCCCCACCCCGCTATGCGTTCGCCGGCCACACTCCCTGTCGTGCAGCCGCCGGAATTCGAGACGGCATCTGGAGCTGAAAAAAAGGAGATGCGCCCTCGGTTACGCGAAAACCAGTACCGAAGGAGTTCCAGACGCCGCCTTCCGTATGGGCAAGCCGGCGCGCCGCAAAAGCGATCCGCGCAAACTGGCTGCCGATGTTCGAGATACGAGACGTCGTGAAACGCGCGGCGACGGGCTTGGCGCCCGACAGCCGTCGCATAATCTGGAAACGATGGGGTCCCCCCGTCATCGCCCGCACGACGCCTCAAACGCATCCGGAGTCGAAACTCCGGACAACGACGCCGTGCCGCGGGCGGCGACTAACTCCACATCATCCGGTCGTGGCCTACTCCGCCCGGGAACGCGTGGTGGCGAAATTATTAGCAGCGACCGCCAACGAGTCCAGTGAAGGTTTTGCGGATGCGAGACAATCGCGATTCGTGAACAATGACAGCGGCTAAGCGAGGGCCCGCCGCAATTCGATCGCGTCGAAGAAGGCGTGACCGAGCATGGTGTTGTCGAAGATCACCCACGCTTCGGCGCTGCCCCTCACCTGCTCGGCGAGCGCGGAGATCGCCGCCGCCTCGTACTTGGACCGGTAGACCTCCGGCGACCCGTGCCAGCGCCAATACGCCAGCGCCTGCCAGCCGCCGGGCGAGCCTGCGCCGTGATGGGGCGGCGGGTCGGCGGCGATGCGCGTGACACGATGGCGGGCGAGCAGGCCATCGGCCTCGCCGGTGAACCACGAGGCGTGGCGCGGCTCGCAGGCGATCGGACCCGGGAAGCGGGCGCGGAACTCGGCAAGGAAGGCGTCCACCACCGGCGCGTCGAACAGATGCCGCGGCGCGAGCTGGACGACGAGCGGACCGAGCTTGCCGCCGAGCCCGCTCGCCTCCGACAGGAACTGATCGAGCAGCGCGCCGGCGCCGGCCAGTTTTGCCTCGTGCGTTATCGTACGCGGCAGCTTGACCGAAAAGCGGAAATCGTCCGGGACCGACGCCGCCCAGCGCTCGTATGTCTTGCGCTGATGCGAGCGGTAGAAACTCGAGTCGATCTCGACGCAGTTGAAGACAGCGGCATAGCGCTCGAGGTGCGTTCCCTTCTCCGGCGCGTGCTTGCGCTGCTCGGCGCCGAGCGACCAGCCCGCGGTGCCGATGCGCGGGCTCACGCTGCAGTGAGGATCAGCGCCGCCGCGTCCAGCTCACGCCGGCGGAAGGCGCGGGCGGCGAGCGCCTCGGCGTCCTGCCCCCACTGACTCATTTCCCATTCCTCATCGACCAGCGCCGCCGTCCACGCTTCCTCGGCGGTGAGCCGGCCGTGGGCGAGCGCCAGCCCCAGCACCGCCGATCCGGTCAGCGTCGTGATCGTGGACACCGCGGCAAGTTTCAGCGGATCGAACGCGGCAACCGCCCGCGCGATTGCCTCGATCGCCTCCGCCGGCTGCTGCACGTAGACGACGCCGGCGGCGAGGCTGAGGGACGCGCCGAGCGCCTCGCGTGCCCAGCGCACCAGCGGATCCCACTTCGCCGCCTGCATGGCGGCCAGCGCGTCCGGCGTCTCGGCGCGGTAGCAGATGAGATCGCTGCCGGCGTAGCGCACGACCTCGGCGCGCACGGCATCGAGCGCGTCGGCGACGCTGTCGATCGCAGCGTTGACGATGCGCGTCACCGGCATGGTCGAGGGATCGATGCGCTCGCCCTGCCCGCCCCACTCGGCCGCCAGCGCCTCGGCCACCACCGCGCTCGGCACCGCCAGCGGCCGGCGGCCCGGTGTCTTCACCGCGCGGCCGTCGAGCTGCAGCACGAAGCCGTCGCCTAGCGGCGCCGCTGCCGCGGTCGTGTAGAAACGCTTGGGCAGCTCCGGCCGCGCCAGCCGCTGCGCCGACTGCATCGGCCCTTCGCGCGTCTTGTCGCTCAAAGCTCGAGCATCTCGCTGGTCTGGGTGACGATCTCGTACCAGTCCTGCCGGTCCATGACGCTGGTGAGCGCCGCGATCGCGCCCTCGACACGCTCGCGCTTGCCCGAGCCGACGATCGCCACGCCGTTCGCCGGATGGCGGGCAACGAACGCCATCGCCGCCTCGGCCGGGCCGGCGAGGCCGGTGCGTTTGGCGATGTCGGTCAGCACCGCGCGGATCTTCGCAATGCGCGGCTCGTCGCTGGTGAGCAAATTGCCGCCGCCAACCGGCGACCAGATCATCGGCCGGTAGCCGCCGGCGATCGCATGATCGAAGACGCCGTTGGAGATCGGCGCCAGGTGGAGCGGCGAGAACTCGACCTGGTTGGTGATGAGCGGCGCCTTCATGCGCAACTGGAGCAGATCGAACCGCGACGGCGAGAAATTCGAGACGCCGACGTAGCGCGTCTTGCCCTCGACGATCAGCGCGTCGAGCACGCCGCCGGCCTCGTCCGGGTCCATCAGGTAGTCCGGCCGGTGCAGGAGGTAGAGGTCGACCTGATCGACGCCGAGCTTCTGCAGCGAGCGGTCCATCCAATAGCGGATGTTCTTCGCCGTGAAGTCGTAGTTGCGGAGGCGGTTGGAGGGGTAATCCGGGCTGACCCGCATGATGCCGCCCTTGGTCACGATCTCGAACTTGTCGCGCCCGACCTCCCTGATCGCACGCCCAAGGAATTCCTCCGTCGAGTACGGATGCGGGATGCCGTACGTGTTGGCGGTATCGAGCGTGGTGATGCCGCGGTCGAGCAGGAAGCGCAGGTGATCGGCAAGCTTGCCGGACGAATCGAACTGCTCCTCCGAGCGCATCGAGCCCCAAATGACGCCGGAAAACTCCGGCCCCTGCGGATGCATTTTCGCACGCCCTACCGAGCCCGATGTCGGCATCTATTCCACGCCCTCGTCGTCATCGCTGTCCCCAAGCGTCGCGTCGAAGCCCAGCAGGTTCCACGACTGCTGCATGTGCGGCGGCAGCGGCGCCGTCACGTCGAGCGTGCCGCCGTTCGACGGATGCGGGATGACGATGCGGCGCGCGTGCAGGTGCAGCTTCTTCTGGATGCCGCCGGGAAAATCCCAGCTCTCCTCGGCGGTGAAATATTTGGGATCGCCGATGATCGGATGGCCGATGTGGGCGGCGTGCGCGCGGAGCTGGTGCGTGCGGCCGGTGATCGGGCGCATCGACAGCCACGTCAGCTTCTGCCCGGCGGTCTCGACCACCGAGTAGAGCGAGATGGCGTGGCTGGAATCGTCGGCGCCGTGCTTGGCGACCTTCATCCGCTCCTCGGCCTCCTCGCGCGCCAGCCACGTCGAGATGCGCCCCTGCTTCGGCTTCGGCACGCCCACCACCAGCGCCCAGTAGATCTTGCGCGTCGAGCGCGTGCGGAACGACGCGGTGAGCTTCTGCGCGGCCAGCCGCGTGCGCGCCACCACCAGCACGCCGCTGGTGTCGCGGTCGAGGCGATGGACCAGCCGCGGCTTCTGCCCCTTGCGGTCGCGGAAGGCTTCCAGCATCCCGTCGACGTGCTTGGTCAGGCCCGAGCCGCCCTGCACGGCGAGGCCCTGCGGCTTGTTGAAGACGAAGACGTCGTCGTCCTCGTAGAGGATCATCGCGCGGAGCGCGGCGGCATCGCTGGTCGGACGCTTGGGCTTTTTCGCCTCTCCGTCTTTCCTCGCCTCGCCGTCATCCCGGCGAAAGCCGGGATCCAGCGACGTCGTCTCATCGTCCTCGTCGCGCGCTGGACCCCGGCTTTCGCCGGGGTGACGAGGGATGGCGGGATTACGAGCGGGAGGAGCATCGCCCTTGCTCTCGCGCAAGATCCCGCCAAGCCCGCCGGTGCCCAGCGGCGGCACGCGCACCGACTGGCCGACCGCCAGCCGCGCGTTCGTCTTCACCCGGCCGCCATCGACGCGGACCTGGCCGGAGCGCAGCAGCTTCTGCAGGTGGCCGAACGACAGCTCCGGGTAATGCGTCTTGAACCAGCGGTCCAAACGCATGCCGGCTTCGTCCGATTCGACGGTTCGTGTTTCGAGCGTGGCCATAGGGGGCTTCTGTTGAAGCGCCAGCCTATAGCATCAGGAGAGCGTCCTGACGACCCAAAGCCCGGCGAAAAGCGCCGCCAGCGACAGCCCGACCGAGGCGACGACGTAAAGCGCGGCCGTGCCCGTCGCGCCGCGCTCCCACAGGGTCGCCGTATCCAGCGAAAACGCGGAAAACGTGGTGAACCCGCCGAGGAAGCCGGTGGTGAGCAGCAGGCGCGCATGCTGCGACCAGCTTTCGCCCGCCCGGAACGCCAGCCAGCCGGCGATCAGCCCCATGGCGAGCGACCCCACGACGTTGACGATGAACGTCCCCCACGGGAAATCGGCGCCGAGCCGCCCGGCCGTCATGTTGACGCCGTGACGGGCGACGGAGCCAAGCCCGCCGCCGAGGAACACCAGCACGATCTGGAACATTGCTAGGCCGCCTGCGGCACCGGCATGTGCTGCGCAAGCTTCACGAGGTGCGACTTGGGCAGGCCGCACTCGGCCGCCGAGGCGACCAGGTAGCCGACGTACTGCGGCGACGGCAGCCCGGGGTTTGCCGTCGGCACCGCAACGTAGACCTCCGCCACCACGGCGCGCTCGTCCGCCGTCTCGACACGAACCGTGATGCGGTTGAACTGGTTGAGCGCGCGGTCGCGCCGCTTGTCGTAGCCCTCGCGCTCGTCGAGGCGCTGGATGTCGGTGCCGTCGAGCTCGTAGAGCGCGCCCCACACGCTTTCGCTCATCGACGGCTCGATGCTGATCACCGCGCAATCGCGGATGACCGAGCGCCGCGGAAAGCAGACGCGGTACCCGTCGAGCTTCGCCGTCGAGACGAACTGCGCGTCCGGGCAGCGCAACTGCATCTGGAGCAGGTCGAGATTCGACCCGTAAGCAAAATAGTACATGTCCGCCGCATCCCCTCGTCCAACGCCATCATTGGGCCGTTGGGACGCGGGTTGCACGGGCGAAAAAACGCCCTGTGGATGACCTGTTGAAAACTTCGCCGGCTAGGCGGTCCTCACCGCCTGCAGGCCGGCGATGCAAGCCTTAGGCAGACCATGGAATTCCGCCCCGTCAATGATCGATTGCAGGTAGGCCCGCGAAGGCAGTGCGTCCGTTCCGTCGGGTACGGCGAAATAGGCCATCGCCTTGACCGCTTCCGAGCCACCTAGCCGCAAGGCCGTGACTTCGCGGATGATTCGCTCGTTGCGCGCCACCGGCGCCTGCGGGTCGTAGCCCTCGTGATAATTGAGTACCGGCAGGTCGTTCGGCGGGATTTCGTAGAGCACCCCCCACACCGCATGGCCGGCTGCCGGCTCGATGCTCGCCGTCGCACACTGCCGCTCGCGCGAGAAGCGCGGAAAGCACAGGCGATAATCCATCACCCGCGCCACGCCGATCGTCCGGAACTCCGGGCACCGCTGCGACATCAGCCCGGGGTTCATGTTGGCGCCGTAGGCGAACAGGATCACGGCTGGCCGCGCTCCTTGCGAAGCTTCGCCCAGTAATCCAGCCGCTTGCGGATTTCGCGTTCGAAGCCGCGGTCGGGCGGGTCATAGAACTGCCGCCGGCCGAGCTGCTCGGGGAAATAATTCTGGCCCGAGAAGGAGTCCGGTTCGTCCGGATCGTAGCGGTAGCCCGAGCCGTAGCCTTCCGACTTCATCAGGTTGGTCGGCGCGTTGAGGATGATCTTGGGCGGCGTCAGCGAGCCGTGCTCCTTGGCCGTCGCCTGCGCCGCGCCGAAGGCTTTGTAGACCGCGATCGATTTCGGCGCGGTGGCGAGATAGACGGCGGCCTCCGCTAGCGCCAGTTCGCCCTCGGGCGAGCCGAGGTAGTCGAACGCGTCCTTGGCGGCGAGCGCGACGACCAGCGCCTGCGGATCGGCGAGGCCGATGTCCTCCATCGCCATCCGCACCAGGCGGCGGCCGATGTAGAGCGGCTGCTCGCCGGCATCGAGCATGCGCGCCAGATAGTAGAGCGCCGCGTCGGGATCGGAGCCGCGCACCGACTTATGCAGCGCCGAGATCAGATTGTAGTGGCCGTCCTGGCTCTTGTCGTAGAGCGGCGCGCGGCGCTGGACGATGGTCTGCAGTTGCTCGGGCGTGAAGATTTCACCGGGCCGCGCGGCGCGCCAGACTTCTTCGGCGAGCGTCAGCGCGGCGCGGCCATCGGCGTCGGCCATGCCGATCAGCATGCCGCGCGCCTGATCGTCGAGCGGCAGCGGACGCGCCTCGATCTCCTCGGCGCGCGCCAGAAGCTTGGCGATCGCCTCCTCGTCGAGCGGCTTGAAGACCAGCACGCGGGCGCGCGACAGGAGCGCGGCGTTGAGCTCGAACGACGGATTCTCGGTCGTGGCGCCGACCAGCGTCACCGTCCCGTCCTCCATTACCGGCAGGAACGAGTCGAGCTGGGCGCGATTGAAGCGATGGATCTCGTCGACGAACAGCAGCGTCCCCTGCCCCGCCTGCCGCCGCCCGCGCGCCACCTCGAACACCTTTTTGAGGTCAGCGACGCCGGAAAATACGGCCGAGATCTGCTCGAAATGGAGATCGGTCTCGCGCGCCAGCAGCCGCGCCACCGTCGTCTTGCCGGTGCCGGGCGGCCCCCAGAAGATCAGCGAGCCGAGCGACCCGGTCGAGAGCATCCGCGTGATGACGCCGTCGGGACCGAGCAGATGATCCTGCCCGACGACGTCGGCGAGCCGCTCCGGGCGGAGACGGTCGGCGAGCGGCCGCGGCGCCGCCTTTTCCAGTCCCGCCGCCTCGAAGAGCGACATCGCGCCGCCTATCCCGCCATGCGCAGGCGGATGGCGCGGCCGTCGCGTTTCACCGTCAGGTCGAAGTAGCGCCGCTTCTCGGACACCGCGTCCTCCAGCGCCTTTGTCGAGTCGATCGTCGTGCCGTTGACGTCGGCGATGACGTCGCCGCGCGCGAAGCCGGCCTCCTGCGCGTTCGACCCTTCGGCAACGTCGCCGACGATGACGCCGCCGGTGCCGCCGTCGTAGTTCAGCTCCTCCGCCACCGCCGGCGACAGGTTGAGCACCGTCAGCCCGGCGAACGCCGTGTCGCCGCCGATCAGGCGTTTGTCACGCGGCGGCACCTCGGGCGCCGCCTCCAGCGCCACTGTCGCGGTGTAGCGCTTGCCGTCGCGAATGACGCCAAGCTTGGTCTCGCCGCCGAGCGGCTTGGTGGCGAGGCGATAGGTCAGCGCGCCCAGATCGTCGACGGTTTCCCCGTCGATCGAGGTGACCAGGTCGCCGACCTTCATGCCGGCCGCCGCCGCCGGCCCGACCGGGGCGACCGAGGCGACGAGCACGCCGCTCGGCGTGTCGAGCTTGAGGCTGGCGGCGAGTTCCGCCGTCACGCTCTGCAACTCGGCACCGAGCCATGGCCGCCGCGGCGCCGCGCCGCTTGCCGCGGCGGACGTGACCGCGCGCACCAGATTGGAGGGGATGGCGAAGCCGATGCCGGACGAGGCGCCGGACGGCGACACGATCATGCGGTTGATGCCGATCAGCCGGCCCTGCATATCGACCAGCGCGCCGCCCGAGTTGCCCGGGTTGATGGCCGCGTCGGTCTGGATGAAGTACTGGTCCTCCGACGGGCTGCCCGGCACGCGCGCGAATGCCGAGACAATGCCGCTGGTCACCGTCTGACCGACGCCGAAGGGATCACCGACCGCCAGCACGAGGTCGCCGACCTCGACCTGATCGGAGTTGGCGAATTCAATGACCGGCAGCGTGCCGGCATTGCCCTTGATCTTCAGCACCGCCAGATCGGAGCGCTCGTCCTTCAGCACGATGTCGGCGGCGAACTCGCGCTTGTCGGAGAGCGCGACCTTCACCTCGTCGGCCTGCTGGATGACGTGGAAGTTTGTCACGATCAGCCCATCGGCGCTGATGATGACACCGGAGCCCAGCGAGCGCTGCACGCGCGTGTTGGTCTGCCCGCCGAACGGATCGCCGAAGAACTGGCGGAAGAACGGATCGGAGAAGAACGGCGACGTCTGCTGCTGGATGGTGCGCGAGGCGTAGACGTTGACCACCGCCGGCGACACGCGCTTGACCACCGGCGCGAACGACAACTGCATGTCGCCCGCACTCGCCGGCACCTGGCGCTCGGCCGCCAAGGCGCCCGCGGCGAGCGGCACGACGAGAAGCGAAAGACCGACGAGGAGTTTGGCCAGCATGCGATTCCTGCCCTGTTACGCGCCCGCTTGTCCGTAACGGGAATGCTACACCAATTGCGGCAGCGGCGAGGCAGTTCGCCTACACCGGGGCGTCACGTTGACCGTTTAGGCTAACGCCGGTTTCCAGCGTTTTCGCATTTTGTTCCGGCAAGGTTCAAGCGGTGCAGCCAGCCATGCGATCGATCCGGCGCCTCCTCGCCCCCGCGGCCCTGACGCTGGCGCTCTGCCTCGCCGCGGTCCGCCCGGCACCCGCCGCCGACGACACCGACGCATTTGTAACCGAGTACCGCGCCTGGGCCGTCGCGGTCCTCACGGCCGTCCACGCCGACACGACGCACGACCAGGATCGGCGGGCGACCTTCGCCGTCCACGAAGACCCGACGAAATACGTGAGGTGCACCTTCCTCGCCGCGGACACGCGCATCCGCTGCGACGCCTCCTCGGGCTACTACACCGCGCCCGCCGGCCAGCCGCGCAAGTATCGTCTCGGCAAGGACCTTCGCGACGCCCTCTATGCGCTGGGCTTCGACCTCGACGACTCCGAAGGCGACTTCCAGACGTTCATCCCGATGACGGGCGCGGACGACATCGCCACCGCCGCCGACGTGGCCTTGCGCACTCTGCACGACATCTACGGCGCCACGAACATCGACGTCGACGCGCCGATCGCGCCGCCGCAGGTGCAGCCGCTGGCGCCGGCGAAATAAAACGCGCGCAGAAGTTGCCTCGGAGCGCGGGACAAGAATATCGTTCTTGTTACGTTCTCATGGCGACCGGCGACAAATATCGCTCTCCTGATCCTGCAGATGGCGCCGGTAACGTCGGTTCGCGCCGATGAACTTGGTGCGTTTGTGGAGCGCTACCGATGTGAAGTGACGGCGCGTCTCGCGATCATTCACGCGACGCCGCCACGGATTCCCGATCGCTTCATCGCGCTGGCAGTGCGCGCCTGGCGCCGGATATGTTCAGTGTCGTGGCCCCGCTCGCCCGCGTGCTCGGCGATCGCCTGCGGACCTGCGCCACAGGCGGATAAGCACGAACAGAAAAGGCGGCCGAAGCCGCCTTTTCGCAAAATCGATGAAGACCTGAAACTTACGCGTTCGCCTCGGCCGGGACGCCCTGCTCGACGCGTTCCGCCGCGTGGCGGGCCTTGTCGGCCGACCCCTTGGCTTCGACGTCGCGATCGACGAACTCGATCACCGCCACCGCCGCGTTGTCGCCATGGCGGAAGCCCGCCTTGAGCACGCGGGTGTAGCCGCCCGAGCGCGCCTTGTAGCGCGGACCGAGCGTGTCGAAGAGCTTCTTGACCGAACCGATGTCGCGGATCTCCGAGACCGCCAGGCGGCGGGCATGGAGGTCGCCGCGCTTGGCGAGCGTCACCAGCTTCTCGACGATCGGGCGCAGGTCCTTCGCCTTGGGGAGCGTCGTGACGATCTGCTCGTGCTGGATCAGCGAGGACGCGAGATTCGCGAACATCGCCTTCCGGTGGCTGGCCGTGCGGCTGAACCGGCGACCCTTCTTTCCGTGCATCATGTCACGTCATCCTCAAGTAAACCCCGGCCGAAGCCGGCGGTACTAGTAGTGGTCTTCGTAGCGCTTGGCCAGTTCGTCGATGTTTTCCGGCGGCCAGTTCGGAACTTCCATCCCGAGGTGCAGGCCCATCTGCGCCAGCACTTCCTTGATCTCGTTGAGCGACTTGCGGCCGAAGTTCGGGGTGCGCAGCATCTCGGCTTCGGTCTTCTGGATGAGGTCGCCGATGTAGACGATGTTGTCGTTCTTCAGGCAGTTGGCCGAACGCACCGACAGCTCCAGCTCGTCGACCTTCTTGAGCAGCGCCGGGTTGAAGGCGAGCTCGGGGATCGCGACCTCGGTGGTGACCTTGGCCGGCTCGTCGAAGTTGACGAACACCGAAAGCTGGTCCTGCAGGATGCGCGCGGCGTAGGCCACCGCATCCTCGGCGCGGATCGAGCCGTCGGTCTCCACGCTGAGCGTCAGCTTGTCGTAGTCGAGCACCTGGCCTTCGCGCGTGTTCTCGACGCGGTAGGAGACCTTCTTCACCGGCGAGTACAGGCTGTCGACCGGGATGAGCCCGATCGGCGCGTCTTCCGGCCGGTTGCGGTCGGCGGTGACGTAGCCCTTGCCGGTATCGACCGTGAACTCCATGCGGATCTCGGCGCCTTCGTCGAGGGTGCACAGCACCAGCGACGGGTTGAGCACCTCGATGTCGGAGACGGTCTGGATGTCGCCGGCGGTGACGACGCCCGGGCCCTGCTTGCGCACGACCATGCGCTTCGGACCCTCGCCCTGCATCTTGAGGGCGATCTCCTTGATGTTGAGGACGATATCGGTGACGTCCTCGCGGACGCCCGCGATCGACGAGAATTCATGCAGCACGCCGTCGATCTGGACGGCCTTGACGGCGGCGCCCTGGAGCGAGGAGAGCAGCACGCGGCGGAGCGCATTGCCGAGCGTCATGCCGAAGCCGCGCTCGAGCGGCTCGGCAACGACGGTGGCGAAACGCCGGGCGTCGTTGCTGCCCGGCGAGATTTCGAGCTTGTTCGGCTTGATCAGCTCTTGCCAGTTTTTCTGGATGGTCATGAGCCTGTCCTTTCAATGAGGAGCCGCCGGTCATTGGCGGTTCGCGGCCGCGCCATCAGACGGAGCCGCGTGAAACTGAAAACTCTAACGCTGTGTCCTAGACGCGGCGGCGCTTGCGCGGCCGGCAGCCGTTGTGCGCGATCGGCGTCACGTCGCGGATCGAGGTGATGGTGAAGCCCGCGGCCTGCAGCGCGCGCAGCGCCGACTCGCGGCCCGAACCGGGACCGGAGACCTCGACCTCGAGCGTCTTCATGCCGTGCTCGGTCGCCTTCTTGCCGGCATCTTCCGCCGCCATCTGCGCCGCGTACGGCGTCGACTTGCGCGAGCCCTTGAAGCCCATCAGGCCGGCCGAGGACCACGAGATCGTGTTCCCCTGCGCGTCGGTGATGGTGATCATCGTGTTGTTGAAGCTGGAGTTCACGTGCGCCACGCCCGACGTGATGTTCTTTCGCTCGCGGCGGCGTACGCGGGTAGCATCCTTGCCCATTTCTCGTCCTTAGCTTTCGATCTCAACACCGCCGTAGTGCCAGCGGCTACATCTCGTGGCATCCGGCAGCAGGCATCCGGCAGTCGTGCTGCCGATTGCCGGATGCCTGTTGCCGTTACTTCTTCTTGCCGGCGATCGCGCGGGCCGGGCCCTTGCGCGTGCGCGCGTTGGTGTGGGTGCGCTGGCCGCGCACCGGCAGGCCGCGGCGATGGCGCAGGCCGCGGTAGCAGCCGAGGTCCATCAGCCGCTTGATGTTGATCGCCACCTCGCGACGAAGGTCGCCTTCGACGAGGAAGTCGCGGTCGATCATTTCGCGAATCTGGACGACTTCGGCGTCGGTCAACTGGTTGGTGCGCCGCTCCGCCGGAATCTTCACCGCCTCGACGATCTTCTTCGCCGCCGCCGGGCCGATGCCGTGGATGTACTGCAGCGCGATGATGACGCGCTTGTTGGTCGGGATATTGACGCCTGCGATGCGGGCCAAGGCCTGTCTCTCCACCTGTCAAGCCGCTGAAAACACGGCCTAAAACGCACAATACGGCCCCGGTTACCCCAAAAGGCCACCGGCACCGCAAGGCTTATCTTGCAGAATTGTGCCGGGTAGATAGCGATTCCGCCCTGCCCCGTCAACTGGGGCGCGAGCCGTTTACCCTTGTTTTCCGGCCCCCGCGGCGGCTTTCAGCACCCCCGCGATCGCCGCCGTCACTTCGTCCATCGTTCCCATGCCGTCCACCTGGGAAAGGGCGCCCTTCCCGCGGTAGTAGTCGGCAACCGGCGCGGTCTGCTTCCGGTAGACCGCGATCCGGTTATGGAGGGTCGCGGCGTTGTCGTCCGCCCGCGCCCCGCCTGTCTGTTTTGCCCGGTTTTCGATGCGGTCCTTGAGCATCCCCTCATCGACCGCGATCTCGATAACCCGGTCGAGGTGCAGCCCCCGACCTTTCAAAAGCCCGTCCAGCGCCTCGGCCTGCGCCACCGTGCGCGGGAAGCCGTCGAGGATGAATCCCCGCGCCGCGTCCGGCTTGGCGATGCGATCCGAGATGATCTCGACCATCACATCGTCCGGCACGAGGTCGCCGCGATCCATGATCGCCTTCGCCCGCACGCCGACTTCCGTGCCCGCCGCAGTCGCCGCGCGCAGCATGTCGCCGGTCGAAAGCTGCACGATGCCGTGCTGCTTCACCAGCCGCTCGGCCTGGGTACCCTTCCCCGCGCCGGGCGGCCCGAGCAGCACCAGCCTCATCGCGTCCGGCCCTTGAGCTTCGACTTGCGCACGAGGCCCTCGTACTGATGCGCCAAAAGGTGACCCTGGACCTGCGCCACCGTGTCGAGCGTGACGCTCACCACGATCAGCAGCGAGGTGCCGCCGAAGACGAACGGCACGCCGGTGGCGTTGATCAGGATCTCGGGCAGCAGACAGACGGCCACGAGGTACAGCGCGCCGAGCACCGTGATGCGCGTCAGCACGTAGTCGATGTAGTCGGCGGTGTTCTTGCCCGGGCGGATACCGGGAATAAAGCCGCCGTGCTTCTTGAGATTGTCGGCCGTGTCAGCCGGGCTGAACACCACCGCGGTATAGAAGAACGAGAAGAAGATGATCATGGCGGCGTAGAGCGTCATGTACAGCGGCTGGCCGTTGCCGAGCAGCGCCGTGATGGTGCCGAGCCAGGACGGCCCGGCGCCCGCCGTGAAGTTGGCGATCGTGACCGGCACGAGCAGCAGCGAGGACGCGAAGATCGGCGGAATGACGCCCGAGGTGTTGAGCTTCAGCGGCAGATGCGAAGCCTCGCCCTGGAACATGCGGTTGCCGACCTGCCGCTTGGGATACTGGATGAGCAGCCGGCGCTGGGCGCGCTCGACGAACACGATGAACGCCACGACGCCGATTGCCAGGATGCCGACGGCGAGGATGACGATCGGCGACAGCGCGCCTTCGCGGCCGAGTTCCAGCGTGCCGGTGATGGCATGCGGCAGGTTCGCCACGATGCCCGAGAAGATGATCAGCGACAGGCCGTTGCCGATGCCGCGCGCCGTGATCTGCTCGCCGAGCCACATCAGGAACATCGTGCCGCCGGTCAGCGTCACCACCGTCGTAAAGACGAAGAACAGGCCGGGATGGACGACAATGTTGTTGCCGCCCGACAGGCCGACGGCGATGGCGTACGACTGCACCGCGGCCAGGACCACCGTGCCGTAGCGCGTGTACTGGTTGATGACCTTGCGGCCCGACTCGCCTTCCTTCTTCAGCGCGTCGAGCGTCGGAATGATCGACGTCATGAGCTGCATGATGATCGAGGCGGAGATGTACGGCATGACGCCGAGGGCAAAGATCGCCATGCGGCCGACAGCGCCGCCGGCGAACATGTTGAACATGCCGATGATGCCGCTCTGGTTGGCGGTGAACGCCGCCGCCAGCGCATCGAGGTTGATGCCCGGGATCGGGATGTAGGTGCCGAGGCGATAGATCAGCAGCGCGCCGAGCGTGAACCAGATGCGCTTCTTCAGCGCCTCGGCCTTGGCGAAGGCGCCGAAGTTGAGGTTGGCTGCGAGTTGTTCTGCCGCCGATGCCATGATCGCTCCGTTCCGGCCCTACCCGCTTAGGCCGACTGCTGCTTCTCTGCCTTCGCCCCTACGATGGTCACCGATCCGCCCGCCTTTTCGATGGCCGCGGCTGCCGGTTTCGACACGCCCTCGACCTCGAACTTCACGCTCGCCGTGATCTCGCCGTTGCCCAGGATGCGCACGCCGTGGCGCGCCTTCGAGATGATGCCGGCTTCCTTCAGCACCGCGGCGGTAACCGTCGCCTTGCCGTCGAGCTTGCCGGCGTCGATCGCCTTCTGCACGGTGCCGATCGAGACTTCGTTGTAGTGCAGGGCAAAGATGTTGTTGAAGCCGCGCTTCGGCAAGCGGCGATGCAGCGGCATCTGGCCACCCTCGAAGCCCTTGATCGCAACGCCGGTGCGGGCCTTCTGGCCCTTGACGCCGCGCCCGCCGGTCTTGCCCTTGCCCGAACCGATGCCGCGTCCGACGCGGATGCGATCCTTGGTGGAGCCGGGACGGTCGGCCAACTCGTTGAGTTTCATCGGACTGTTTCCCTACGCCTCGTCGACGACGCGAACGAGATGCTGAACCTTGGCGATCATGCCGCGGACCGACGGCGTGTCGGCGAGCGTCGAGCGGCGGCGGATGCGGTTGAGGCCGAGCCCGATCAGCGTCGAGCGCTGATCTTCCGGCCGCCGGTTGGGGCTGCCGGTCTGCTCGACCGTGATCGTCTTGCCGGTGATGGGCTTGCGGGCCCCGGTTGTCTGCCTGCCCATGACTACGCCTCCACCGTCTCGGCGGTGGCGTCGAAGTCGCGGCGGCGCGACTGCAGCGTCGACACCTTGATGCCGCGGCGAGCCGCCACGCCACGCGGGCTGTCTTCGTTGGTCAGCGCGTTGAAGG
The DNA here is from genome assembly GCA_037200845.1 of Bauldia sp. Taxonomy (NCBI): domain Bacteria; kingdom Pseudomonadati; phylum Pseudomonadota; class Alphaproteobacteria; order Hyphomicrobiales; family Kaistiaceae; genus Bauldia; species Bauldia sp. Next base: position 2,266,265 of record JBBCGQ010000001.1, read on the forward strand.
TCGCGCGCACCATGTTGTAGGGGTTCGACGAGCCGAACGACTTGGCGACGACGTCCTGGACGCCCAGCGTCTCGAACACGGCGCGCATCGGGCCGCCGGCGATGATGCCGGTGCCGGGAGGGGCAGCGCGGCAGACCACCTTGCCGGCGCCATGACGGCCGTTCACATCGTGGTGAAGCGTGCGCCCTTCGCGCAACGGCACGCGGATCAGCGCGCGCTTGGCGGCTTCCGTCGCCTTGCGGATCGCTTCCGGAACTTCGCGCGCCTTGCCGTGACCGAAGCCGACGCGGCCCTTCTGGTCGCCGACGACGACGAGCGCGGCGAAGCCGAAGCGCCGGCCGCCCTTCACCACCTTGGCGACACGGTTGATGTGGACGAGCTTGTCGACGAACTCGCTGTCTTCGCGATCGCGACCGCCGCGTTCACCCCGTTCGCGCTGCTGTGGTTCTCTTGCCATTGTGTCTGTCCGATATCGTTGTCTGGGTGGCCTTAATCAAGGGCGATCAGAAATTGAGGCCGCCCTCACGGGCCCCGTCGGCCAGCGCCTTCACGCGGCCGTGAAAGAGATAGCGGCCGCGGTCGAAGACCACGTCCTTGACGCCGGCCTTGGTGGCGCGCTCGGCGAGGAGCTTGCCGACCGCGGTCGCGGCAGCGACGTCCGCGCCGCTCTTCAAGGTCGTCTTGAGCTCGGCCTCGCGCGAGGAGGCGGCGGCGAGCGTCTTGCCGGCGACGTCGTCGATCACCTGCGCGTAGATGTACTTCGACGAGCGGAAGATCGAGAGACGGACGCGCCCGTGCGACGCCTTCTTGACGGCGGCACGGACACGGAAAATGCGGCGATCGGTATTGGTGAGAGCCATGGCGGTTACTTCTTCTTGCCTTCCTTGCGGAAGATGTACTCGTCGGAATATTTCACGCCCTTGCCCTTGTAGGGCTCCGGCTTGCGGTACTGGCGGATCTCGGCGGCGACCTGGCCGACCTTCTGCTTGTCGGCGCCGGTGATCACGATCTCGGTCGGCTTCGGCACTTCGATCTTGATGCCGGCCGGCACCACGTACAGCACGTCGTGGCTATAGCCGAGGTTGAGCTGCAGGTTCTTGCCGGCGAGCGCCGCGCGGAAACCGACGCCGTTGATCTCGAGCTTGCGCTCGAAGCCGGTGGTGACGCCCTTCATCAGGTTCGACACCATCGTGCGCGACATGCCCCAGGCCGAACGCGCCTTCTTGGTCTCGTTCACCGGCTCGATCGCGATCTTGCCGTCGGCGAACGTGACGTGCACGTCGTCGTTGGCGAGGAACGACAGCTCGCCCTTCGGCCCTTTGACCGTCACCGACTGGCCGTTGACGTTGGCCGTCACGCCCTTCGGAACCGATACTGACTTCTTGCCAATTCGCGACATCTTGCCAAACCCGATTCTTGTTTCGCTCCTCCCGCGCTTAGAACACGCGGCAGAGCACCTCGCCGCCGACGTTCTGGTCGCGCGCCTCGGCATCCGACATGACGCCCTTCGGCGTCGACAGGATGGAGACGCCAAGGCCGTTGTTGACCCGCGGAATGTTCTTCACCGAGGCGTAGACCCGGCGGCCCGGGCGCGAGATGCGCTCGATATCGCGGATCACCGGCTCGCCGTCGTAATACTTGAGCTCGATGTCGAACTCGGAACGGCCGTTGTCGAGCTCGGTGGTCGAGTAGCCGCGGATGTAGCCTTCCGACTGCAGCACGTCGAGCACGTTGCGGCGGAGCTGCGAGCCCGGCGTCGAAACCTTCGAGCTCTTGCGCATCTGCGCGTTGCGGATGCGGGTGAGCATATCGCCCAGTGGATCAGACATCGTCATCGTTGTCGCTCCTACCAGCTCGACTTCACGAGGCCGGGGATCATGCCGTTGTTGCCGAGATCGCGCAGCGCGATACGCGACACCCGAAGCTTGCGGTAGACGCCGCGCGGCCGGCCGCTGACTTCGCAGCGGTTGCGGATGCGCACCGCCGAAGAGTTGCGCGGCATCTCGGCGAGCTTGAGGCGCGCCGCGAACTGATCCTCCTGGCTGAGGCTCTTGTCCTTGGCGCGCGCCTTCAGTTCGGCGCGCTTGCCGGCGAGCCGAGCGGTCAGCTTGCGGCGGTGGTTGTTCTTCTCGATCGAGCTTTTCTTTGCCATCAGGCTTGTCCTACTGGCGGAACGGGAAATCGAAGGCCTTGAGCAGCGCACGCGCTTCGTCGTCGCTCTTGGCCGTCGTGCAAACGATAACGTCCATGCCCCAGATCTCATCTACGTCGTCGTAGTTGATCTCCGGGAACACGATGTGCTCCTTGATGCCCATGGCGAAGTTGCCGCGCCCGTCGAAGCTCTTCGGGTTGAGGCCGCGGAAATCGCGCACCCGCGGCAGCGCCACGTTCACCAGGCGGTCGAGGAACTCGTACATGCGCTCGCGACGCAGCGTCACGCGCCCGCCGATCGCCATGTTGTCGCGCAGCTTGAAGGTGGCGATCGACTTCCGCGACTTGGTCACCGCCGGCTTCTGGCCGGCGATCTTGGCGAGATCGGCGAGCGCCGACACCACCTTCTTGGAATCGTTCACCGCCTCGCCGACGCCCATGTTGAGCACGACCTTGTCGATGCGCGGCACTTCGAGCGCGTTCTTGTAGCCGAACTGCTTCACCATCGCCGGACGGATCGTGTCCGTGTAGACGGTCTTGAGGCGCGGCGTGTATTCGGTATCAGCCATCGATCGTGTCTCCCGTCCGCTTGGCAAAGCGGACCTTGCGACCGTCGTCGGTAACGCGGAACCCGACCCGGGTCGCCTTGCCGCTCGAATCGGTCAGCGCAATGTTCGAAATGTGGATGGGCAGTTCCTTGGTGATGATGCCGCCCTGGGCGCTCGCCGTCTGCCGCTGATGCTTGCGCACCACGTTGACGCCGCGCACCACCGCACGCGACTCCGTCGGCAGCACGCGCAGCACTTCGCCGGTCTTGCCCTTGTCGCGGCCGGCAATGACGAGGACGTTGTCGCCCTTGCGAATACGCGCGGCCATTACAGCACCTCCGGAGCGAGCGAGATGATCTTCATGTGGTTCTTGGCGCGAAGCTCGCGCGGCACCGGTCCGAAGATGCGGGTGCCGACCGGCTCCGACTGATTGTTGATGAGCACCGCGGCGTTGCGGTCGAAGCGGATGACCGAGCCGTCGGCGCGGCGGATGTCCTTGGCGGTGCGCACGACGACCGCCTTCATGACGTCGCCCTTCTTCACCCGGCCGCGCGGGATCGCTTCCTTGACCGACACGACGATGATGTCGCCGACCGAGGCATACTTCCGCTTGGAGCCACCGAGCACCTTGATGCACATGACGCGGCGGGCGCCGGAATTATCCGCCACATCGAGGTTGGTCTGCATCTGGATCATGTCAGTCTACTCTTCTCTATCCCCTGCCCGGCCGCGTTCGCGTTCGGGAGCCTTACTTCGTTGCCGCCTGGTCGAGCACGACCCAGCGCTTGTTCTTCGAGATCGGCACGCTCTCCTGGATGGAGACCGTCTCGCCGACCTTGTGCTTATTCTCCGCGTCGTGCGCGTGGTACTTCTTCGACCGCCGGATCGTCTTCTTCAGCACCGGGTGCGTGAAGCGGCGCTCGACCAGGACGACGATGGTCTTGTCGTTCTTGTCGCTGACGACGGTGCCCTGCAGGACGCGTTTCGGCATTGTCTTACTTACCCTTCGTCTTCTTCTTCGCGGCAGCCTTCACCGGCTGCTTCGCGGGCTGCGACGCGATCGTGGCGAGCCGCGCGATGTCGCGGCGGACCTGGCGAACGCGCGCCGTGTTCTCGAGCTGGCCGCTCGCCCGCTGGAAGCGCAGGTTGAACTGCTCCTTCTTCAGGCGATCGATCTCCTCGACCTGCTGGTCGGCGGTCATCAACCGGATGTCTGCGGCCTTCATCGTCTTCTTCCCTTAGTCAGCGATACGCTGAACGAAACGCGTGCGGATCGGCAGCTTGGCGGCGCCGAGGCGCAGCGCCTCGCGCGCCAGCTCCACCGGCACGCCGTCGATCTCGAACATGATGCGGCCGGGCTTGACGCGCGCCGCCCAGAATTCCGGCGTGCCCTTGCCCTTGCCCATGCGCACTTCGGTCGGCTTCTTCGACACCGGCACGTCCGGGAACACGCGAATCCAGACGCGGCCGGAACGCTTCATCTCGCGCGTGATCGCGCGGCGGGCCGCCTCGATCTGGCGCGCGGTGACGCGCTCGGGCTCGAGCGCGCGCAGGCCGAACGAGCCGAACGTCAGCTCGGCGGCCGAGGTCGCGGTGCCGTGGATGCGGCCCTTGAACTGCTTGCGGAACTTGGTGCGCTTTGGCTGCAGCATCGCTCTTCTCTCTTAGGCCCGCTCGCCGGCCGGCTCGCGGCGGCGCTGCCCGCCGCCCTGGTCGGCCGCTTCCGCCTGACGGCGCTCGGACGCCATCGGGTCGTGTTCCATGATCTCGCCCTTGAACACCCAGACCTTGACGCCGCAGGTGCCGTAGGCCGTGTTCGCCGTCGCCGAGCCGTAGTCGACGTCGGCGCGCAGCGTGTGCAGCGGCACGCGGCCTTCGCGATACCACTCCGTGCGCGCGATCTCGGCGCCGCCGAGACGGCCGCCGCAGGTGATCTTGATGCCTTCCGCGCCGAGACGCATGGCCGACTGCACCGAGCGCTTCATGGCGCGGCGGAAAGCGATACGGCGCTCGAGCTGCTGCGCGATCGAGGCGGCGACCAGCGCCGCGTCGATCTCGGGCTTGCGCACCTCGACGATGTTGATGTGCACTTCCGAGTTGGTCATCGAGGCGACCATCTTGCGGAGCTTCTCGATGTCGGCGCCCTTCTTGCCGATGACGATGCCCGGACGCGCCGAGTGGATCGTGACGCGCGCCTTCTTGTGCGGACGCTCGATGACGATCTTCGACACCGCCGCCTGCTTCAGCTCTTCCATCAGAGCCTTGCGGATCTTGATGTCCTCGTGGAGCAGCTTGCCGTACTCGCCCTTGTTGGCGAACCAGCGCGAATCCCACGTCCGGTTGATGCCGAGGCGCAGCCCGATCGGATTTATCTTCTGGCCCATCAGGCAGTCTCCTCGACTTCGCGCACGACGATCGTCAGGTGCGAGAATTTCTTGTGGATCGAACCGACGCGGCCACGCGCGCGCGGCGTCCAGCGCTTCAAGACGAGCGACTTGCCGACGTGGGCTTCCGCCACGACCAGCGAGTCGACGTCGAGCTGATGGTTGTTCTCGGCATTGGCGACCGCCGACTCCAGCGTCTTCTTCACGTCGCGCGCGATGCGCTTGTGCGAGAAGGTGAGCTCGGCGAGCGCCGTCGCGACCTTCTTGCCGCGGATCAGTTGCGCGACGAGATTCAGCTTCTGCGGCGAGATACGGATCGTGCTGGTGCGCGCCCGTGCCTCGGTGGCCGTCAACGGCCGTTCGCGTTTCGGCTTGCTCATGATGCGGCCGGCGCCCTTTTCGCTTTCTTGTCCCCGGCGGTGTGGCCATGGAACGACCGCGTCGGCGCAAACTCGCCGAACTTGTGGCCGACCATGTCTTCGTTGACCAGCACCGGGATGTGCTTCGTGCCGTTGTAGACGCCGAACGTCAGGCCGACGAACTGCGGCAGGATGGTCGAGCGGCGGCTCCACATCTTGATGACGTCGCTGCGACCGCTGCCACGCGCCTTGTCCGCCTTGCGGAGCAAGTAGCCGTCGACGAACGGACCTTTCCAGACTGAACGAGTCACGATCAGTTTCTCCGACTAGCCTTTGCGCGCATGACGGCTGCGCGCGATGAACTTGTTCGTCCGCTTGTTAGTGCGGGTCTTCTTGCCCTTGGTCGGCTTGCCCCACGGGGTGACCGGGTGGCGGCCGCCCGAGGTGCGGCCTTCGCCGCCGCCGAGCGGATGGTCGACCGGGTTCATCGCAACGCCGCGGACGGACGGCATCTTGCCCTTCCAGCGGTTGCGGCCGGCCTTGCCGATATTCTCGTTGCCGTGGTCCGGGTTCGATACCGCACCGACGGTCGCCATGCAGTTCTGGTGCACCAGGCGCTGCTCGCCCGACTGCAGGCGCAGGATGGCGTAGCCCTGCTCGCGCCCGACGTACTGGGCGTAGGTGCCGGCGGAACGTGCTATCTGCCCGCCCGCGCCCGGCTTCATCTCGATGTTGTGCACGATAGTGCCGACCGGCATCGCCGAGAGCGGCATCGCGTTGCCCGGCTTCACGTCCGCGGCCTTCGACGACACGATGGTGTCGCCCGGCGCCAGGCGCTGCGGCGCCAGGATGTAGCTGAGCTCGCCGTCGGCATATTTCACCAGCGCGATGAAGGCCGTGCGGTTCGGGTCGTACTCGAGCCGCTGAACGGTCGCCAGCACGTCGAGCTTGCGACGCTTGAAGTCGACCAGGCGGTAGGCGCGCTTGTGTCCGCCGCCGCGCCAGCGGACGGTGACCCGGCCGGCGTTGTTGCGCCCGCCGGTCGAATGCTTGCCCTCGACCAGACCCTTGACCGGCTTGCCCTTGTAGAGGTGCGAGCGGTCGACCAGCACCAGCTCGCGCTGGGAGGGGGTCGTCGGCTTGTAGGTTTTGAGTGCCATCGCTCTACCCTTACAGACCCGTCGTCACGTCGATCATCTGGCCTTCGACCAGCGTCACGATCGCGCGCTTGGTGTCGCCGGTACGGCCGGCGATGCCACGGAAGCGCTTGTTCTTGCCCTTGCGGATCAGCGTGTTGACGCTCTTCACCTTGACCTTGAAGAGCGCCTCGACGGCTGCCTTGATCTGCGGCTTGGTCGCCGAAGGAGCGACCTGGAAGATCACCTTGTTGTGCTCCGAAACCGCGGTCGACTTTTCGGTGATGACCGGGCGGCGGATGACGTCGTAGTGGCTGAGCGTAATCATTTGAACCGCTCCGTCAGCGCGTCGAACGCGGCCTTGGTCAGGACCAGCGTGTCGCGGCGCAGGATGTCGTAGACGTTGATGCCCTGCACCGGCAGCACGTCGATCGCCGGGATGTTGCGGGCGGCGAGCGCGAAGTTCGGCTCCACCGTCGCCCCGTCGATGATCAGCGCGCTTGAGAAGCCGAGCTTCTTGAACTGGCCGGCGAGCGCCTTGGTCTTGGCTTCCTTGACCTTGGTGTCGGCGATGACGATCAGCTTGTCGCCCTTCGCCTTGTCGGAGAGCGCCAGCTTCAGCGCCAGCGCGCGCACCTTCTTGGTCAGGCCGTGCGCATGGCTGCGCACCACCGGACCGAAGGCCCTGCCGCCGCCACGGAACTGCGGTGCCGACTTGGCGCCGTGGCGGGCGCGGCCGGTGCCCTTCTGGGCGTACATCTTCTTGGTCGTGGCCGAAATCTCGCCGCGCATCTTGGTCTTGTGGTTGCCGAGCTGCCGCTTGGACAACTGGTAGCGAACCATGCGCTGCAGGATGTCGGCACGCGGCTCCAGCCCGAAAATCTCGTCCGGCAGGGACACCGTGTCGCCGGCCTTGCCGTCGAGCGTCGTGATCTTGAGATCCATCACTCGGCTCCCTTGGCTTCAGTAGCATCGGCCGCCGGAGCAGCCGCGGCGGCTTCCGCCGCCTTGCGGATCGCGCCCGGCTTCGGGGCTTCCTTCGGCAGCGCGCGCTTGACCGCGTCGCGGACGTAGATCCAGCCGCCCTTGGCGCCCGGCACCGAGCCCTCGATCATGATCAGGCCGCGACCGAGGTCGGTCTTCACGACCTTGAGGTTCTGCGTCGTGACCCGCTCGTCGCCCATGTGGCCGGCCATCTTCTTGCCCTTGAACACCTTGCCGGGGTCCTGGCGCTGGCCGGTCGAGCCGGCGACACGGTGCGACAGCGAGTTGCCGTGCGTCGCGCGACCGCCGCCGAAGTTCCAGCGCTTCATGACGCCCTGGAAGCCCTTGCCGATCGAGGTCCCCGTCACATCGACGAACTGCCCGACGACGAAGTGCTCGACGGTCAATTCGGCGCCGACGTCGATGAGGTTGTCCGGCGATACGCGGAACTCGGCGACCTTCCGCTTCGGCTCGACGGAAGCCTTGGCGAAGTGGCCGCGGAGCGCCTTCGGCACGCCGCGAACCTTGCGCAGGCCGACACCGAGCTGAACGGCGGCATAGCCGTTCTTCTCGACGGTGCGCTGCGCCACCACCTGGCAATTATCGACCTTGAGCACGGTGACGCCGACCTGCTCGCCGCCGTCCGTGAAGACGCGGGTCATGCCGACCTTCTGTGCGATCAAACCTGAACGCATTGGCGTTTCTCGTTTCCTTGCCCGGCCTAGAGCTTGATCTCGACGTCGACGCCCGCGGCGAGGTCGAGCTTCATCAGCGCGTCCACGGTCTGCGGTGTCGGGTCGACGATGTCCAAAAGGCGCTTGTGCGTGCGCATCTCGAACTGCTCGCGGCTCTTCTTATCGACGTGGGGCGAGCGGTTGACGGTGAACTTCTCGATCCGGGTCGGCAGCGGCACGGGCCCGCGCACGCGTGCGCCGGTCCGCTTGGCGGTATTGACGATCTCACGCGTCGACGCATCGAGGATGCGGTGGTCGAACGCCTTGAGCCGGATACGGATATTCTGGCCGTTCATTTTTTCTCTCGTCCGTCATGGCCGGGAATTCGCTCCCGGCCATCCACGTCACTTGGCTTCCAGATCGTCCCCTTAGTGGGACGATCTACTTAATGATCGACGACACCACGCCGGCGCCGACGGTCCGGCCGCCTTCGCGAATGGCGAAGCGCAGCTTCTCTTCCATGGCGATCGGCACGATCAGCGTCACTTCCATGGCGATGTTGTCGCCCGGCATGACCATCTCGGTGCCTTCCGGCAGCGACACCACGCCCGTCACGTCGGTCGTGCGGAAGTAGAACTGCGGCCGGTAGTTGGTGAAGAACGGCGTGTGGCGGCCACCCTCTTCCTTGGTGAGGATGTAGGCCTCGGCCTTGAACTGGGTGTGCGGCGTGACCGAACCCGGCTTGCACAGCACCTGGCCGCGCTCGACGCCCTCGCGATCGATACCGCGCAGCAGCGCGCCGATGTTGTCGCCCGCCTGCCCCGAGTCGAGCAGCTTGCGGAACATCTCGACGCCGGTGACGGTCGTCTTGGTCGTCGGCTTGATGCCGACGATCTCGACTTCCTCGCCGACCTTGACGACGCCGCGCTCGACACGGCCGGTGACGACGGTGCCACGGCCCGAGATCGAGAACACGTCTTCGATCGGCATCAGGAACGGCTGGTCGATCGGACGCTCCGGCTGCGGAATGTACGAGTCGACGGCCTTCATCAGCTCGAGGATCGCGTCATGGCCGAGCTTCTGGTCGGTGCCTTCCAGCGCTGCGAGCGCCGAACCGCGGATGACCGGAACCTTGTCGCCCGGGAACTTGTACTTGGTGAGCAGCTCGCGCACCTCGAGCTCGACCAGCTCCAGCAGCTCCGGATCATCGACCATGTCGCACTTGTTGAGGAACACGACGAGCGCCGGCACGCCGACCTGATAGGCGAGCAGGATGTGCTCGCGGGTCTGCGGCATCGGGCCGTCGGCGGCCGACACGACCAGGATGGCGCCGTCCATCTGCGCGGCGCCGGTGATCATGTTCTTCACATAGTCGGCGTGGCCTGGGCAGTCGACGTGCGCGTAGTGGCGCTTCTCGGTCTGGTATTCGACGTGGGCGGTATTGATCGTGATGCCGCGCGCCTTCTCTTCCGGCGCTGCGTCGATCTCGTCATACTTCTTGTAGGTCGCCCCGCCCGTCTCGGCCAGAACCTTGGTGATCGCCGCGGTCAGCGACGTCTTGCCATGATCGACGTGGCCGATCGTACCAATGTTGCAATGCGGCTTGGTCCGCTCGAATTTCTCTTTGGCCATCGGGGCTCTCCGTTCTTCTCAAACTGAATCGTTATCAGGCGTACTTGGCTTGCACTTCGTCGGCCACGGCTTGTGGGACTTGTGCGTAGTGACTGAACTGCATCGTGTAGTTCGCGCGGCCCTGCGACATCGACCGAAGCTGGTTGACGTAGCCGAACATGTTGGCGAGCGGCACGGTCGCGTTGATGACCTGCGCGTTGCCGCGCGTGTCGGTGCCCATGATCTGGCCGCGGCGTGAGTTAAGGTCGCCGATGACCGAGCCCAGATATTCTTCCGGGCTCACCACCTCGACCTTCATGATCGGCTCGAGCAGCACCGGGCCGGCCATCTTGAACGCCTCGCGGAGACCCGCGCGCGTCGCGATTTCGAAGGCGAGCGCCGACGAATCGACGTCGTGGTACTTGCCGTCGGTGAGCACGACCGTGACGTCGACCACCGGGAAGCCGATCAGCGGACCCGAGGTCAGCACCGACTCGTAGCCCTTCTCGACGCCCGGGATGTATTCCTTCGGCACCGTGCCGCCGACGATCTTCGACTCGAAGGCATTGCCCTTGCCGACGCCCGACGGCGACAGCTCGAACTCGACCTGCGCGAACTGGCCGGAGCCGCCCGACTGCTTCTTGTGCGTGTACGAGTGCGTGATCGCGCGGGTGATCGTCTCGCGGTAGGCAACCTGCGGCGCGCCAACGTTGACGTCGACCTTGTAGGTGCGCTTCAGGATGTCGACCTTGATGTCGAGGTGCAGTTCGCCCATGCCCTTGAGGCGGGTCTGGCCGCTCTCCGGGTCGGTCGAAACGCGGAACGACGGATCCTCGGCCGCGAGGCGGTTGAGCGCCACGCCGAGCTTCTCCTGGTCGGCCTTGGTCTTCGGCTCGACCGCGATCTCGATGACCGGGTCGGGGAATTCCATCTTTTCCAGGATCACCGGCTTCTGCATGTCGCACAGCGTGTCGCCGGTGCGCGCTTCCTTGAGGCCGGCCAGCGCGATGATGTCGCCGGCGTAGGCTTCCTTGGTGTCTTCGCGGTGGTTGGCATGCATGAGCAGCATGCGGCCGACGCGCTCCTTGCGGTCGCGCGGCGAGTTGAGCAGCGTCGTGCCGGCTTCCAGCACGCCCGAATAGATGCGGCAGAAGGTCAGCGAACCGACGAACGGATCGTCCATCACCTTGAAGGCGAGCATGGCGAGCGGCTCGTCGTCGGTGGCATGACGCTCGATCTCGTTGCCCTTGAGGTCGACGCCCTTGATCGGCGGAACGTCGAGCGGCGACGGCAGGTAGTCGACGACCGCGTCGAGCAGCGTCTGCACGCCCTTGTTCTTGAAGGCCGAGCCGGCGAGCACCGGGAAGAAGGTCGAGTTGAGCACCGCCTTGCGGATGAGCCGCTTCAGCGTCGCCTCGTCCGGCTCCTTGCCCTCGAAGAAGGCCGCGAGCGCCACGTCGTCGAGCTCGACCGCAGCTTCGACGAGCTGGGCACGATACTTCGCCGAGATTTCCTTCATGTCGTCGGGAATTTCGGTGTCGTGATACTTGGCGCCGAGGGTCTCGTCTTCCCACACGACCGCCTTCATGCGGACGAGGTCGATGATGCCCTTGAAGTTGTTCTCCGAGCCGATCGGCAACTGGATCGCCACCGGCTTGGCGCCGAGGCGCTTCACGATGTCGTCGAGGCACTTGTAGAAGTCGGCGCCCGTCTTATCCATCTTGTTGGCGAAGACGATGCGCGGCACGTGATACTTGTCGCCCTGGCGCCAGACGGTCTCCGTCTGCGGCTCTACACCCTGGTTTGAATCGAGCACGCATACCGCGCCGTCGAGGACGCGCAGCGAACGCTCCACCTCGATCGTGAAATCGACGTGGCCGGGAGTGTCGATGATGTTGAGGCGCTTGCCGTTCCAGATGGCGGTCGTCGCGGCCGACGTGATCGTGATGCCGCGCTCCTGCTCCTGCTCCATCCAGTCCATGGTCGCGGCGCCGTCGTGGACTTCGCCGATCTTATGGTTCTTGCCGGTGTAGAAGAGAATCCGCTCGGTGGTCGTGGTCTTGCCGGCATCGATGTGGGCCATGATGCCGAAGTTGCGGTAGTCCTCGAGTTTATGGGTGCGCGGCATCGCGGGGGCCTCTGATCCTTACCAGCGGTAATGCGAGAACGCGCGGTTGGCTTCCGCCATCCGGTGCGTGTCTTCGCGCTTCTTTACCGCGTTGCCGCGGTTGTTGGCGGCGTCAAGCAGCTCCCCCGAGAGCTTGTCGATCATCGTCTTCTCGTTGCGGCCGCGCGCCGCGACGAGCAGCCAGCGGATGGCGAGCGCCTGGCGGCGCTCGGTGCGTACTTCCACCGGCACCTGGTACGTCGCACCGCCGACGCGGCGCGAGCGCACTTCGATCGACGGCATGACGTTGTCCAGCGCGTTCCGGAAGATCGCCAGCGGATCCTGTTTCGTCTTCGACTGGATGATGTCGAACGCGCCATACACGATCTGCTCGGCGACCGACTTCTTCCCGTGGCTCATCACCGAGTTCATGAACTTGGTCACGACCTCGTTCTTGAACTTCGGGTCGGGAGTGATCTCCCGCTTATCGGCGCTGTGGCGGCGTGACATGTCGTCTTTTTTCCTAGGTCTTCAGAGAATCAGAAAGCGGCCCCGACTACTTGGGCCGCTTCGCTCCGTACTTCGATCTGCGCTGCTTGCGGTCTTTTACGCCCTGCGTGTCGAGCACGCCGCGAATGATGTGATAGCGCACGCCCGGAAGGTCCTTCACGCGGCCGCCGCGGATCATCACCACCGAATGTTCCTGGAGGTTATGACCCTCGCCCGGAATGTACCCGATGACTTCGAACGCGTTGGTGAGGCGGACCTTGGCGACCTTGCGGAGCGCCGAGTTCGGCTTCTTCGGCGTCGTCGTGTAGACGCGCGTGCACACGCCGCGCTTCTGCGGGCTCTGCTGCATCGCCGGCACTTTGCTGCGCGAGACTGGCGCAATGCGCGGCTTGCGGATGAGCTGGTTGATAGTCGGCATGCTGCCCTTTCGAACTCTTCTTTTCTTCCAACTTCCAACGCCAAAAAGGCGCCGCGTGCGCGACACCGCCAGCGCCCGCCCCGCCTTTTCGTGAGCGGGAGGCGCTCTTCAAAAACAGAGGACCGCGGCCGAACGAGCCGAGGTCATGTTGTGCTCAAACGTCTGTTGCCAGATTCAGCCGCGTCTAGGACTTCTGTTTCTGCGAGCGAGGCGCCCGTCGGAAGAAAAGACCTACTACCTGCCGAAAGCGCGCGGAACCTAGTGATTCCCCGTTCCGCAGTCAACCCCATTGGCAGGCGTTTTGCGCGCGCCGGGGCTGACAGCTAAATTATTGACTCAACGGCGAGATTTCAAGGCGCGCGATTTTGCGCCTCGCGTTGATCGGCAAATCTACGGGACCGACGAGGGGCATGACCTGAACAGCCCCCATCCACGGCCCACCCGCCTCAATCAATCAAAGCGGGCAATAGTGCCGCGATGACGCTTCGGGGGCCCCCAACTGCCGTATCGATTCGGTTTTCGTCTCTGAGAGGCCCACGCCCGGTTGTGAAAGCCGCGGCCCGCGGGTTAGCCTTGCTCTTGCCGGAGAATCTGGGAGCCCGGCCGCCGGGGGCCACGCTTGAACGACATCGACCGAAGGGGCGCGGGCGCCCAGCCCGCTCCGCGCACGATTGGCGCCGACGCGATTCTCCGCGCCCGCATCGGCATCTCGATCGGCTTTCTGCTCGGCGGCATGACGCTGGCGATATGGGCGGTGCACATCCCGCTGGTTGCCCGCCGCCTCGATCTCCAGCCCGGCATACTCGGCCTCGCCCTCCTCTGCATCGGCACCGGCGCGTTCCTGCCGCAACCGCTGGTCGGCGTGCTGGTCAGCCGCCACGGCTCGCGGCGCATTTCGCGCATCCTGCTGCCCGCCTTCGTCGCCATGATGCCGCTCACCGTCACCGCCCCGACGCGGCCGCTGCTTTTCCTGGCGTGCTTTCTCCTCGGCGCCGCCGGCGGCTCCTACAACGTCGCCATCAATACCCAGGGCGCCGAGCTGGAGGCCGCCCGCGGCAAGCCGACGATGTCGTGGTTCCACGGCTGCTGGAGCCTCGGCGGCCTGGTCGGCGCCACGCTTGGCGGCCTCGTCATCGGCGCCGGCTACGGCAGTGGCATCGGCGCGGCGGCCATCGCGGCGCTGATGATCGCCGGCGGCGTGCCGGCGAGCGCGCTGCTGTTCGCCTCGCCGCCCCGCCCGCGCCCGGCGAAGGCGCCGGGCGGCCGCCGCTTCGCGATGCCCGCGGCGCCCCTCCTTGGCCTTCTCGCCATCGCCGTGCTGGGCGAATACGTCGAAAGCTCGGTCAACAACTGGAGCACGCTCTACCTCACGACGGTGCGCGGGCTCGACCCCGCCCACGCCGCAACCGGCCTCGCCGTCTTCTCGCTCGGCATGGCGATCTGCCGGCTGGGCGGCGGCCCGGTGGTCTCCCGCCTCGGCGAACGAACCGTCGTCCTCGGCGGCGGCCTGCTCGTGGCGCTGGGCATCGCCGTGGTCGTCCTGGTGCCGTGGCCCTCGCTCAGTCCGTTCGGCTACGCGCTGGTGGCGCTGGGCGCCGCCAACGGCGTGCCGGTGCTGATCGGCGCCTCGTCGCGCATCCCCGGCATCGACACCGGCGTCGCGGTCGCCACGGTGATAACCTTCATCACCATCGGCTACCTGAGCTCACCACCCGTCGTCGGCTTCGTCTCGCAGGCATTCGGCGCCACCGTCGGCATGGCGGTGCTGGGCGCCGCCGGCCTGACCATCGCGACCATCGCCGCGCTCCGCCAGTGGCAGCCCGCGCCCGGCCGCTAGGCCGTAGCCGCCGCCGATCCGTCTGCTAAGACTCCGCCGCCGGATTCGGGAACGCATCGGGGACCCGCTTGGACGCAACGCCTGCCCACGCCGCCGCCACGCTTCTCCGCGCGCGCGTCGCTGTTTCCCTCACGTTCCTCGTCATGGGCACGGGAGCCGGCGTGTGGGGCGTCCACATCCCGATCGTCGCCGGGCGCCTCGGGCTGTCGCCGGCCACCATCGGCCTGGCGCTGCTCAGCGCCGCCATCGGCGCCGTGCTCAGCATGCCGGTCACCGGCGCGGCGCTGACGCGCCTGTCTTCCCGTCCGCCGACCGCCGCGTTCGGCCTCGCCTTCGCGTTCCTCACGCCCTTCCCGATCCTCGCGCCATGGCCGTGGTTCCTGTTCGTGGCACTGTTCCTCTGGGGCGCCGCCATGGGCGGCATGGACGTCGCGATGAACACCCAGGCGACCGAAGTCGAAGCGGTGCGCCGCAAGCCGACGATGTCATCCTTCCACGGCTTCTTCTCGGTCGGCGCGCTGATTGGCTCGACGCTCGGCGGCATCATCGTCGGCGTCGGCTGGGGCGGCGGCAGCGGCGCGCTGATCGTCGCGGCGCTGCTGGTGCTGATCAGCGTCTGGTCGGCGATGAACCTGTGGCCGGCCGACAAGCCGGACCACGCCGGCCCGCGCTTCGCGCTGCCGCCGCTGGCGGTGCTGGGCATCGGCGCGATCACGCTGCTGGCCTTCGCCGGCGAAGGCGCCGTGTCCGACTGGAGCGCCCTCTTCCTCTCCACCGTCAAAGGCACCAGCCACGGCGTCGCCGCGAGCGGGCTGGTCGTGTTCTCCGTCGCCATGATCGTCTGCCGCCTGACCGGCGACCGCGTCGTGGCGGCGCTCGGCGCGACCACGGTCGTGTTCGCCGGCGGCCTGCTGATGGTGGCGGGCATCGTCATCGCCGTCGCCTCCCCCTGGCCGATCGTGTGCGCCGTCGGCTTCGGCATCGTCGGCATCGGCGCCGCCAACCTCGCGCCGGTCACCTTCACCGCCGCCTCGCGCACGCCGGGCGTCTCGGCCTCCGTCGGCGTCGCCGCGGTGACGACCATGGGCTACGCCGGCTTCCTGTTCTCGCCTCCGACGCTGGGCTTCGTCGCCAATGCCTGGGGCCTGCCGTTCGCGCTGGCGATCGTCGCGGTGATGGGCCTCGCCGTCACGGCGCTGACCGGCACGGTGCGGCGGTAGCGGAGGCCTCCCCCCTCCGCTCATCCCCGCGAAAGCGGGATCCACGCGGATACGGCAAAGTTGCACGGTCACGCTCCTCGACCCCCGCCTCCGCGGGGGAAGCGGAGGCGAAGAGTCGGGCAGCTCCCGCGACGCACACAGCGCGGCTCCCGCAGGTTCAAATGCCCGCGACCGGCCCCGACGTACTGCCCAAAGAAAAGGGCCGCCCCGAAGGACGGCCCCGATCTGAGTTCTTGGCTGTAGCGCTTATTCCGCCGGCGCGCCGGAAAGCTCGGCGAGTTCCGCCATCGCTTCCTTGTCGCCGGATTCCTCGGCCACCTTCTTGCGCTCCTCGACGATGAGTTCGTCGCGGTGCGTGGCGACCGAGCGGATACGCTGCTGCATCCCGCCGGTGCCCGCCGGAATGAGGCGGCCGACGATAATGTTCTCCTTGAGGCCCTCGAGCGGATCGACCTTGCCCTGAACCGCCGCTTCCGTGAGGACGCGGGTGGTCTCCTGGAAGGAGGCCGCCGAGAAGAACGAGCGCGTCTGCAGGCTCGCCTTGGTGATGCCGAGCAGGATCGGCACCGCCACCGCGGGCTTCTTGCCCTCGTCGACGAGCTTGGCGTTCATCGCCTCGAAGTCCAACTGGTCGAGCTGCTCACCGGCGAACATCGTCGACTCGCCTGCATCGGTGATCTCCACCTTCTGCAGCATCTGGCGAACGATGACCTCGATGTGCTTGTCGTTGATGGTCACGCCCTGCAGCCGGTAGACGTCCTGGATCTCGTTGACGAGATACGCGGCAAGTGCCTCGATCCCCTTGATCGCCAGGATGTCGTGCGGAGCGGGATTGCCCTCGACGATGTAATCGCCCTTCTCGACAACGTCGCCTTCCTGAAGATGGAAAGGCTTGCCCTTGGCGATCAGGTACTCGACCGGCTCCGCACCCTCCTCGACCGGGTCGATGATGATGCGGCGCTTGTTCTTGTAGTCGCGGCCGAAGCGGACGGTGCCGCTCGATTCCGCGATGATCGCGTGGTCCTTCGGACGCCGTGCCTCGAACAGCTCCGCCACCCGCGGCAGACCGCCGGTGATGTCGCGCGTCTTGGCGCTTTCCATCGGGATACGCGCCAGCACGTCGCCGGCCTTCACCTCGGCGCCGGGCTCGACCGACAGGATCGTCTCGACCGGCAGCAGGTAGCGCCCTTCGGCGCCCCCGCGGCCGCTCTTGCGCGACTTGGCGTCCTTGCCCTTGACCACGATCGTCGGCTTGAGGTCCGACGCGCGCGGATTGGCCCGCCAGTCGATGACCACGCGCTTGGTGATGCCGGTCGACTCGTCGGTGGCTTCCGACACCGACAGGCGATCGACCAGGTCTTCGAAGCCGACGACGCCGTCGACTTCCGAGATGATCGGCCGCGTGTACGGGTCCCACTCGGCGAGGCGCTGGCCGCGCTTCACCTTGTCGCCGTCGTCGACCAGCACCTTGGCGCCGAAGGTCACGCGGTTGGCCGCGCGCTCGGTGCCGTCGCGATCGACGATCACGATCTGCATGTTGCGCGCCATCGCGATGTTATTCCCTTCGGAATCCTTCACGATGTTGCGGTTACGCATCTCGATCTTGCCTTCGAACGAAGCGTCGAGCGTCGACTGATCGACCACCTGCGCCGTGCCGCCGATGTGGAACGTGCGCATGGTGAGCTGGGTGCCCGGCTCGCCGATCGACTGCGCCGCAATGACGCCGATCGCCTCGCCGAGGTTGACCGGCGTGCCGCGCGCGAGGTCACGCCCGTAGCACTTGGCGCACACCCCGTTCTTGGTCTCGCAGGTCAGCACCGAGCGGATGCGGAACGACTGCACGTTCGCCTGCTCGATCTTGTCCACGTCGCGTTCGTCGATCAGACGGCCGGCTTCTATCACGATCTTGCCGGTCGCCGGCGCGATCACGTCTTCCGCCGCGGTGCGGCCGAGAACGCGCATGCCGAGCGTCGCCATGACCGTGCCCGAGTCGACCACCGCCTGCATCCTGAGGCCCGCGGTCGTGCCGCAATCCGGCTCGATCACGATGCAATCCTGCGCCACGTCAACCAGACGCCGCGTCAGGTAGCCCGAGTTCGCCGTCTTCAGGGCGGTGTCGGCGAGGCCCTTGCGGGCGCCGTGCGTCGAGTTGAAGTACTCGAGCACCGACAGGCCTTCCTTGAAGTTCGAGATGATCGGCGACTCGATGATCTCGCCCGACGGCTTGGCCATGAGGCCGCGCATGCCGGCAAGCTGCTTCATCTGGGCGGGCGAACCGCGCGCGCCCGAGTGGCTCATCATGTAGATCGAGTTCATCCGCTTGGTGCGGCCGGTGACCTCGTCCTTCTGCACCGCCGAGATGCGCTTCATCATCTCCTCGGCGACGCGGTCGGTGGCCTTCGCCCAGGCATCGACCACCTTGTTGTACTTCTCGCCGCGCGTGATGAGACCGTCGTTGTACTGCTGCTCGTAGTCCTTCGCGAGCTCCGACGTATCGTCGACGATCTTCTGCTTGGTGTCCGGGATCACCATGTCGTCCTTGCCGAACGAGATGCCGGCCTTGAACGCGTTGGTGAAGCCGAGCGTCATGATGCGATCGCAGAAAATGACCGTCTCCTTCTGACCGCAGTGGCGGTAGACGGTGTCGATCACGTTCGAGATTTCCTTCTTCGTCATCAGCTTGTTGACGATCGAATAGGGAACGTTCGGATGCCGCGGCAACAGGTCTGCCAGCAGCATGCGGCCGGGCGTCGTCTCGTGCATCTGCGTCACCGGCTTGCCGGCGGCGTCGACGGTCTTGTAGCGGCCGCGGATCTTGGTGTGCAGCGTCACCGACTTGTTGGCGAGCGCGTGCTCCAGTTCGCCGATGTTGCCGAACGCCATGCCCTCGCCCGGCTCCCCGTCCATCATGATGGACAGGTAGTAGAGGCCGAGCACGATGTCCTGCGACGGCACGATGATCGGCTGGCCGTTCGCGGGGTGCAGGATGTTGTTGGTCGACATCATCAGGACGCGCGCTTCCAACTGCGCTTCAAGCGACAGCGGAACGTGCACGGCCATCTGGTCGCCGTCGAAGTCGGCGTTGAAGGCGGCGCAGACCAGCGGGTGAAGCTGGATCGCCTTGCCCTCGATCAGCACCGGCTCGAACGCCTGGATGCCCAGGCGATGCAGCGTCGGCGCGCGGTTGAGCAGCACCGGATGCTCGCGGATGACCTCGTCGAGGATATCCCAGACCTCCGGCTTCTCCTTCTCGACCAGCTTCTTCGCCTGCTTGACGGTAGACGAGAAGCCCTTGGCGTCGAGGCGCGAGTAGATGAACGGCTTGAACAGCTCGAGCGCCATCTTCTTCGGCAGGCCGCACTGGTGCAGCTTGAGTTCCGGACCGACCACGATGACCGAACGGCCCGAGTAGTCGACGCGCTTGCCGAGCAGGTTCTGGCGGAAGCGGCCCTGCTTGCCCTTCAGCATGTCGGACAGCGACTTCAGCGGCCGCTTGTTGGCGCCCGTGATGACGCGACCGCGGCGGCCGTTGTCGAACAACGCGTCGACGGCCTCCTGCAGCATGCGCTTCTCGTTGCGGATGATGATGTCCGGCGCGCGCAGCTCGATCAGCCGCTTGAGGCGGTTGTTGCGGTTGATGACGCGGCGGTAGAGGTCGTTGAGGTCCGACGTCGCGAAGCGGCCGCCGTCGAGCGGCACCAGCGGACGCAGGTCCGGCGGGATGACCGGGATCTGGGTCATGATCATCCAGTCCGGCTTGTTGCCGGACTCCATGAACGACTCGACCAGGTTCAGCCGCTTGGCGAGCTTCTTCGGCTTCAACTCCGAGGTCGACTCGGCGATCTCGACGCGCAGATCCGCGGCAAGTTTCGCAAGGTCGAGCCCGACGAGAATGTCGCGGATGGCCTCGGCGCCGATCTTGGCGGTGAAGCCGTCCTCGCCGAACTCATCCTGCGCCTTGAGGTACTCGTCCTCCGACAGGAGCTGGCGCTCCTTGAGCGGCGTCAGGCCCGGCTCGGTGACGACGTAATTCTCGAAATAGAGAATGCGCTCAAGGTCCTTGAGCGTCATGTCGAGCAGCATGCCGATGCGGGAGGGCAGCGACTTCAGGAACCAGATGTGCGCCACCGGCGCGGCCAATTCGATATGGCCCATGCGCTCGCGCCGCACGCGCGCCAGGGTGACCTCGACGCCGCACTTCTCGCAGATGATGCCCTTGTACTTCATGCGCTTGTACTTGCCGCACAAGCACTCGTAGTCCTTGATCGGCCCGAAGATGCGCGCGCAGAACAGGCCGTCGCGCTCGGGCTTGAAGGTCCGGTAGTTGATCGTCTCTGGCTTCTTGATCTCGCCGTAGGACCACGACTTGATCTTGTCCGGTGACGCAATCGAGATGCGAATCTGGTCGAACACCTGGGCAGGCGTCGGGGCCGGATTGAAGATGTTCGCGATCTCTTGGTTCATAGTTTGGTCTCCTTCGCGGTTCGCCGGGCGGGGGATTCCCGGGAACCGAATGTTCAGTTCAAAGCGCGGAAAGCGGGTCGCTAGCGCGACCCGTTATTCCGCCGCATCGGCGGCCGCTGGCGGCCGCGCCTTCGAGTTGTCGAGCTCCACGTCGAGGCCGAGCGAGCGCATTTCCTTGACCAGCACGTTGAAGGATTCGGGGATGCCCGCCTCCAGCGTGTCGTCGCCGCGCACGATCGCCTCGTAGACCTTGGTGCGGCCGGCGACGTCGTCCGACTTCACCGTCAGCATTTCCTGGAGCGTGTACGCGGCGCCGTAAGCCTCGAGCGCCCACACTTCCATTTCGCCGAACCGCTGGCCGCCGAACTGCGCCTTGCCGCCGAGCGGCTGCTGGGTGACCAGCGAGTACGGGCCGATCGAGCGGGCGTGGATCTTGTCGTCCACCAGGTGGTGCAGCTTCAGAATGTAGATGTAGCCGACGGTCACCGGACGATCGAACTGCTCGCCGGTGCGCCCGTCGTAGACGGTCGAC
Organism: Bauldia sp.; assembly: GCA_037200845.1. Classification (NCBI taxonomy): domain Bacteria; kingdom Pseudomonadati; phylum Pseudomonadota; class Alphaproteobacteria; order Hyphomicrobiales; family Kaistiaceae; genus Bauldia; species Bauldia sp. Next base: position 2,287,200 of record JBBCGQ010000001.1, read on the forward strand.
TGGCCGGAAGCATCGAGCCCGGCTTCCTTCAGCATCTCGACGATGTCGGCCTCGTGCGCGCCGTCGAACACCGGCGTCGCGATCGGCACGCCGCCCTTCAACTGCTCGGCAAGGCGAATGGTCGACTCGTCGTCGTATTCGCCGACATCCTCGTTCTTGCTGTTCGGACCGTAGATCGACTTCAGCATCTTCTTGATCGGCTTCACGTCCTGGGACTTCTGGTAAGCCTCCAGAAGCTTCCCGATCTTGATGCCCATGCCGGCGCAGGCCCAGCCGAGGTGCGTCTCGAGAATCTGGCCGACGTTCATGCGCGACGGCACGCCGAGCGGGTTCAGCACCACATCGACGTGCGTGCCGTCCTCGAGGAACGGCATGTCCTCGACCGGAACGATCTTGGACACCACGCCCTTGTTGCCATGGCGGCCGGCCATCTTGTCGCCCGGCTGGATCTTGCGCTTCACCGCAACGAAAACCTTGACCATCTTCATCACGCCGGGCGGAAGTTCGTCGCCGCGCTGCAGCTTCTCGACCTTGTCGATGAACCGCTTCTCGAGACCCTTGCGGCTCTCGTCGTACTGGTTCCGCAAGGCCTCGATCTCGGCCATCAGCTTCTCGTTCGAGATCGCGAACTGCCACCACTGGCTCTTCGGATGCTCGTCGAGAGTCTCCTTGGTGATCTTGCCGCCCTTCTTGAACGTCTTCGGGCCGGCGACCGCCATCTTGTTGACCAGCATGTCCGACAGGCGGCCGAACACGTTGCGGTCGAGGATCGCCTGCTCGTCGTCGCGGTCCTTGGCGAGACGCTCGATCTCCTCGCGCTCGATCGCCATGGCGCGCTCGTCCTTCTCGACGCCATGCCGGTTGAACACGCGCACTTCGACGACCGTGCCGGTGACGCCCGGCGGAACGCGGAGCGAGGTATCGCGAACGTCGGAAGCCTTCTCGCCGAAGATGGCGCGCAGCAGCTTCTCTTCCGGCGTCATCGGGCTCTCGCCCTTCGGCGTGATCTTGCCGACCAGGATGTCGCCGGCGACGACTTCGGCGCCGATGTAGACGATGCCGGCCTCGTCGAGGCTCTTCAGCGCCTCTTCCGATACGTTCGGAATGTCGCGCGTGATTTCCTCCGGCCCGAGCTTGGTGTCGCGGGCCATGACCTCGAACTCCTCGATGTGGATCGAGGTGAAGACGTCATCGCGCACGATGCGCTCGGAGAGGAGGATCGAGTCCTCGAAGTTGTAGCCATTCCACGGCATGAACGCGACCAGGCAGTTGCGCCCGAGCGCGAGATCGCCGAGGTCCGTCGACGGACCGTCGGCAATGATGTCGCCCTTGCCGACCCGGTCGCCGACACGCACCAGCGGACGCTGGTTGATGCAGGTGTTCTGGTTCGAGCGCTGGAACTTCATCAGCCGGTAGATGTCAACGCCGGACTTCGACGGATCGAGGTCCTCGGTCGCGCGGATGACGATACGGGTCGCGTCGACCTGGTCGACGACGCCCGCCCGGCGCGCCGCAATCGCGGCACCGGAGTCACGCGCCACGATCGGCTCCATGCCGGTGCCGACCAGCGGCGCCTCGGCACGGATCAGCGGCACCGCCTGGCGCTGCATGTTCGAGCCCATGAGGGCGCGGTTGGCGTCGTCGTTTTCCAGGAACGGGATGAGCGCCGCGGCCACCGAGATGACCTGCTTCGGCGACACGTCCATCATGTCGACCTTGTCCGGCGGCACCATCACGTTTTCACCGGCCTGGCGGCAGACCACCAGTTCCTCGGTGAGCTTGCCCTTGGCGTCGAGGCCGGAGTTGGCCTGGGCGACCGTGAACTTGGCCTCTTCCATCGCCGAGAGGTACTGCACCTCCTCGGTGACGCGGCCGTCCTTCACCTTGCGGTACGGGCTTTCGATGAAGCCGTACTTGTTCACCCGCGCGAAGGTGGCGAGCGAATTGATCAGGCCGATGTTCGGCCCTTCCGGCGTCTCGATCGGGCAGATGCGGCCGTAATGCGTCGGGTGCACGTCGCGCACCTCGAAGCCGGCACGCTCGCGCGTCAAGCCGCCCGGTCCAAGCGCCGACAGGCGGCGCTTGTGGGTGATCTCCGACAGCGGATTGGTCTGGTCCATGAACTGCGAGAGCTGCGAGGAGCCGAAGAACTCGCGCACCGCGGCGGCCGCGGGCTTCGCGTTGATCAGGTCCTGCGGCATGACGTTGCCGATTTCGACCGACGACATGCGCTCCTTGATGGCGCGCTCCATGCGCAGCAGACCGATGCGGTACTGGTTTTCCATCAGCTCGCCGACAGAACGAACCCGGCGGTTGCCGAGGTTGTCGATGTCGTCGATCTCGCCCTTGCCGTCGCGCAGGCCGAGCAGCGTCTTGATCACCGCGAGGATGTCTTCCTTGCGCAGCACGCGCACGGTGTCCTCGGCGTCGAGGTCGAGACGCATGTTCATCTTGACGCGGCCGACCGCGGAAAGGTCGTAACGCTCAGAGTCGAAGAACAGCGACTTGAACATCGCCTCGGCGGTCTCAACCGTCGGCGGCTCGCCCGGGCGCATGACGCGATAGATGTCGAACAGCGCGTCCTCGCGCGACTCGTTCTTGTCGACCGCCAGCGTGTTGCGGATGTAGGCGCCGGTATTGACGTGGTCGATGTCGAGGACCGTGATCTCGTTGTTGCCGGCATCGACGAGCTGCTTGAGCAGCTTCTCGTTCAGTTCGTCGCCGGCCTCGGCATAGATCTCGCCCGTCTCGAGGTTGACCTGGTCGTCGGCGAGGTAGTGGCCGTAGAGGTCCTCGTCGGCGACCTTCAGCGCCTTGATGCCCTTCTCGGCCAGCGCCTTCGCCTGACGCACCGTGACCTTCTTGCCCGCCTCGACCACGACTTCGCCGGAGTCGGCGTCGATCAGGTCGTTGACGACGCGCATGCCGCGCATGCGCTCGGCATTGAACGGCAAACGCCAGCCCTGCTTGGTCTTCTTGTAGACGACCTTGTTGTAGAAGGTGTTGAGGATCTCCTCACCGTCCATGCCCAGCGCATAGAGCAGCGACGTCACCGGAATCTTCCGGCGGCGGTCGATACGCGCGTGCACGATGTCCTTGGCGTCGAACTCGATATCGAGCCACGAGCCGCGGTACGGAATGATGCGGGCGGCGAACAAGAGCTTGCCCGACGAGTGCGTCTTGCCCTTGTCGTGGTCGAAGAAGACGCCCGGCGAACGGTGCATCTGCGAGACGATCACGCGCTCGGTGCCGTTGACGATGAAGGTGCCGTTCATCGTCATGAGCGGCATCTCGCCCATGTAGACTTCCTGCTCCTTGATGTCCTTGACCGACTTCGCGCCGGTCTCCTGATCGACATCGAACACGATCAGGCGGAGCGTGACCTTGAGCGGCGCCGAATAGGTCATGCCGCGCTGACGGCACTCGTCAACGTCGTACTTGGGCGGATCGAAATCGAAGCGCACGAACTCGAGCAGAGCCGTGTTCGAGAAGTCGGAGATCGGGAAGACCGACTTGAATACGGCCTGCAGGCCCTCGTCCGGGCGACCGCCGTCGGGCTCTTCGACCATCAGGAACTGGTCGTAAGATGCCTTCTGAACCTCGATGAGGTTCGGCATCTCCGCCACTTCGCGGATGGAACCGAAGAACCTGCGAACCCTGCGGCGACCGGTGAACGGCTGGTTCATGGTGACTCCTGGTCAGTAGTCTTGTGTCTGAAACGGTTGTCCGGAAAGCCGGCGACGCCGGCGCTCTGGGCAACGGTTTTTCCTAACGCGGTACTCTGTTCTTGAGGGGCGACGCCGGCTTGGGGACGGCGTCGCCACTCTTTGCTCTTCCGTCGTGGCCGATTTGTCCCGGCTATCGACGTATTCACTTCCCGAGATCCCCGGGTCTCGCTTGCGCTCGCCCGAGGATGACTTCGACGGGAGCGCTGACGCGCTCCCCTCCCGTCACTTGATTTCGACCTTGGCGCCGGCCCCTTCGAGCTGGGCCTTGAGCTTGGCGGCCTCGTCCTTCGACACGCCTTCCTTGACGGCCTTCGGCGCGGCTTCGACGAGATCCTTGGCTTCCTTGAGGCCGAGCGCGGTGATCGCCCGGACTTCCTTGATGACGTTGATCTTGTTCGCACCGGCGTCCGTGAGGACCACGTCGAACTCGGTCTTCTCTTCAACCACGGCAGCAGCCGCACCACCGCCAGCCGCGACGGCGACCGGAGCAGCGGCGGAGACGCCCCACTTCTCTTCAAGCAGCTTCGACAGCTCGGCCGCCTCGAGGACGGTGAGCGTCGAGAGTTCGTCTACGATTTTCGACAGATCGGCCATTTTACTTTGATCCTTAGTTTTAGGTTCGAACCTTGTGTGACTTGTGAGACCGGCCTACGCCGCCTCGCCCTTTTTGGCATACGCCCCGACCACGCGAGCGACTGCGCCCGCCGGTGCCGAGAGGACCTGCGCGATCCGGGTAGCCGGCGTCTGAATCATGCCGACGATCTTCCCGCGCAGTTCATCGAGCGACGGCAGCGCGGCGAGAGCCTTGATGCCGTCGGGGTTGAGATTGGTCTTGCCGATCGCCCCGCCGAGAATGACTAGCTTCTCGTTGGTCTTGGCGAAGTCGGTAGAGACCTTGGCCGCGGCCACCGGATCCTTCGAAAATGCGATCACGGTCGGACCCTTGAACAGGTCCGCAATATGGCCGACGTCCGTGCCTTCAAGAGCGCGCTTGACGAGGCGGTTTTTCGCGACTTTCACACCGCCGCCTGCCGCCCGCATCTTCCCGCGAAGGGAAGTCATCTCGGCGACAGTCAGACCGGTGTATTGAGCAACCACGACCGTCCCGGTGTCCTTGAACACCTGGTTCAGCGTCGCGATCGTCTCGCTTTTTTCCGCTCTCTCCATGCCTCTCTCCATTGGGCAGCCCGTATGAGGGACCGCCGGTTGCGTTTGCCGCCCGCGATAATCTGCGGACGACGCTTCCGTGCCTGTCCCCCAGCCGGCGCCGAACTAGGCGCCGTTGGGCCAAGAGGTTCGAACCGGAATTGCTCCCGGCTACCCCCGTCTATTGCAGGCAAATCGCATTAAGCCGGATGCCCGGCGCCTGCAGTCTCGGACAGGAATCGAGTGTCGGAAGGATCAACCTCCGCCACCCAGACTCCACCGGACTTGCGTCTGGTGGAGGCCTACCCCGCCGGTGTTACCCGGCGGGAACCTGATACCGACCGCCCCGCTTACGCGGTCGCGATCGTCGTCGGATCGACCTTCACTCCCGGACCCATGGTCGAGGAGATGGCGACCCGCTGCACGAATGTTCCCTTGGCGCCGGCCGGGCGCGACTTCTGCACCGCGTCGGTGAACGCCTTGACGTTGGCGACCAGCGCCTTCTCGTCGAAGCTCGCCTTGCCGATGCCGGCCTGGATGATCCCCGCCTTCTCGGCGCGGAACTCGACCGCGCCGCCCTTGGCGTCACGCACCGCCGACGCAACGTCGTTGGTGACAGTGCCGACCTTCGGGTTCGGCATCAGGCCGCGCGGGCCGAGCACCTTACCGAGACGGCCGACCAGCGGCATCATGTCGGGCGTGGCGATGCACTTGTCGAAATCGATCGTGCCGCCCTGCACCTTCTCGACGAGGTCCTCGGCGCCGACGACATCGGCTCCCGCCTTCTTCGCCTCTTCCGCCTTGGCACCGCGCGCGAACACCGCGACGCGCTGCGTACGGCCGGTGCCCGACGGCAGCGAGACGACGCCGCGGACCATCTGGTCCGAATGGCGCGGGTCGATGCCGAGGTTCATCGCGATCTCGACGGTCTCGTCGAACTTCGCCTTGGCGCGCTCCTTGACCATCTTCACGGCCTCGCTGAGCGTGTAGAGCTTCTCGCGATCCACGCCTTCCAGAGCCGTCTTGTTTCTCTTGCCGATTGCCATGGCGCTTACTCCGTCACCGTGAGGCCCATGGAACGGGCCGAGCCTTCGACCATCCGCATCGCCGCCTCGACCGAGGTGGCGTTGAGGTCCTTGAGCTTCTTCGTCGCGATGTCGCGCACCTGCGTCTTGGTGATCGAGCCGGCCGTGCCGCGGCCGGGTGTCTGGCTGCCCTTCGGGATCGCCGCGGCCTTCTTCAGGAAGAAGGACACCGGCGGCGTCTTCATTTTGAAGGTGAAGGATTTGTCCTGGTAGTAGGTGATCTCCACCGGGATCGGCGAACCCTTCTCCATTTCCTGCGACTGGGCGTTGAACGCCTTGCAGAATTCCATGATGTTGATGCCGCGCTGACCGAGCGCGGGACCGATCGGCGGCGACGGGTTGGCCGCGCCGGCGGGTACCTGAAGCTTCAAATACCCGGCAACTTTCTTTGCCATGTCACTTCCTTTCGCGACGCCAGCGAACTAATCGCCGGCAAGGACGCCGTGGTTCGGTTCAGTCAGCGTTGGCAAACACTGCCTCGCCTTCCACAGCCACTGACGAACAGAGCGAGGAGCTAGAGCTTCTCGACCTGCCCGTATTCCAGTTCGCCACCGTTTCGCTTCGCGAAACGGGGCACTTTTTCATGCGAAGAATGGTCGAACTCGAATGACCACCGTCGCTAAAGCTTCTCCACCTGGCCGTATTCGAGTTCGACCGGAGTTGCCCGGCCGAAAATCGAAACCGCCACCTTGAGGCGGGCACGGACTTCGTCGACTTCCTCGACCAGTCCGTTGAAGGAAGCGAACGGACCGTCCGCCACCCGAACCTGTTCGCCGATCTCGAAGGAGACCGACGGCTTGGGACGCTCCACGCCTTCCTGCACCTGTTGCAGGATGCGGCTCGCCTCCGCTTCCGAAATCGCCATCGGCTTGTTGTCGGCGCCGAGGAAGCCGGTGACCTTCGGTGTGTTCTTGATGAGGTGATAGGCCTCATCCGTCATCGTCATCTTCACCAGCACGTAGCCGGGAAAGAACTTGCGCTCTGCATCGACCTTGCGGCCGCGGCGCACCTCGACCACCTTTTCGGTCGGCACGAGGATTTCATCGAACAGGTCCGCAAGCCCGGTCTGCTGGGCCTTCTCACGGATCGAGTCGGCGACCTTGCGCTCGAAATTCGAATAGGCGTGGACGATGTACCACTTCTTTTCCATTAGACCCGCTGCCGCCCCTTAGCCCGTCGTGCCGCTGCCAAGGCCCAAAAGGAACTTCACCGCGTAGCTGATGACCTGGTCGGCGGTCAGAAAGAAGATCGCCGCCAGGAACGCCATTGCGATCACCATGACCGTGGAAACCGCCGTCTCGCGCCGGCTCGGCCAGACGACCTTGCCCGCTTCCGCCCGCACCTGCTGGAGGAATTGAAGAGGATTGGTTCTTTCGGCCATGTACCGCTCATAACTGATCGACGCGCGAACCTATTGGCTCGCGCGTCGGGCGCTTAGGGAAGGCTACATAAGGCCTTTGGAAAGGATTCTCAAGCCCGATAACCCGGGAAAAAGCACGCCGTCAAGCGCTATTTGTGGCCATTCAGAGGCACCCATGCCGCAAGGCAGCATTTCAGCCGTAAAACAGCGCTGGCAGGGGCAGTAGGGCTCGAACCTACGGCCTGCGGTTTTGGAGACCGCCGCTCTACCAACTGAGCTATACCCCTAGCGCTGGCGTCGAGATAACAAGCGGCCCCTCCGACCGCAAGCGCTCGCGCGCTAATCCTCGATCGAAACTACGGTCCCCGACCCGACCGAGCGTCCACCCTCGGTCACGTCGAACGTGTCGCCGACCAGCAGCGCCACCGGGTCCTCGAGCTCCACCGGCACCGTCGCCTTGCCGCCAGGCGCCAGAGTGGCATCGCCCAGCTTCAGCGTCGCGCTGACGCTCGCCGTAAATATCGCGAGCAGCGGCCGGTATCCGTCGGCTACCGGCGTCGAGCGCCCGCCCTCGGCGGCGAGCGTGATCTCCGCGGTGACGTGCGTATGCGCCGTCACCGAACCCGGCGCCGCGATGACGCGCCCGCGCTCGATCGTGTCCTGGTCGACGCCGCGGAGCAGCACCCCGACGTCGTCGCCGGCCTTCGCGCTATCGACGTTGGCGGCATGGATCTGCAACTGCAGCACGGTCGCCTTGATCGGCGCCCCCGCTCCGCCGACGACCTCGACCGCATCGCCGGTGTGGATTTCCCCGCGCACCACAGTGCCGAGGGCCACCGTCCCCATCCCCGAAATCGGGAAGACATCGGCGACCGGCAGGAACAAGGCGTCGTCCGCCCGCGCCATGCCCGTCAAAGCGACGACCGCACCGGTAACCAGCACGGCCCGGCGCATAAACGCGAAAATCATCAGATCCCCCGGATTGTTATTGTTGGAGCGGGTGAAGGGAATCGAACCCTCGTCATCAGCTTGGAAGGCTGTTGCTCTACCATTGAGCTACACCCGCGAACCAAGAACCACTGTACAGGATCGGCGTGTCCGGCCGAAAGGGCGTGGCTGCGCCACGCGTAGCCCGAAGGGCGAAGCGTGGTGGGAGAGGTAGGACTCGAACCTACGAAGGCGTAAGCCAGCGGATTTACAGTCCGCCCCCTTTGCCACTCGGGACACTCTCCCCCTTGGAGCGGCCGGAGCCGCCCGAAAAAGGTCGGCGTCTTATGGCGACGGGCCTGTTTGCTGTCAACGCGCCGCGTATCTATAGAAGCGTGATGCCGGCACCTCCTTCCCATACCGCGGCCGAAACCGCGCTGCGGCGCTACGCCCTGTCGCTTCCCGAGGCGTCGGAGCAGTTTCCGTGGGGCGAGCGCGTCATCAAGGTGCGCGGCAAGATCTTCGTGTTCCTCGGGCTGGTCGAGGATCAGCTCCGCGTCGGCGTGAAGCTGCCGCTGTCGTCCGAGATGGCGCTGACGCTCCCCTACGTCGAGCCGACCGGCTATGGACTGGGACGGAGCGGCTGGATAACCGCACAGATACCATCCGGCCAGAAGCCCAACACCGATCTCCTCAAGACCTGGATCGCGCAAAGCTACCGCGCCATCGCCCCGAAGAAGCTCGCCGCGCTGGTGATCGCCAAGGTGAACCCATGACCCGCCACAACACCCCCCAGGAGCGCCAGGAGCGCCAGCAGCAGCGCATCGCCGAGCAGAAGCGGCTGGCGACGCTGCATCCGGCCGAGCGCCGGCCGGACTCGCTGTGGATCTACGGCATCCATGCCGTCGCCGCCGCGCTCAACAATCCGCGTCGCAAGATCAACCGCATCCTCGCGACGCCCAATGCCGTCGCCCGTGTCGCCGAAGCCGGCGCCGCGCTGCCCTTCGCGCCGGAGGACGCGCACCCGCGCGATCTCGACCGCCTGCTTGGCACCGATGCCGTCCACCAGGGCATCGCGCTCGAGGTCGCCGCGCTGCCGGCGCTCGGCCTCGACGCCATCGCCGCGGCAAAGCTGATCGTCGTCCTCGATCAGGTCACCGACCCGCACAATGTCGGCGCGATCCTGCGCTCCGCCGTCGCCTTCGCCGCCGACGCCATCGTCACCACCGGCCGCCACGCCGCGGCCGAAAGCGGCACGCTCGCCAAGGCCGCCTCGGGCGCGCTCGACCAGATCAAATGGATCGAGGTGCAGAATCTCGCCCGCGCGCTGGAGGAGATCGGCCGCATGGGCTTCACCCGCGTCGGCCTCGACAGCGACGCGGAAGCGAACATCGAGACCGCGTTCACGGGCCCGCGCATTGCGCTGGTGCTCGGCGCCGAAGGCAAGGGCCTCCGCCGGCTGACGCAGGAAACCTGCGACGTGGTCGCGAGCCTCAAGGTCCCGGGCGCCATCACCAGCCTCAACGTCTCGAACGCCGCCGCGCTGGCGCTCTATCTCGCCAGCCGGCATCTCAACGCCGGCGCCTGATGCCTGGGTGAGATCGAGACTCGCGGCGGGGATACCTGCCGCGCGGTTGCCCGAGCGCGGGATGATGAACCAGCCGCGCACGCCCTTTCCGGAGCTATGCCGCGCTGCTAAAGCGAAACCGCGCGCGAGACTCGGGCCGGATTAGCTCAGCGGTAGAGCAGCGGTTTTGTAAACCGAAGGTCGGGGGTTCAATCCCCTCATCCGGCACCACTGCCACCCCACGGCGCCGCGCCCCTCCGCCACCATGGCGAGCACATGCCGTAGTTGCAGTGCAACATTCCACCCCACTGGCAATTCACGCTATCGTGAAAATTGACGACCATGCCGATCATAAGCCAGGCAGCCCTGACTCGGCGCGGTTTGAGTAGAATCCTCCGAATTTGCTTCAGGCCCGGTTAGAAAACCCCGGCGCCTAGTGGTTGTACGCGAGCAATGACGCATCCGTCCCTGCGGTTCCGTTGTGTGCTGCGCTGCAACCAAAAGAGGAAACCCATGACACGGATTCTAGTTCTGACTGCGGTGTGCGCCGGCTTGATGATGAGCGCCGCCATCGTTCCTGCGGGTGCCGCGGAGGTCAACGTGCTGGGCATCGGCATCGGCGCCAACACCACGTCCAGCGGCGGCGCCAACGTCTCCGTCGGCGTCGGCGGGACCAACGTCGGCGCCACGGTCGGCGGCGGCAGCAACCTCGCCTCGGTCAACACCAACGCCACCGGCACCAACACGACCGTCGGCGTCGGCACGAACAGCGGCCCGCTGATCGCCTCGACCACCAATCCGGACGGCACGTCGGCCAACGTCAATCTGGGCGGGCTCGGGCTGGGCGGCACGGGCGGCAACGGTGGCCTCAGCATCGACCTCGGCGGTCTGCTCAATGGCGGAGCCGGCAATGGCGGCGGCGGTGGCAACGGTGGCGCTGGCGGTAACGGCAGCGGCAACGGTGGTGGTGGCGGCAACGGCGGCGGCGCGACCGCGGCTCAGATCCAGGTCGCGTTCAACGGCCTCGGCTCGGGCGAACAGCAGCAGCTCCGCCTGCGCTGCTCGTCGATCCTGAGCTCGCCGGGCGCCTTCGACACGGACCTTGTGGCGCTCTGCCGCATGATCGCGAAGCTCGGCAACTAATTTAAGCGACGGACCTCTGTCGAGCACGGGAACCCGGCGGATCTCCCCCGCCGGGTTTCTTTTTACGCAAAATCCGGCGGTGCGATTCCGGCGGCTCGACAGGCGGCCGTGAGCGTATTCGCCATCAACATCGCGATGGTCATGGGCCCGACGCCGCCCGGCACCGGCGTGATCGCGCCGGCGACCTCCACGGCCTCGGCGAAGGCAACGTCACCGGAGAGCCGCGTCTTGCCCGGCCCCTTCTCCGGCGCCGGCAACCGCGTCACACCAACGTCGATGACGACCGCGCCCGGCTTTATCCAGTCGCCGCGGATCATCTCCGCCCTGCCCGCCGCCGCCACGACGATGTCGCCGCCGCGTACGACGCCCGCGAGATCGCGCGTCTTGGAATGCGCCACCGTCACCGTGCAGTTGGCATCGAGCAGCAACTGCGCCATCGGCCGTCCGACCAGCGCCGAGCGCCCGACGACGACCGCGTTTTTCCCCGCCAGCCCATCCGGCACCGACCGCCGGATCAGGATCAGGCATCCCGCCGGCGTGCACGGCACCATGCCGCCGCCGATGCCGGCGGCGAGGCGCCCGACGTTGATCGGATGCAGACCATCGACATCCTTCGCCGGGCTGATCGCCTCGACGACCCTAACGCGGTCGATCTGCGCCGGCACCGGAAACTGCACCAGGATGCCGTGGATCGCCGGGTCGCGGTTGAGCTTCTCGATCAGCGCCAGCAACTCCACCTCGCCCGTCGCAGCGGCGAGCGTGTGCTGCACGGAGCGGAAGCCGAGCTCTTCTGCCTTCCTGCCCTTGGCACCGACGTAAATCTCGCTTGCCGGATCGTTGCCGACCAGCACCACGGCGAGGCCCGGCACGATCCCGGCTTCCGCCTTCAGCCGCCGCGCCTGGTCGGCGACCCGTGCCGTGACCTCCGCGGCGATCGCGCGCCCATCGATCAGCCGCGCCGTCATCAGGAGAAAACCACGGTGCGGCTATCGTTGATCAGCACGCGATGCTCGAGATGGAAGCGCACCGCGCGCGCCAGCACGGTCGCCTCGATGTCGCGCCCGGCGGCGATCATCTCCTCCTCCGCCATCGCGTGATCGACGCGCCCGACGTCCTGCTCGATGATCGGCCCGGCGTCGAGCTCCGGCGTGACGTAGTGCGCCGTGGCGCCGATCAGCTTCACGCCGCGCTGCCGCGCCTGCTGGTAGGGTCGCGCGCCGATGAAGCTCGGCAGGAACGAGTGGTGGATGTTGATCGCCGACACGTGACGCGACGCCAGCCGCGCAATCATCGTCGGCGAGAAAACCTGCATGTAGCGGGCGAGCACGATCAGCTCGACCTTCTCGTCGTCGATCAGCGCCAAGAGCTTTGCTTCCTGCTTCGCCTTGGTCTCGGCCGTCACCGGCATATGGAAATAGCGGATGCCCTCCGCCTCGACCCGCCGCCGCATGGCGTCATGGTTGGATACGACGCCGGTCAGCTCCATCGGCAGGTGGCCGATTGAGTTGCGGTAGAGCAGATCGTTGAGGCAGTGGCCGAACTTGGAGACCAGGATGAGGACGCGCGGCTTCACCGTCAGGTCGTGCAGCGTCCACTGAAAATTGAACCCGGTCGCGACCGGCATGAAGCCGTCGCTGAACGATTTCACGGTGACGTCGTTCGGCGCCGAGAACGAGACGCGCATGAAGAAACGCTCCGTCTCCGGGTCGCCGTACTGCGCGCTCTCGACGATGTTGCAGCCCTGCGACGCGATGCTGTTCGCCACCGCCGCGACGATGCCGCGCCGGTCGCCGCAGGAAAGCGTCAGGACAAATCGTGCCGGCTCGGCCACCATCGGGAAGGGACTCGTGCGCTCGCGGGATCAAAGGCCGCGTGACCGATAGCGAACGCCCGCCCTTGCCGCAACCGCGGCGTTTGGCCGTGGTTAGGGGATGATCGCAAATTGGAATTCCGCGCGCGCGCGTGGTACTGCCTGCCGCCTCATTGCGGGAGCGCGTAAATGGCGGGCGGGCGGCTCAAGAACGCGTCCATTGCTTTCATTTCGAGCGGTGTCGACGAAGCGCGCGCCGCGCAGGCGCGCCTCATCGCCCGCTACGGCGGCGTCGCGCCCGAGCAGGCCGACGTCATCGTCGCGCTCGGCGGCGACGGCTTCATGCTGCAGACGCTGCACGCCTTCATGAACACCGGCAAGCCGATCTACGGCATGAACTGCGGCACCATCGGCTTCCTGATGAACGACCTCACCGAGGACAACGTCCCCGCCCGCATCGCCGCGGCCAGCGAGAGCGTCATCCATCCCCTCGTGATGGCGGCGCTGGACGCCACGGGCGCCACGCAGACCGCCTACGCCATCAACGAAGTCTCGCTGCTCCGCCAGTCCTACCAGGCGGCGAAGCTCACGATCACCATCGACGGCCACACGCGGCTGGAGGATCTCATCTGCGACGGCCTGCTGGTCGCGACGCCCGCCGGCAGCACGGCGTATAATCTCTCGGCGCACGGCCCGATCCTGCCGATCTACGCGCCCCTCCTCGCGCTCACTCCGATCAGCGCCTTCCGCCCACGCACGTGGCGCGGCGCGCTGCTCCCCGATCACGTCACGGTCAAGATCACGGCGCTGGAAACGGAGAAGCGCCCGATCAATGCGGTCGCCGACAACGTCGAGTTCAAGTCGGTGGTCGAGGTGACCATCCACCAGGATCGCACCGCGCAAAGCGTGATCCTGTTCGATCCCGATCACTCGTGGGACGAACGCATCCTCACCGAGCAGTTCAAGTATTAAGCCGCCACCGCCGCCTTGGCGAAATCGCGCGCCGCTTCGCGCGCCTGGTCGGCGGCGAAGCGCCGGAGCATCGTCGTCAGGTCGTTCATCTCGCCGTCGGTGATGTCGGCGTAGCGCGCGATCACCGCATCGACCATCTGCATCGTGAAGCGGTACTTGTCGGTCGGCCCGCCCTCGCCCGCCGCCTTCCGCCACGTGTCGAGCGCGGCCGCGAATGCGTCGAACGCCAGCGGCGGCAATCCGGCCTTGGCGTAGGCGGCGCGCAGTCCGGAAACGCGGCCGGCGCGCACCAGACTGGAAATGCGATGCTGCGGCGCGCCCGACAGCGACGCCAGCGCCGTCTCGAAGAATGCGACGTTGCCGGCGCACACGGCGCGCAAGAGCAGCGCCGTCGTGAGCTGCCCGGTGACGCGCAGATGCTCGACCAGCGCCGACAGTTCCTCCGTCTCGGTCTCCGCCGCGATGGCGACGGTGGCGCGGTCGCAGGCTTCGCGCGTCACCACCTTCGCCCGCGGCTCCTGCACCCAGGCCTTGCGCACGATCAGCGCGCCGAGCTGGTCGCCGACGGCGCGGATGATGCGCTGGTGGACGTCGGCCGGCAGGTCCTTCCGCCCGAGCAGCGCATCGCGCACCTCGAAATCTTCGCCGAACCGCTCCGCCATGCGCCGGAAGCTGATGCGCGCGATCGCTGCGCCGGGATTGGCGAGCAGCGTCAGGCACGCCTCGCGGTCGCCGACCTCGGCGATGGCCGCGGCAACGGCATTGGAAAGCACCGGCCGCTTCGCGATGGCGATCTGCAGCCGCCCGGCGACGGCTGCGGCGATGTCGACCAGCTCCGCGTCGATGAACAGCGGCGAGCGCGACAATACGAGTTCCGCGACGTCGGCCTGGTCGGCGGCGAGCGTCACGATGACGTGGCGCGGCGCCTTGTCGCTGGAGCCGAGAGAATCGGCGAGCGCCAGGCGGACGTCGGAAGACGTGTCGTCGAGCAGCAGCGTCAGCGCCGCTTCCATCGCGCTCCGCGTCTCGTCGTCGACGTCGGCATAAAGGTAGGCGCGGGCGAGCGCGTGCGCCGCTTCCGCCCGCCGCGGCGCCGGCGCCGTTTCGATCCAGATGAGGAATTCGCGAACGATCATGCGGCGGATACTGCCGCCCGAATCTTTAACGATCCGTTCACCATGAAAAGCGGTGGAAATCCGGCCTAAGTCGGCGCCTTCCACTCGCTGACGACATCGCCGAGCGCCGGCCGCGGCCGGTCGGTGAACGGCACCGTCGACTTGCCGAT